>CANGFV010000065.1 GCA_947453225.1 Pseudomonadota bacterium
ACCCGTCCTTGTTAGGTGGTAAGGTACTTGGAGGATTCAATAATCACTGCCTCCTTTAGCGGATCACCTCGTTAATACAATACTCCTTGTTATCTGTGCTTCACGCATTGTGCGGAATTATTATGTCTTTGCGCTTTTTAATCACCGGTTGTTGCGGACCGTCCAAAATTGACCCACTTAATGGGGTAATTGCCATCGAAAATTGACCCAGGTATCAGCGCTACCCTGCTCATTATTTGAGCAGGGGGAAGTTGGAGTGATGACCATGGGTATGTTAGCGAAGATCCGGCGGATGAAATTCCGCGAGCAGATTTCGGTACGTGAGATTGCCCGTCGTACGGGATTGAGCCGAAACACGATACGGACCTGGTTGAGACAGGAAGGCATGACGCAGCCGCGTTACCCGGTGCGGGTGATGCCGAGCATTCTGGATGCTTATAAGGCACAACTACAAACTTGGCTGCAGACAGACAGCCACCGTGCCAAGCGTGAGCGTCGTACAGCACGCGTGTTGTACCAGTTATTACAGGCACAGGGGTATCCCGGTGGGTATGGCCGGGTCGCGTCGTATGTTCGGCACTGGCGCAAGGATCAGGCGACGTTACCGAATCGACCTGGCTATGTGCCGCTCAAATTTGAGCTGGGCGAAGCGTTTCAGTTTGACTGGAGCTGTGAGTACGCAGTGATTGGTGGATTACGCCACCGCTTGGAAGTGGCGCATATAAAGCTGGCTGCCAGTCGTGTGTTCTGGCTGGTGGCTTATCCGACACAGAGTCACGAGATGTTATTTGATGCGCATGCTCGCGCATTTGTTGCCTTTGGCGGCGTACCCCGGCGTGGCATCTACGACAATATGAAGACGGCCGTTGATAAGGTGGGGCGAGGCAAGGAGCGCACAGTGAATGCAAGGTTCCAGGCTATGTGTAGTCACTACCTGTTTGAAGCGGAGTTTTGTAATCGTGCTGCCGGCTGGGAAAAAGGTATCGTTGAGAAGAATGTGCAGGATCGGCGTCGACAGTTGTGGCAGGCTGCAATGCGACTGCACTGGGCTTCTCTGGCTGCACTCAATGACTGGTTAGCCACGGAATGCCAAGCGTCCTGGCACGATATGCGGCATCCGGACTGGCCACAATTAAGCCTGAGTGATGTGCTGGAACATGAGCAGGGTCATCTGATGCCGCTGCCGCGTTCTTTTGATGGTTACGTAGAACACAGTGTACGGGTCTCGAGCACCGCGCTGGTGTCTTATCAGCGTAATCGATACAGCGTACCGAGTGAGCATGCGCATCACCTGCTAAGTCTGCATGTCTATCCCAGTGAGTTGGTGATGATTGCGGACGGACAGGAGGTGGCGCGACATGTGCGCAGCTTTGAGCGCGACCAGACGCTGTATGACTGGCAGCACTACATACCCTTGCTGGAACGCAAACCTGGTGCATTGCGCAATGGTGCGCCCTTTACCGGCATGCCCGAACCGTTCTTGCAGTTGCGGCAACACTTGTTACGACATGTGGGTGGTGATCGGGTCATGGCACAGGTATTGGCTGCAGTGCCGATGCATGGGGTCGAAGCGGTACAAGTGGCCGTCGAGCTGGCATTGGAGTCAGGTCGCCCGAGTAGTGAGCATGTGCTCAATGTATTAGCCCGTTTGAAAGGGGCTGTGATGACAACGCAGACCATTGCCACTACGTTGATCCTGGAAGAAGAGCCCCAGGCCGATGTGCAGCGCTATGACGGTTTGCGTACTGCGGAGGTCTGTCATGTCGAATGACATCCAGCTACGCCTGAAGGCACTCAAGCTCTATGGTATGGCTCACAGCTGGCCGGAGCTGATTGCACAGGCGCGCCACCGGGAGTTCAATCCAGAACACTTCATGAGTGAACTGATGTCCGCTGAGATGGCCGAGCGTGAAGTAAAGTCACTGGCCTATCAGATGAAAGCGGCCCGGTTCCCGGTGCATCGGGATCTGGTTGGTTTTGACTTCACACAAACCAAAGTTGATGAAGTGCTGATCCGCCGTTTGCATACAGCCGAGTTCCTCGATACGGCTCAGAACGTAGTGTTCATCGGTGGTCCTGGTACCGGCAAAACTCATCTGGCCACTGCGCTCGGAGTCGAGGCCATCCAGCGACATCATCGACGAGTACGCTTCTTGTCAACAGTCGAGCTGGTCAACGCACTGGAACAGGAAAAGGCCCAAGGTAAACAGGGGCAGATCGCCTATCGGCTCACGCATGTCGATCTGGTGATCCTTGATGAGCTGGGCTATCTGCCATTTAGTCAGTCAGGTGGTGCCTTGTTGTTCCATCTGCTGTCCAAGCTCTATGAGCGAACCAGTGTGATGATTACAACCAATCTGAGCTTCAGTGAATGGGCCAGTGTGTTCGGTGATGCAAAACTGACTACCGCTCTGCTGGATCGACTGACGCATCACTGTCACATCGTAGAAACTGGCAATGAGTCGTGGCGCTTCAAGCACAGCACGGCCACTCACACCAGAAAATCACGTCAACCCAAGAATGGAGGAAATCCAGAACAAAGGCACTTATCCACAGAAAATTGAGTAAACTCAGATCAGCAAAGGCGGGTCAATTTTAGATGAAAATCCCGGGTCAACTTTGCATGGTAATCAACAGGCCTTGTGTCCCTAGACTCATAAAGTCACCGTAATTAGGGCTCGTTGCCCTGGTTTACGTACTACCGCGACTAATCCAGCTTTTTCCAATTTACGAAGGCCATCTAAGTAGGCATCGTTGGATAAACCGAATTTTGTTAATGCATTTTGTGTAATCTTAAATGCCTTGCCTTTATTCATTCCGTGTAGCCAATGTATGGCTAGAGCGAGGTTCAGGGCTTTGCCGGTTAACTTTGCTGCATGGCCTATCCAATCTAGATATATAGGCCCTTTAATGAAGTGTTTTTTGGGTAGTGATTGATTAACTACACGCTTTCTATTGGGTACAGGAACACTTACTATCTCCAGATCAGTAAAGCCTGTATTTAAAGATTTAATAATATTATTCATATAAGAATGCACGGGGCAGGTTAGTCGCCACAGGTAGTTACGTCAGTCTGACTGAGGTCTATTTGATCGGGTCGTCCTAACATTTCCATTACCCGCTCCCACATTGGACGACCCTTGTCGGTCAAATAACGTTCGGGGTAACGAATTACGTCTGCCTCACTGCGTAATTCAAATCCATTAAGTACATCTCGACTTGCCTGAGCCATCAAAGCCTGGGCTATCTCAATCTGTCGATCCAAATCCTCCAGGGGAGCTTCGATGAGTAATGCGTCGTGTACTGGAGCACATACTCGAATTCCTGCTTCAGTGATGTAGATACACGCAAGACGTAAAATCTCGGCCCCAGTCGCCTGCATTGGAAAGTTTCTTAGGCTGCGTTCATTGACGTGACCGGCTGTGTGCATAAACCAGCCGAAACCAGCCCATAACTTGCCATTGAGCACGGCCTCGTTGACGGCGCTATCTGACCACTTCCAAAAGACGGAATAAGTTTGATTGTGTAGCCGGAGCAAATATCTGGCCTTGGCTACAGGTTGATTGATACGTAAGGCCAGACTGTCTTCGCCCATTCCGTACTGAACTGCCAATACACAGGCTTTGAATTGGTCTCGTTCTGCTTTGTGGCTCTGCTTGGTGGCTTCGGGAGGGACAGCGCCAGACTGTTTGGCAAATGCCAGATAAGGATCCCCGCTGTGATAGGCCTCCTTCATTACCTCATCACCCGATAAGGCTGCAGCAATTCCAAACTCCTGCTGACTCCAGTCAACGTAGGCGAGTCCCCAGCCTTTTTGTGGTCGAATTAATGCTCTGAACCACGAAGGTAGGCCAAAGATGAACTTGGTAGTTGAGGGTTGATTTCGACCTGTTTTAGATTTGAAGGGGGAGAGTAAGCAGCGATTACGCCCATCCTCACCTACATATAGGTCGTGGACTCGTGTTTCAGACAGCGAACGACGCAAATTACGCATCCGTTCGACTGCAGGGTAAATTTTAGCCATAAGATCGAAAGTTTCATCTTTCAAATCAAGCTTGCCTGAGTCCAGACGAGGCCACGCAATGTCGTTTTTATGAAGATATTGCTCCCACTTGTCGACCTTGAAGGTCCGACCCTCAAAAGCGTTGAATTCTTGATCGATTTCTTGAATGAGCTGATCCTGAAGTATGGTCCATTGAGATCGGAGTAGTTCAAGTAGTGGCAGGTCAATGGGGGTCCCTATGTGTTGCATCCTAGACACCGCCTTCATATAGCGCCCGCGGTGTAATGCTCTAGGTAGGTCTAGAATGCACCTCATCCTATTGAATAGCGCCACGGTAGCCACGACATCAGATTCGCAGTAGTCGAGTATTGCGTCACGTTCTTCTGGAGTGTTGCCACCTCCGTTCAAAATAAGTAAACGCATTTCCTCCTTGTGTCCGTGACCAATCGTGGGCAACTGATAGTAGTTAAGTGCATCAATTAGGCTGTTTTTCTGAAGTTCGTGATGCTGGTTAGTCAAACACCTAAACTCAGCATAAAGATCCAGATGGTTTAATGGTAACGCCCAGCGTAATGACTGCATGCAGTCCATTTCGGCACTCCCGAACCAAGTCACCAACAAGGCTTTGGCGCCAATTGGAAAAGGCGGGGACGACATCAGTCTCAGTTCATCCCACCAGTACCGGTAGGTGGCCGCCTGAGTGACCTCTGTAACTACTAAACAGACCGTATCCGGCAAATTACCTTCACGTCCGTGTGAAGGTCTGAACTCAAAATCTATTGCGTAGATTCCGTCGGTAAAGTTACTAAAGTCCATCAGATTAGGCCCTGTAATGTCTGCACCACAGGGTGATCAGCACCCTTGATGATTTTGTTACGAAATGCAATTTCTATTAGCTCATCAATGCTGACATTGGGCCAGATTGGATCAGCTAAAGAGCCTCTGGCTTTTTCAACCTGATAGCGCTGTTGGTTCTTGTTCCACGAAATACGAGTCCAGTGTTCTTTGGCATGTTCAGCGGCAAACTGGCGCTCTTCATGTGCGCTATGTCTTTCCCCATTTTCATCAGGCAAGGTCACTGGCATCAGGAAAACCACATTGTTCCTATCAATACAGGTATATAAACAAGTTGGCTTGATATGCTCGCGAAGTATTGGAACTACAGACGGTAAAACGATGTAGGACTCTTGCTGAGGCTCTTTCTGCTCATATAAATAGCACGGGAACACCATATTTTGGTCTGTGTGCGTCCTGAAGAAAGTTGTCTTTGGGGGTTTTCCAACACGTACGGTGACTAAAAGAGTTTCCACCTGTACCGCCGATGCATAGTTGGTCGGTAATCTCAAAGAATCTATATCAATACCGCTTGATAGTGATTCTGGGATCCGGTTTTCAGTTATGTCGATCATAAAAGTTTCCTTTTAGAAGGGTTGAATTACAAAAAAATGACTCGGGTGAGCCTTGGTTTATTCTGTAGGCATGCTCGAAATCGCTTTAGAACAGCCCACGGAAATTGGTTTAGGGGTTGTGAGCGCTTGTCACTTCTCCCTGCTGTTTTTTTCTAGTGATCTAAGAAGTTCTAAAAACCTGTGACTGCGATTTGCATGAAGTTTTTTAACAAGGGCAGTTAGGTCGTTGTCGGTTGCGCCTGCTATACGTGCTGTGACAATTGCGTCAACCTCATCCTGAGGCCAGCCGCATGCGCGGCGACCGCCGAGTTTTACCGGTTGAGTGAAGTGCCCTGACGAAACTTTTGAATAGTGGGGGGATCGAGTGTCCCCTGTGCGGGCTAGGGTCTCATCTAAACGTAAAATTCTCATTCGCGTACTCCTCTCTGGAAATTAACCAGAGCAAATCATTTGGGTACGCTTAATCTAAGGGCTAGAATGAAATTCCATAGCTGCCACTTTTGTGTGATTTATATAGAAAATCTGGCAGGTATTAAGTGGTTTTATTTAAGAGTTCATTTGTCCATTGTTTTATATATAAACGCTCGACTTTTTCCGATTCGTAGTTAATTAATTCACAGAATTTTATAACGATTGCAGGAGGCGCAACACCACTAAAGTTGTGACATAGCCTGTGCACAAAATAACGACACGCCTGTCTTTCGGTTAGGTATTGATCCGTGTGTTTCTTGGGGGTGCGTTTTGCTGTGTCTTTTAGTTCTTTCTTGAGTAATTTCAGTTTGGCTAAAGATAAATCGAACATATTGATTCTTGAGCCTACTAAGTAAAGGGGGATGCCATTGTTTATTTCGTTAATTAGGCAGCTTACCGCATCTATGGTGCTCTGCCAGTTAGACTTTGTTGGGTATTTTATGAATTTAGTGTCCTGAGATAGCACATAGTAGTTTAATAGCGCATCTACAAAAACCTCTAAGAGTTCTAGCGGCGCCATCTCATGAGCGAAGCGATCTTTTCTACGTTTAGCCTGACGTTCTAAGATATTGAATATTTCTTTGACATTTTGATTACCTAGAGCGCTAGAAATTTCTGATTTGGGGTGGGATATTTTTGTCAGTTCCTCAGTAATTGAATTTCTCCACTTGTTTAAATCGTCGATATATTCCATGTAATCTGAATAAGATTTACTCAGGAGTCCTATTGTGGGTTCGTTGTTTGAGTGTGCAGGCTCTTTTGGTCTTGTAGCGTGAAATGCTTCAGAAACTTTCCTGATAAAATCGTAGGCCTTCAAAAGTTTTTCCTTGCTTGCTTTATCGGTAAAAACTTTGACGCGTAGAGCATTATTAGTAGTTATTTGATTATTTCTTTGAGATTTATTTATCATATTTATAGGTATAGTCCAGCTAGAGCCGTTGCAGCGAGATCTGCGCGGTGATGCCCATAGTGTTTTTCGATCATAAGCACACTGGTCCCACTAAGTTGTGCGACCGTCAGTAAATCAAGACCATTGGTAACAAGATCAGTGATTACGCTATGGCGCAATGTATATGCGGTTATACCGGATCCAAGCTTTGCTCTAATTCCAGCAGTCTTTATGGGTTTTTTCCAGCTATCTTTATTCCATGCTGTTCCATTTTCCCTTGAAAGTAGGGGCGCTGTCGGTAACTTCCCCCGACAATGTATTGTGAAAAATTCTGATGTCTGAAGAGGGAGTTTGATTTTTCGAGAGCTTCCCGCCTTATCTTTCCCGATTATTAACACCCCAAGCCGACGATCGAAGTGTGACACAACTAATTGAGCTAAAGCTCCGGGTCTGACGGGGACTAATGACAGGCCTGTAAGGAACGCCGCCAGATCAGTCGGCGATTCATTAATAAGTGACCTCCTCTGATCGCGATCAAGATAACTTTCGCGTCTACCATTTGCATTTTTATTTGGGGTCAAAGCAAATCGCCAAGCCATGTCTGTAGTTACGGATCTTTCCTTGTGAGCATAATTTAGCGCCGCACGAAGTGCCGTCATGTCTCGGTTGACGCTGGAGGGAGTCCGAGTGCGACTCTTTGGGTTTTCGGCAAATGGGTTGATCACGACTGGTTCTTCGCTTAGGGATTTTCGCCATGCTTTTATGTGACGATCAGTGAGTTTTGGTAGTTCGATAGGTCCTACTTTGTTGCTGTAAATCCATCGTCGGAATCTTGCCTCAGCATCAGAGGCTGTTTTTGGTCGTTCAGTTCTTAAATGATTAACGTATTGCTGGCATGCTTGGGAGACGGTAATAATTTTTGTATCCCCCCCCAATTTGATGTGTTCAAACCAATCGCTGGCTGCAGTGATTGCTTCATCAAATTGTTTACTTGCCGGGAGGTGATCGAATGAGCCAAGGCTTTTTCTCATTTGTTTATGGGTGACATCATCGTATGCTTGGGCTAGCCAAGTGCCCTCACTAGATGACTTCATTTTACGGTATCCTAGATGCTTTCCCGACGAGAGCTTATGCCAATAAGGGGCTCGACGAGGTTTTAACTTCGCACGGGCGTCAACGGTGGTGATCGTCATTTTTAGTATCCTAAAAGTATCCTAAACATATGGGGATATCCTAGGATAAGTTAGGAATACAAGTCTATATATTTCAGTATGTTATCAACCCAAGACGTCCTTAATTCCGTCCTTCACACGGCAGGGGTCACAGGTTCAAATCCTGTACCGCCCACCAAACTTTTCTGTGGTGGTCGGGCTTCAGCCCGGCATCTTGGATGAGGATGTCTTGCTGAATTCCGGCTAACCTCCTCGGCCTACGCAGAGCACACAATCTCCATGACCGTCAGAACCCGTTTTGCCCCAAGTCCTACTGGCATGCTGCATATTGGTGGCGTGCGTACGGCGCTATTTTCTTGGTTGTATGCCAAGCATCACGGCGGCACGTTCATTCTGCGCGTTGAAGACACCGATCGTGAGCGATCTACCGATGAAGCCACGCAGGTTATTTTGGATGGTATGCAGTGGTTAGGGCTGAAGGCGGATGAGGGGCCGTATTATCAGACGCGTCGCATGGATCGTTATCGTGAAGTGATAAATCAGTGGTTAGCTGAAGGCAAGGCTTATCGTTGTTATTGCACCAAGGAAGAACTTGATGCACTACGTGCCAAGCAGATGGCTGAAAAGCAGAACCCTCGTTATGACGGCCGCTGTCGTGACTGTGCCGAGCATCGCGATGATGTGCCGTATGTGGTTCGTTTCAAGAACCCGCTTGATGGTGCAGTGGTGGTTGATGATCAGGTGCATGGTCGAGTGGTTTTCGAAAATACACAATTAGATGATCTGATCATCGCCCGCAGTGATGGTACGCCCACCTATAACTTCTGTGTGGTGGTGGATGATTCAGATATGCAGATTACGCATGTAATGCGTGGTGATGATCATCTTAATAACACGCCGCGTCAGATTAATATGCTGCGTGCCCTCGGAGCTACGCCGCCGGTGTATGCGCATTTGCCGATGATTCTTGGTGCCGATGGCGCTAAGTTATCTAAGCGTCACGGGGCGGTGAGTGTGCTGCAGTACCAAGAAGAAGGTTATTTACCCAGTGCGTTGCTGAATTATCTTGTGCGTCTGGGGTGGTCGCATGGTGATCAGGAAGTCTTCACGCTTGATGAAATGATTCAGTATTTTGATATTAAGGATGTCAATAAATCAGCCTCCGCATTCAATCCAGAAAAGCTGCTGTGGTTAAATCAGCAACACATTATGCAGGCGCCGGTTTCTGCGTTAGCAGCAGGACTACGTGAGCAGTTAGCCCTGCTTGGGGTGCAAACAGAAGATCAGGTTCTATTAGAAGGCGTGGCAAATATTTTGCGTGAGCGCGCCAAAACTTTGAAGGAGATGGCGCAGACGGGACTATACTTCTTCCGTGAATTTGATGCTTACGAAGAAAAAGCAGCAAAGAAGAATCTCACCGCAGAAGCTTTACCGATTCTGGATGGGTTGATTCAGTCATTGCAGGCCTTGCCTGAATGGAAGGCTGTGGCCATTCATGAAGTCATTACGGCGGTTTCTGCGCAGTTTGCAGTGGGTATGGGTAAGGTAGCTCAGCCCCTGCGTGTAGCGGCGTGCGGTAGCGGAGTTTCACCGCCAATTGATACGACCGTAGAGCTTTTAGGATGCTCGCTGACCTTGGCTCGTTTACAACGTGCGAGGCGATTTATTGCCGGTTGATCTCAGTGCTATTCGAGCCGCATTGCGCAAAGATAGAAAGGTAGGCTGTGGCTTTGAAGATCTTCGAATAGCACAAGTTTATTGATGTCCTTGGTATCGAGCTGACGTGCTTGCGGTCCATGTGCTATTTCGTTTAGCGAGATTTTTATACTGATGCGCGTATGTCTAGGGATGTTCAGTGCGTGATTAAAGCGATCGTCAAATTCTTGATTATGCTTGCGGTCATCAATACGTAAATTTAGTTCCAACGGAGTTTCATTCGGATTGATCAGATCCAGCACCAAATAAGAGTAGGCGCTCCAGTTGGGTGTTGGTTCTTCAAGAGTGACTCCAGCCCATCGGCCTTCGTTATGTGGTGAGATCAGCAGTGCGGTCTCGTTAGGTGCTCTATTCCATGATGTGGGGATAGACGAGAGTGTGGCAGTTGAGTTGCCCGCATGTAGAAAGTGGTACCCAGCTGTAGAATCTAAAGAGATTAACGCAGGTAATTGATGCCAACGCTGAAGATAGAAGCTGCTGCTGCTTGCTACGGGGAAAATAATCAAT
>CANGFV010000066.1 GCA_947453225.1 Pseudomonadota bacterium
ATCAGCATCAACATCGCCGAGATACGTCCAATGCCGACGGTACTGGCATTGGCGTCTTTATTTAAAGTGATGGCTTTCATCTTCACAGTCTAGTCCTTCAGTTGTTCTTTTTATTTTTACGCTGCTCAGCAGCAATAGCTGCTTGCTCTGCATCATCAAGGTAGCGATAAGTCTTTGCAGTGAGATCTATCTGCAATTGATCAGACGATCCGCCCTTGCCTGCAACTGGCACCACATGAAAGTCATGCAGGGTAACGATTCGTGGTAATGCCGCGATACCACTGACAAAACTGCCGATGGCATGATAACTCCCCGTCAATCTAATTCTTATAGGTAGCTCAGCATAAAAGTCTTTCTTAGCTTCTGCTCCAGGCTGAAACAATTTCTCTTGTAATCCGGCACCTATGCCAGTTTGGGAAATATCAACGAGCAAACTAGGCACTTCGGTCTTGTCAGGCAGTTGACGAAGCATAGTGCCGAATGTGTCCTGCATCTGCTTCAATTGTTCAGTATAAATTTTCAAATTCACTGCTTTACGTGCCTTACTTTCCAATTCGGAGAGTAAAGTTTGTTCTTCAGCTTGCGCACTGGTCAGCTCTGGGCCTTGGGTCTTGATCGCCAACAGGTAGCTAAATATGCCTGCCGCCAGCACAAACACTAAGCACACAGAACCCAACCTAACTGCCAAAGGCCAACGACTAGGATCGTTCGGATCTAGACCGCGTAATTGTTCTAACAAATTCTGCATTTAGCTCCGCTCCTTGTTCTTATTTCCTTTATTGACAGCGTCTGCGCTCTCTTCCAATGCGACTTGATTGGCATAGAGAGTAAAATTAGACCCCGCCTCAGCAGTGCCCTTAGCTTCAATAATTTCTAGCGAAGGGCTTTCTAACCACTCTGATGCGTCGATATTGCGCATAAACGTCGAGACACGGCTACTAGACTCAGCGATGCCTTTAATCTGAATACGGCGGTCGGTTTGGGTCACTTCAGTCAGATACACGCCTTCAGGCAATAAGCGCACCAATTGATCAAAGATATGCACTACCTCTGGACGGCTTTGTTGCAACTGTTCGATGACTTTAATGCGTGAATGCAATGCGGTTTTTCGTTGTTCTAGGTCATTGATTTCTGAAATCTGTCCATCAAGCTGCTTGATCTGGTCGGTTAAATATTGATTACGTGCCTTCTGTTGATTAATCATCGATCCGTATTGCCATCTAATTACTAGCGCAGCAAGTACACCAATCAATACGGCCGCGAGTGCGGCTGAAAAAAACTCTTTGCGTAGACGGGTGCGCTCAACTTCGCGCCATGGAAGCAAGTTTATGCGTGGCATCAGTCAAAACTCCTTAACGCTAAGCCACATGCCGTTAACATCGCTGCTGATTCTTTATTGATGACATTCTGATTTCTAGCGCGTACCCCAAGCTTCATCGCGCCTAAAGGATTACCGCGCTCGGCTGGAATACCTAACCGACTACTGATCAACTCTGCCACGCCAGGAATGTTTGCACAGCCGCCACAGATTAAGATCATGCTGGGGCGAACGCGCGCGGTACCAGAGGCTAGATAAAACTGCATCGAGCGCGCAACTTGCTGGTACATATCATCAATAAATGGATCGAGCACGTCCGACTGATAGTTGGCTGGTAGGCCGCCTTCTTTCTTGCCTCGGCCAGCATCTTCCATGCTCAACCCATAAGTGCGCATAATTTCTTCAGTGAGTTGCTGCCCGCCAAAAGCAAAACTACGGGTATAAATCACTCGCAAATCACTGAGCACGCTGAATGTCGTGCTGCTGGCACCAAAATCCACCACCGCAACCACCTGCCCAATACCGCCTGCAGGCATTTGGTGGGTCATTAACCGACAGGACTTTTCGAGCGCGAAGGGCTCGACATCAACCACTTTGGCTTGCAGCCCGCCTAGTTCACAAGCAGATACGCGCTGTGAAACGTTTTCTGTGCGAGTAGCGACAAGCAATACATCATTCATCTGGGGCTCTTTAACCGAGGGCCCGATGACTTCAAAATCGTAACTGACCTCTTCCATGGGATACGGAATGTACTGATCTGCTTGCAGATCGACTTGATCTTCCAACTCAACTTCAGACAAATTGCCGGGCATTTGGATAATTTTGGTAATGGCCGCCTCGCCACTGATAGCCACCGCCGCTTCTTTACAGCGTGTCCCCGACCGCCTGACCACGCGCTTGATTGCCTCGCCAATCACCACCGGATCGATGATAGCTTTTTCAGTCATTGAATTTGCCGGTGTCGGCTCGACAGCAAAAGATTCGACACAATACTGTCCGCCACTCATGCTGATTTCGATGAGCTTGATTGATGAAGTAGTGATATCAAGACCGATCAGCGGTCTTGTTTTGGATTTAAAAAACACTCAATTGTCCTAAATGTGGTTTTCAGCTTTTACTCATTCATGCAAATACAGAATAAAATCCGATGTCCAATATAACCGCAGCGATAGCCATATAATGTGAGTCAATTCACCCTTTCTGGCCGAATGCTGTTAAATCAATGGGTTATGGTCTAAAACCGACCCCATCCACAGGCGCACTGATTAACTCCATATTAGGCGATAGGAGTTAATATCTCAACGACAACAGGCACTTAGGAATAACTTCGTGATTTCATCTCCTCTTAGACGCTTATTCCGGTGGCTGGCGGTTGGGCTGATCCTGATGATTACTGGAGCAGTGATTGGGCTTGCTGGGGTCATCCAGTACCTAAGCCCTGACCTACCCGACGTGGCGGCACTCCGTGATGTACGTTTGCAGGTTCCGCTGCGTATCTATACCCGCGATGGCAAATTGCTGGCTCAAATTGGCGAACAACGCCGAATTCCCCTCACCTACGAGGAACTGCCACCGCAAATCATTGAGGCCTTCCTTGCCGCGGAAGACGATCAATTCTTTCAACACAATGGTATCGATTACCCGGGCTTGATGCGCGCACTGCTGGTTAACTTAAGCAGCGGCGCAAAACGCGAGGGTGGCGGCACCATCACGATGCAACTGGCACGTAACATGTTCCTGTCGCCAGAACGCAGCTATAAACGCAAAGCCCTAGAAATGATCAGCGCATGGCGCATCGAACATGCCTTCACTAAACAGGAAATTCTGACGCTCTATTTAAATAAAATTTTTCTTGGGCAGCGCGCTTACGGCGTCGGTGCTGCCGCTGAAGTCTATTTCGGCAAGCCAGTGAATGAATTAACGCTAGCTGAAAGCGCCTTGATTGCCGGTCTACCGCGTGCGCCTTCACGAGAAAATCCAATTACCAATCCCGTGCTAGCTAAAGCGCGCCGTAGTTATGTGCTGCGACGCATGCATGAATTAAATTACATCAGTACTACCGAACGCAGCCAAGCTGAACATGCCCCTGTTGAAACTTTATTACACGGGTATGGTGTTGATCTAGATGCACCCTATTTATCTGAAATGGTGCGACAAGAATTAGAGTCGCGCTTAGGGCCACGCATCTATACAGACAATTTCAGTGTCATCACCACCGTAGATAGCCGCTTACAGCGCGCCGCCACTCGAGCCACTCGCCTAGGTTTACTTGAATACGATAGCCGTCATGGCTACCGAGGGGCGATAGCAAATGTGGATATTCAACCGCTAAAAACAGATACGCAGCGTACTCGTGTTTTAAATAACTATCCGAACGTTGGTGGACTCCAACCGGCACTCGTACTGAACGCCACTGCAGATAACGCCACAATGTACACCCGCAATGCAGGTACTGTGCAGCTTGAGTTGGCGCATAACAAATGGGCACGCACTGTATTGGAGGATGGCTCCTTAAACCACGCGCCAACGCAGATGAGCGATGTGGTTAAAGTAGGAGATGTGGTCTATGTAGCAGAGCAAACTAACCATCGCTGGCGCTTGACGCAGGTCCCGCAAGTCCAAGCCGCTCTTGTTGTGATTGACCCTAGCGATGGTGCTATTGTTGCCCTTGAAGGTGGCTTTGATTTCAATGCCAGTCGCTTCAATCGAGCGACTCAAGCCAAGCGCCAGCCCGGCTCCTCGTTCAAACCATTCTTATATTCAGCCGCTTTAGAGAACGGTTTCACTCCCGCATCGCTCATTAATGATGCTCCGTTAGTGCTACAAGGCAACACAGAATCTGAAGTGTGGCGCCCACAAAACTCAAACTTAGAATTCATGGGACCCATGCGATTGCGTGAGGCGTTAGTGCGTTCTCGCAACCTAGTCTCTATACGCTTAATGAGTGAGTTAGGTCCTCAGTCTGTAACTGACTATCTGCAAAACTTTGGTTTTACCCCAGAGGAGTTACCACCAAATCTATCGCTTGCACTTGGCGCAACGCAGATCACACCGATCGAAATTGCGCGGGGATACGCGGTGTTCGCCAATGGCGGCAAGCGTATCGACCCTTATTTAATAGATCGCGTTTACAACGGTGATGGGCAATTACTATTTACCGCTGAACCAGCGATTGCGTGTCGTCCTTGTGGGTTTAACGCTGAAGTCGAAACTCGTGAAAGCACTCATGCAACACAGTACATTGGCGCTGGGCAAAATGAATCAGCCATCAACCCATCAACTAAAATAGCGCCCCAAGTGATCAGCGCCTCCAATGCTTTTATCATGGCCGACATCATGAAAGACGTGATACGACGCGGCACCGCCACCCGCGCGCGAGTTCTCAATCGCAACGACATCGCAGGCAAAACAGGTACCACCAATGATCGTCGCGATGCATGGTTCTCTGGATTTAATGCTGACTTAGTTGCCACCACTTGGGTTGGCTTTGATCAAGAACGTTCTTTAGGTGATAACGAAGAAGGCGGACGTACTGCATTGCCGATCTGGGTTTATTTCATGAAAGAAGCTTTGCGTGGCCAACCTGAACATTCTTTGCCACAACCCGAAGGAGTAGTGAGCATGCGCATTTCTGCTAAAACAGGTCTGCCCGTCAACGAATCCGCTGATGGCAGCATATTTGAATATTTCTTGGCAGATCATTTACCTGAAGCTAGCAGCACCACTCTAGGCGAAACTCCATCAACGACTGCAAGCGACAGTAATGATGGATTGTTTTAAATTGACTTATGCACTCGCACCGTCCCAGTCACAACGCTGAAATTACCCGCATGCTGGCGGTTGAGGCCGCGCGCATCATGGCTGAACAGAGCATTCATGAATTTACTACAGCTAAACGCAAAGCAGCAGAACGACTACGAATCCGTGATCCTAAGTTATTGCCAGATAACATAGAAATTGAAGCCGCGCTGCTTGAACACCGGCGTTTATTTCATCAGGATCATCAAGGCGTTCTGCATGAATTACGCGCCTGCACATTAAAGCTGATGCAACTCCTACACGCTTATCAACCGCACTTAGTCGGTTCAGTGCTCAGCGGTAGTGCAGATCAGTATAGTGAAATTTGTTTGCACGTCTTCAGTGATGCTCCTGAAGCTGTACTTTTGCACTTGTTAGAACATCGCATTCACGCACAACATGCGGAAAAGAAAATACATTACTCAAGTGATCGAATCGTTACCGCGCCTTGCTTTAAATTCATTGCAGGCAATTATCCCGTCGAATTGGTTGTGTTTACTGCACATGGCTTACGGCAAGCACCACTTAATCCGGTAGATCACAGGCCAATGCCACGAGCCAATATGCAGATCGTTCAAAACTTATTGAAATAAAAAACCCCGACACTTTGCAGTATCGGGGTTTGTTGATCACATTGAATTAACTGCTGCAGTGTGCAGCCGCCTATCAATTAACCACGCTTAGAAATGTCTACATAGTCACGCTTTGCAGAACCGGTGTACAACTGACGCGGACGGCCAATCTTCATACCAGGATCGGCAATCATTTCCTGCCAATGCGCTACCCAGCCCACGGCACGTGCAATAGCAAACATCACGGTGAACATAGAACGTGGAATACCCAGCGCGCTATAAATCACGCCTGAATAGAAGTCCACATTCGGATATAGCTTACGCTCGATAAAGTATTCATCCTTCAATGCCACTTCTTCAAGGCGTAAGGCCAATTCGAATAATGGATTATCGGACTTGCCCAGCTTGGCCAATACTTTATGGCACATGCCGCGAATAATAGTGGCGCGTGGATCAAAGTTTTTGTACACGCGATGACCAAAGCCCATCAAACGGAAGTTGTCGTTTTTGTCCTTCGCCTTGGCCACATACTTGGTGATGTTATCGACAGTACCAATTTGTTCCAACATCGCCAGCACCGCTTCGTTGGCACCGCCGTGTGCAGGACCCCACAGCGCAGAAATGCCCGAAGAAATCGCTGAATATGGATTGGTGCCGGTGCTGCCGGCCAAACGTACTGTTGAAGTACTGGCGTTTTGTTCATGATCTGCATGCAGAATGAACAACAAATCTAAGGCCTGAGCGGCGACTGGATCAACCTGATAGTTTTCGCAAGGCACAGAGAAGAACATGTTCAATAGATTTGAACAGTAATCCAAATCATTGCGTGGATAAATGAACGGCTGGCCAAGCGAGTGCTTGTATGCCGCCGCTGCAATGGTCGGAATCTTAGCAATAATGCGGTGCGCAAAAATTTCACGGTGACGTGGATTATTGATATCCATCGAGTCGTGATAAAACGCAGACATCGATGCCACCACACCAGAAAGCATCGCCATTGGGTGTGCGTTGTAATGAAAGCCATTAAAGAAACGCAGCAGCGACTCATTCAACATCGTGTGATATTGAATCGCGTGTGAAAATTCTTTGAGTTGATCGCCGTTTGGCAATTCGCCATTGATCAACAAATAAGACACTTCCAAGAAGTTGCTCTTCTCAGCCAGTTGCTCAATGGGAATACCGCGATGCAACAAAATGCCGTTATCGCCATCAATGTAGGTGATCTTACTTTCGCAAGACGCTGTAGACATGAAGCCTGGATCAAAGGTAAAGACGTTGTGGTCTTTAGCCAATGGAGCAATGTTCAACACATTGGGTCCAATCGTTGGAGTTTTCACATCGAGCGTCGATTTCTTGCCCGTGGCTAAGTCGGTGAGCTCGAATTTCTTGTCAGTCATAAGCCTAAGTTCCTACAAGGGACACAACGCACCCCGCTAAAGGTGCTGAAAATTACAGGTGAAACGCAGTGCTGAAGGCTTCGGGCATCCACAGAACAGAGGGGCGCTGAACGAAAGTCATGCATGCGTAGACGCGCCAGTGTGCCAGAAAAAATCGATAGAGGAAATCGGGTCGGGCGGGCTGGGCTAGAATTTTTCGCCCGAACGATTGACCGTGAAAGTTAGGGGCTCAAATTCAATCGACGCAACGATCCACCATCAGCGTGGCATCCTGTACCCCAGTCACCCGCACTTTTGTTCCAGCCGGTAAATTCGGGCCACGCACACTCCAGTCGCGATTGCCCAGCCGAATTTTGCCAATGCCGTTATCGATGGGGGATTCCAGCTCTAGTGCGGTGCCAATGTGGCGCATACCCGAGCGATGTTCGGCCAGCGGTCGACGCAGATCGCGCCGCTGGGCACGGCGTTGCAACCAGAAAAACAGGCCAAATACGGCGGCGGCGAAGATCAAAAACCACGTCATGGACAGCAATCCGTCAATTACATTCTGGCCAAGATAGCAAAGTGGCGGCCACAGACTCGGTGAACGCGGTCACATCTTAAGGCCGCGACCTTAAGCCGAGATCTGCGCTCGTTCGCGCTTAAGGTGCACTAACAATAGAGAAATAGCTGCCGGTGTCACACCGGGCACGCGCGCCGCTTGACCAACGGTAGCCGGACGCGCCTCACTAAGGCGCTGCCGCACTTCAGTAGACAGCCCACGAATTTGACGATAATCCATTTCGGCAGGCAGGGTAGTTTCTTCATGGCGGCGCTGGCGCTCAATCTCGGTATGTTGTCGGCTGATATAGCCATCATATTTAGCCTGTACATCCAGTTGCGTGGCCATTTGCTCGCTGATGCGGTCATCGTCAAGCGCAGCCGCAGGGCCAATCGCCTCAACCGCCACCAAGGCCTGATACTCCACCTCTGGACGACGCAATAAATCCAGCGCATGTACTTCACGGGTGAGTGTTGTACCAAGTAACGCCTGTTGCTGTTCCGCAGTGAGGTGATAGGGCTGCAATACGGTTTGTGATAAGCGCTGCCATTCTTGAGCGACCGCATGACGTTTGGTTTCAAAAAACGCCCAGCGCTCATCATCGACTAGACCTAATTCACGACCGATGGGAGTCAAGCGCGTATCGGCATTATCTTCGCGTAACAACAAGCGATATTCGGCACGGCTGGTAAACATGCGATATGGTTCACTGGTGCCACGAGTAATCAAATCATCAATCAGCACGCCCAAATATGCTTCATTTCGCTTTGGCCACCACGCTGGTTGTTGCTGTGCTTTGCGCGCAGCATTAATGCCCGCCAACAAACCTTGTGCCGCCGCTTCTTCATAACCGGTGGTGCCATTAATTTGCCCCGCAAAGAACAAACCCGGAATGTGCTTGGTTTCTAGACTGTATTGCAGATCACGCGGATCAAAATAATCGTACTCAATGGCATAACCCGGACGGGTGATATGCGCCTGCTCAAATCCTTTAATTGAGCGCACTAATTCAAACTGCACATCAAACGGCAGACTGGTAGAAATACCATTAGGATAAATTTCGTGAGTATTTAAGCCTTCAGGCTCAATAAAAATTTGATGGGAGAGCTTGTCGGCAAAGCGCACCACTTTGTCTTCAATGGACGGGCAGTAGCGTGGGCCCACCCCTTCAATCACACCGGTATATAAAGGAGAGCGATCGGTACCCGCACGAATAATGTCGTGAGTACGTTCATTGGTATGCGTGATGTGACACGGCAATTGATGTGGGTGATCGGCGCGGCGTCCTAAATAAGAGAACACTGGCATCGGATCATCGCCCGGCTGCACAATCAGATCAGCATAATTAATGGTGCGACCATCAATGCGTGGTGGCGTGCCGGTTTTTAAGCGGCCAATGCGCAGTGGTAATTCGCGCAACCGCGCTGCTAAACGATTTGACGCGGGATCACCGGCGCGACCGCCTGAATGGTTTTCCAACCCCACATGAATTTTGCCGGCCAAGAATGTGCCCACAGTAAGCACCACACACGGCGCGCGAAACTCAAGCCCTACTTGTGTGATCACGCCTTGCACTACGCCCTGCTCAACGATCAGGTCGGCTACTTCCTGTTGGAATAAAGTGAGGTTGGCTTGGTTCTCCAGAATTTTGCGAATGGCCTGTTTGTACAGTTGCCGATCCGCCTGCGCGCGCGTGGCGCGTACCGCCGCGCCCTTACTGCTGTTTAGCGTGCGAAATTGAATGCCGGCACGATCCGTCGCCTTGGCCATGGCACCGCCCAGCGCATCAATTTCTTTGACCAAATGGCCTTTGCCGATACCACCAATGGCGGGGTTGCAGCTCATTTGACCGAGGGTTTCGATGCTTTGCGTCAGCAACAACGTCTTCACGCCCATGCGCGCAGCCGCCAGCGCCGCCTCGGTACCGGCGTGGCCTCCGCCAACGACTATGACTTGAAACTGATCTGGATAACGCATGGCTGTCCACCTTGAAGGGCGGCTAGTTTAACCAAGTCGTTGAATTAACGGGCAAGTTCAGGCGTTTTTGGGGTGCTTTTACGGTCATCCGCCCACGTTATTGACCATAACTGGTGGCTGCAACTACCTGAATTCGGTCGCGCACCAGCCCCTCGGGCGCAGGGACAGGATCGTGACTCCACACATTCACATCAAAGGGGTGAGTTTGATTGGGCGCAATTTTCACTTGTAGCGTGTCTTCACCTTGCCACAACAGCAGACACTCCTCGAAGGCCTGCTCAGCGCGCTTACAGACCCGCCGTTCAATGACTAACTTCACTTCACGCAGAGTGACCTTGGCTTGATTGGTCAGTTCACCCACCAAGCGCCAAGGCGCGCCATTACCACTTAACACCACTGAATTAAGCAGCACTGACTGCGCTGGTATTAACGTCGAGATCGCAACAGGTGCAGATGTTGTCCCTTGCGGTGCGGGTAGTGGCGTTTTGGTGGGCAGTAGAAATTGCCACAGCATCAACACCAACAAGATAGCGCTTAACACCAAACCTTG
>CANGFV010000067.1 GCA_947453225.1 Pseudomonadota bacterium
CTTGGAAACACCACATTGGCCGTTGCATTGCCCGCCGCCAAGTACTGACAATCACGACACCAACATAGCCGCATCGAAATCGGCTCAGCGGTCACCCGATAGCGCACCGCACCGCATAAACAACCGCCCTCGTAATTCACTGTCATATTATTCGCGGCTTCACTTTACTGGCCGCAGCCTTTGCTTTGGTTCTGGCCAAATCAACATCTGCATCGAATGCCAGCGCTACGCCCATACGCCGTTTAACAAAGCTTTCTGGCTTACCAAATAATCTAATGTCGGTGTTAGGTATGGACAGCGCGTCGGCCACGCCCTCGAATTGCAATGCCTTGGCATCGACACCACCATAAATCACAGCACTTGCCCCTGGGCTTTTTATTGCGGTATTCACAGGCAACCCTAAGATTGCACGAGCGTGTAATTCAAACTCGTTTTGCCACTGCGTAATCATGGTCACCATGCCGGTATCGTGCGGCCGCGGACTGACTTCACTGAACCAGACTTGTTCGCCTTTCACGAACAGCTCCACACCAAAAAGCCCTTGCCCACCTAAATTATCGGTGACCGCTTTAGCAATATCGCGCGCACGTTGTAAGGCCTTAGGATGCATGGGATGGGGCTGCCAACTTTCTACATAGTCACCACTGACCTGCACGTGGCCAATCGGATCGCAAAACTGAGTTTCAATCTCACCATTCACGCCGATAGCACGCACCGTGAGTTGCGTAATTTCATAATCAAAATCAATGAAGCCTTCAACAATGATGCGACCGTGACCAACTCGCCCGCCCGCCATGGCGTAATCCCAAGCTTTCTTTACATCGCCAGGGCCATCAATTTTGCTTTGTCCTTTACCGGAACTGCTCATCACTGGTTTTACGACGCAGGGATAGCCAATGCCATCTTCAATCGCCGCTTGTAGTTCTTCTAGAGAATTACAAAATTGATACGGGCTAGTAGGCAATCCTAATGTTTCGGCCGCAAGGCGACGTATTCCTTCACGATCCATGGTAAGGCGCGCTGCACGCGCTGTAGGAATGACACGCACCACACCTGCAGTCTCAAGCTCTTGTAGGACAGGTGTAGCAATGGCCTCAATTTCTGGCACCACTAGATCGGGTTTTTCTTTCAATATCAATTCGCGCAATGCCGAAGGATCACTCATGGTGATGGTACGCGCATGATGGGCCACTTGCTGTCCTGGCGCATAGTCGTAACGATCCACTGCTATCGTTTCAACCCCAAGCCGCTGCAGCGCGATGATCACTTCTTTACCTAACTCACCACTGCCCAACACCATGACTTTCAGCGCTGCTGACGACAGCGGTGTACCAATATTTTTCATTTCATCTAACTCATCAAAAAAATTATGCGCGCGGTGGCGTGTAACGAATTAAACCTTCTTGCGCCACCGAAGCGACCAACTCACCTGCACGATTATAAATAGAGCCTCGCGCTAACCCACGCGCGCCCGATGCGCTAGGGCTATCTACGCAATACAGCAACCAATCATCAACTCGCGCAGGACGATGAAACCACATGGCATGGTCAATACTTGCCAAGCGCAAATGCGCACTTGGAAACGGCACACCATGCGGCTGCGCTGAAGTTCGTAACAAATAAAAATCTGAAGCATAGGCCAGAATGGAACGGTGCAATGCCGCATCCTCAGGCAATTGATTTACCGCACGAAACCAAAAACGTGTTTCGGCCTCACTCGGATGCGCCGACATGAGTTGCTCGGCATTGACTGCACGAAATTCCACAGGCAATCGAACTTCAAACCAGCGCTTCAATTCACTAGGCACATCAACTGACTGTGCTACCAACTGATGTAAATCAGGCAAGGTCTCAGGTGCAGGCACCTGTGGCATGACCGATTGATGCTCTAACCCCTGCTGCACCAACTGGAATGAAGCCGACATATGGAAAATAGGTTGCCCATGCTGAATGGCCACCACGCGTCGACTAGAAAAACTACCGCCATCGCGACTGCGATCCACTTCATAAATGATCGGCGCTTTCACATCCCCCGGTAACAAAAAGTAGGCGTGCATTGAATGCGCTGTGCGATCAGCGGCTACTGTTGCGCTAGCCGCGGCCAACGACTGGCCGAGCACCTGACCCCCAAACACCTGGGGAAACCCTAGGTCGCGACTGACACCGCGAAACAGATTGTCTTCCAACTGTTCAAGTTTCAAATCGCGAATTAGGTCAGCCAACACCAGATTCATGGTTGATACTCAATGTCTGCAAGCAACTTACTCAGCACCACGAATACCAATAAAACGCAAAAACTCCTGACGGGTACGCGCGTCATCACGAAAGCTACCGAGCATCTTGCTGGTGATCATCGACACGCCACGCTTGTGTACGCCACGAGTGGTCATACATTCATGCACTGCATCAATGACTACACCCACACCACGCGGCTTTAACACTTCGTTGATACAGCGGGCAATTTCGGCGGTGAGCTTTTCTTGTACCTGTAGACGCTTGGCATATCCATCCACCACGCGGGCGAGCTTACTGATACCCACCACTTTATCGGTGGGTAAATAGCCAATATGCACGCGGCCTACAATCGGCGCCAAATGATGTTCGCAATAAGATTCAAATTCGATGTCACGCAGTACGATCATTTCATCGTAGCCCGCCACCTCTTCGAAAGTACGCTGTAAATATTTGGCTGGGTTTTGGGCATAGCCACCAAACCACTCCTCATAGGCCTTCACCACCCGCTTTGGGGTGTCTAATAATCCCTCACGCTGCGGATCATCGCCCGCCCAGCGCAATAAAGTACGCACCGCCTGCTCGGCTTGGTCACGCGTCACTTCGACCGTGGCTTCGGTTTTGGCAACTTTTTTTGGTACTGACTTACTCATAAACTTACTCCTGCTGCCATACCAGCTTAGCATGTGGCAAGCTGGCGATATGCACGCAATGGTACGCCTTACTTTAATCTGTCTGTTACCCAGTTTGGTATGGGTCTCGTCCGCTCACGCGTGGGGCTTTCAAGGACATCAAATCACTGGGCTAATTGCTGAATCACTGCTCACTGAACCTGCGAAACGCCAAGTGCAACAGCTACTGGGCAACGAATCGCTATCTGCGGCAACCACCTACATGGACAAGCAACGCAGCGCCCTCAGCAAACGCTGGCATTCATCTTCTCATTGGCATTACGACAATCAAGCACTCTGTAAATTCCAACCTTACTGCCTTGATGGCAACTGTGCCACTTATCAGATTGAACGATTTACACAGGTGTTAGCCGATCGCAACGCCAGCACCATTGACCGCGCACTGGCGCTACGCTTGCTCATTCATATGCTAGGAGACATTCATCAACCCTTGCACACCACAGATAACAACGATCGCGGTGGCAATAGCGTTAAAGTACGGCTGTCCACTGGCAAACGGCAATACTCGCTTCATGAAGTTATGGACACTGTGATGGTTAAACAACTCATTGGTAGTCAACGCATTGATGCCTACGCCAAACAATTATCGACCACCTATCAACCACAGTTTTCTCGCTGGCAAGTCGGCTCACCGAAAGATTGGGCGGCACAGGCCCATACACTGGCCAACCAACAGGTTTATAAGCAATTACCAGAATTTGCATGCGGCATCTCGCCAAAGACCACACTGACACTTACAGAATCTTATGTACGCTCCGCCAAGACTTATCTACCTGAACAAATGGCAAAAGCCGGCGTTCGCATAGCCTATATCCTCAACAGTACGCTCAAGTAATGCGCGACAGCCCACTCAGACACTTACTTCCTCCGCGCTTTGAGTGGCGCTCTGGCAATCATTTCGAGCTACTAATTGATGGAGAAAAATATTTCCCAGAGATGCTGCAAGCCATTGCACATGCACAGCGTAGTATCGATTTAGAAATGTACTTAGCTAACAGTGGCGAGATCTTCAATCGTTTTGTCACTGCGTTGCATGGCGCCGCACAGCGCGGCGTTACGGTGCGCATCTTACTTGACGATTTTGGCACCCGGGAACTCGCCCCCGCCGATAAACAACGCCTCAGCACTAAAGGCGTGGAGGTACAATTTTATAACCCCCTGCACTGGCAACAGGGCACGGCCAATATGCTGCGCAACCATCGCAAGTTACTGCTCATTGATCAACAAGTGGCCTTTGTGGGCGGCGCAGGCCTAACCGATGAATTCTTACTGAATTCGATCCCTGGCACGCCGTGGCATGAAATTATGTTGAAAATACAAGGCCCAGTGATTGCTGATTGGTGCACATTGTTTCAACACAGCTGGTTTGGTATGCGTCAACGCATATTTAAATCACTACCCGTGATACCGTCTTCCGCTAAGGCAGGCAACCAACAAGGACGAGTCTGTGCCAGCAATGGGCCACACGCACATCATGTGATGCAATCGTTATATCAACAGATTGATCAGGCCAAACAACACGTTTGGATAGTCACGCCCTACTTCTTACCTTCGCTGCGTCTAAGGCGGCACTTAATCAAAGCTGCACAGCGCAAGATTGACACGCGCTTACTGTTACCGGGTTCCTTCACCGATCACCCCGCTATTCGTCAAGCATCGCACCGTTTTTACGCCAGACTACTGAAAAACGGGGTGCGAATCTTTGAGTATCAGCCTCGGTTCATTCACGCCAAAATTGCGCTGTGCGATCAGTGGGTCACGCTGGGCTCGACTAACTTCGATCGCTGGAATCTGCGCTGGAATTTGGACGCAAATCAGGAAGTGAACGATGCCGACTTTGCGGCTCAAATCAGAGCATTGCTAGAAAAAGACTTTGCTGAATGCCAAGAACTACACTACACGCACTGGCAGCAACGGCCGTGGTATCTGCGCATTCAAGAATGGTTCAATGGCAAGTTAGACGAGCTTGCCAATCGCTTACGTTAGGTACCCTCTCGCAAGACTTGCTCATTCAGCTTAGCCAGCGCCGTGGAGGGCAACGATTCCATCCAAGTTTTGATACGTTTGGCATCGGCCACACGAGTGTATTGCCCTACAGAATCAAGCAGTACGATGACCACAGAACGTCCAGCAATCACCGCCTTCATCACCAAGCACTTCCCCGCCTCGGTGATATAGCCCGTTTTTTGTACCACGATGTCCCAGTCCGACTTAGCCACCAAAGTATTAGAGTTGTGATACTGCAAAGCGCGCTTACCGGCTTTCACCTGATAAGCATCATCAGTAGAGTAATTTCGGATTGTGGCGTTATGCGAGGCGGCAATTACCAACTTAGACAGGTCTTCTGGACTGGCCACATTCTTGCTCGATAAACCCGTTGGGTCGACAAACCGTGCGCTAGTCATACCCAACTCTTTAGCCTTGGCATTCATCGCCTTAACCATTGGTACCAATCCACCTGGGTAATTACGACCCAGCGCATGGGCCGCTCGGTTTTCAGAGGACATTAACGCCAGATGCATTAAATCTGCGCGACTTAGCTTGGTACCAATCGCCAGCCGCGAACCACTCCCTCGCTCTAAATCCCGATCGGCCGACGTAATCTGAATCATCTCATCCATGGGCTGTTTGGCCTCAAGCACCACCAGCGAAGTCATCAACTTGGTAATGGACGCAATGGGCGCGGCTTTATCGGCCTGCTGGGACAGCAACACCGATCCGCTTTTTTCATCGACAACTAATACCGCATTAGATTTAAGGTCGGGTTCTTTAGCAACCGCCTGAGTCTTAGTTATTTGGATCTTAGAGACTTGGGTCTTGGATGTTTGAGTTTTGGAGACTGCGAAAGCTGGCGACTGGAGCGCCATACAGCTGATGAAGATCATGCATAGCTGTGAAATTCTAAGAGTGAACATTGATTTCATCAATTTTCGACCCTGCCTCACATTTAAAGATTAAATATTACGCAAGTATTACTGTTAATGCACTATTTGCCAATAGAAAATGAGAAGTAATCAACTATTTGTGAAACGATTTGAATCATCATTAAAGGCCATTGTTAAACCAGAACACGCTATGATGTTTTTCAAACAAACTAAAACCAATAAGTGATAAGTAATACTCTCTGCATGCCGCTGCTCAAACTACGCCTGTACTAATTACTTTGCCCATCGGTGTTTGAGTGGCTACACTGCGCCCCCAAGTTCCATCCTGATCTAACCTCGACCCATGAACGAGACCGTCGCTCCAAAACCGAGCCGTCTTGAAGACTTGCGCCACTCTCTGGCGCAGGGGTCGATGCGCCATGCCCATCGCTTGGTCAATGCACTTCATCCTGCGGAAATTGCCGCACTACTCGAGTCACTGCCTGCCGCCAAACGCGAAATTGTCTGGGGTTTTATCGACCCAGAAATTGAAGGTGAAGTGCTGGTTGAATTGAATGATCAGTTGCGTATCGATCGCATTGAGGGCATGGATGCGGATGAATTGATCGCCGTCGCCGAAGGCATGGAGATGGATGACCTTGCGGATCTGATCGGTGATTTACCCGAAGAAGTGACGCAACGCGTGCTGCATTCCATGGATATGCAAGATCGCGAGCGCTTGAACGCGATGCTAGCCTATCCCGAAGATAGTGCCGGCAGTCTGATGAATGTGGACACGGTGACAGTACGTCCCGATGCCACCATTGAAGTAGTGCTGCGTTACTTGCGTATGCGCGGCGAGTTACCTGAACGCACCGACCGTCTGTTCGTAGTGACGCGACTTGATCGTTACTTAGGCGCACTAGATGTCACTAAGCTCTTAACCACTGACCCAGAGTTGACGGTGGGCGAAGTGATGGACACCAGCATTGAGGGCATTGTCCCGGAACTGGCCGCAAATGAAGTAGCCTTGATGTTCCAAAACCGTGACTTGCTCTCGGCACCGGTAGTCAACAGCCAAGGCAATCTGGTCGGTCGTATCACCATTGACGATGTAGTGGACGTGATTCAAGAACAGGCCGACCACTCAGTGAAGTCGATGGCCAACCTGCAGGATGAGGAAGATGTGTTCTCTAGCATCCTGCCCAGTACGCGCCGTCGCGCGGTATGGCTAGGCATTAATTTGCTGACCGCATTTCTCGCCTCAGGCATTGTCAGTTTGTTTGAAGACACCATTCAGCGCGTGGTCGCATTGGCCGTACTGATGCCAATTGTCGCTAGCATGGGCGGCATTGCAGGCACCCAGACGGTGACATTGATTGTGCGCGGACTTGCCCTTGGCCAAGTCAGTTGGGGCAGTGCACGTTGGTTGTTATTCAAAGAAGCCAGCGTGGCGGTACTCAATGGATTGTTATGGGCCACGGTGGTGGGCGTATATGCCTATTTGTTATTCCACACTTGGATGATTACTTCCATCATGTTTATGGCGATGATGATCAATCTACTTGCCGCTGCGTTGGTGGGCGTGACTGTTCCACTGGTCCTCAAGCGCATGCACGTTGATCCCGCCTTGGCCAGCGGGGTGATTCTGACTACGTTTACCGACTGTATTGGCTTTGCGGCCCTACTGGGGCTAGCTTCAGTACTGCTGCACTAATCGAAACTGCCTAATACAACAACGTGGCTGCATCGGTGGCGATGCTGTGATCCTTGCCATGAATGAAGTCGAGCACCTTACTACGCTGCGACATCGCATCCTGATAGCCCAAATCAATTAATTCACGGGTAAAGCTACTTTCAAACATTAGGTAGCTCATCAGATCACTGCCGCCGGCATTCAACGCGCCCATACTACGCAGCAACACTCGCAAACTACGCGGCAGAGATTGCACATGCTTACGAGCAATGGCCGAAATATCGCGACTGGGCATGATGAGCAACACTTCAGTTGGCTTCATCACTCGACCCTCAACTTCCACAGGACCTGATTTACGCAGAATATTATTGATCTGAATCAAGCGCTCCAGATCGGCATACAAACCATCAGAAAATAACGCGTCCAACATGTAACCAAAAATCTGGCCAAAGCTTGGGCTTTGCTTAGACCCACCAGACGGCGGACGATCTTTATTGCGAGTCGCAATGACCAAGATGCGTTCTGCTCCCAAATGAATGGCCGGACTGAATGGCGTTGATTGGCGCATCGACCCATCGCCATAAAAGCCGTCGCCAAATGGAGTACCTCCAATCTTTACCGGCGGAAATAGAAAAGGAACGGCGACACTGGCCATCAAATGATCTAGATCGATCTGCGCGGGTGCACCCGCATGACGGGCTCTGACCCAAGGCTGCCGATCTGACTTTGACTGATAAAAGAACATAGAACGCGAACCGTTATATGCGGCGCCCGAAATAGCCAATGCATCCAGATGTCCTCGCTGAATTGAGCGATCAATACAGGAAAAATTGAAGTTATTACTCAGCAGCGTGCGTAGTGGACTGTTATCGAACAATGATGGTGGCGGCGCAACCAGCCAGCCTGCAGAAATCAACGCCAATAACCAATGCATGCCATCCTTTAGCATCGTAGGCGTACTGGCATCAAAGACTTGTGGCACTGAAAAATTACGCCACACACGATCAAGGTTACCTACCGCAACCCGAAAGCGATGCGCATGAATGGCCACTTCGGTGGCATTAATTGCACCTGCTGAGGTGCCCACTAAAATCGGGAACGGGCTGGCAGCGCGCACGGGTAATAGCTCTGAAATCGCCTTCAACACCCCCACTTGATAAGCCGCACGTGAACCACCGCCCGGTAAGACCAGCGCCGTTTTTTGGGGAAACACAGAAGATTCGCTATGTGCAGTCAATGCTAATTGCCTATACCTACAAATTCACCGCAGCTTACGCTAGCCAAAGTCAGGCTCAAGGTTCAAACTCAAGGCTAGTATTACACAGGCTCACTCAATACTGAGGCAAGCAACCAAACTTCGCTAGCGTTAATCTGCGCTCTTAATCAGGAGACCCATTCATGTTCCTTAGCAAACTACTCACAGCTCTCACTGGGATTGCCTTACTGGGACTTTCAACCGTTTCGGTTGCCGCCGATGCACCCCAAGTAGGCAGCTCTGCCCCAACCTTCAAACTACAAGATCAGAATGGCCAAGCTCACACCTTGGAAGAATATAAAGGCAAATGGCTAGTGTTGTATTTTTATCCTAAAGACAACACGCCGGGCTGCACCACTCAAGCCTGTGAATTTCGTGACAATGTTTTTGCGTTTCGTGATGCAGGCGCGGTGATTGTGGGCATCAGCGTAGACGATATGGCATCACACAAAAAATTTGCTGAACAACACGGTCTGCCCTTCACCTTACTGGCCGACTCTACTAAAACCACGGCCAGTAGTTATGGGGTGATTCGTGGCATTAATGGCGTACTGGGCGTAGCGCAAAGAGAAACTTTTTTAATTGACCCCACCGGCAAGATCGCCAAGCACTATCAAAGCGTAAATCCCAAGGGGCATTCGGAAATCGTGCTGGCAGACATCAAAGCATTACAAGGCAAAAAGTAATCGGCTGAAGTGTTTTGATTGCGTGATTAAAGGGATTTAAGCGCGGGGCTCGATACGAACAATGCGGCCCTGCTCATCGTGATGCACAACGCATACAGAGCTGTTGCGCCCACAGAGCAGGTCTTGCTCTGACAGGCCAAAGTGAGCGGCGTAATCTTGTAATTGACGCTGCTGCGGCTGCCGTTCTTGCTGCGGCGTTAAAGCGCTCCATAACAGCAGAGTGCTTGAAGTACTGACAAGCGCCACAGCAGAGCCTTCAATAGACACCGGACTGCCGAAACTGAGCATCTTCAAAAAGGCGGGTTGAAGTCCGGCATGCAGACCAAGCAACCAGCCATACAGACTCAACATGGGGCGCCAGAGCCACAACCAAAAGCCCCACAGCATTGCGGTAGAGGCATCGGAAAATATTCGACGATGCCAGCGCAAATGCGGACGTGCATTAATGATTAGTGAGTCGCTCATAGCTTTTGAATAACTAAACCGCTTACAGGTCTGGTTCCAGACCTACATTGGGGCGCGGATTATGACGAGGTCATCGGCAAACTGGAATGAAAATTCCGTGAAAATTAAGGCGTTTTAATTATTTGACCCGCCCACCTGGGCGAACACCACGATCCGGACTGACCCAGCGGGCACGTTTGCCCTCCCGACGGAACAGTACCCGAGGGTAGGCCAC
>CANGFV010000068.1 GCA_947453225.1 Pseudomonadota bacterium
AATCAGCGCCCGCTGGTGAAGTCAGGTGATGTAATTGCTCGCGGTGACGTGTTGGCCGATGGTCCGTCCACTGATTTGGGCGAATTGGCGCTCGGTCAAAACATGATGGTCGCCTTCATGCCTTGGAATGGCTACAACTTCGAAGACTCGATCTTGTTGTCTGAGCGCGTGGTTCAAGAAGATCGTTTCACTACTATTCATATCGAAGAACTTAGTTGCGTGGCGCGTGACACCAAGCTGGGTCCAGAAGAAATCACTGCAGATATTCCGAATGTGGGTGATACCGCATTGGCGAAGCTGGATGAAGCGGGTATTGCTTACATTGGTGCTGAAGTAAAAGCTGGTGACATTCTGGTGGGTAAGGTGACACCGAAGGGTGAAACTCAATTAACACCTGAAGAGAAATTGCTGCGCGCAATTTTCGGTGAAAAGGCCAGTGATGTGAAAGACACCGGTCTACGCGTACCTCCTGGTATGGACGGCACCGTGATTGACGTGCGTGTGTTTACGCGTGATGGTGTGCAGAAAGATTCGCGTGCATTGGCGATCGAAAATGCAGAACTAGATCGTGTACGTAAAGACTTAGAAGATCAGCGCCGCATTCTGGAAGATGACTTGTTCCAGCGTGTACATACCATGTTGCTAGGCAAGACCGCTGAAGCGGGTCCTAAGCGTCTGAAAGGTAAGATCACTGAAGAGTATCTGGCAGATGTGCCCCGTGAGCAGTGGTTGGAAATTCGTCTGAAAGACGATGCTGCTAATGCTGATCTCGAGGCCACTGCTGAGCGCATGAAGCATCAGCGTTCTGAGTTTGAGCGTCGCTTTGAAGAGAAGCGTGCCAAGATTACTCAGGGCGATGATTTGGCGCCTGGCGTGCTAAAGATGGTCAAGGTTTATTTGGCCGTGAAGCGTCGTATCCAACCCGGCGACAAGATGGCCGGTCGTCACGGTAACAAGGGTGTGGTTTCCACCATCGTTCCTGTTGAAGACATGCCTTATCTAGAAGATGGTACTACGGTTGATATCGTGCTGAACCCACTGGGCGTACCTTCGCGTATGAACATTGGTCAGGTGTTGGAAACCCACTTGGGCTGGGCAGCAAAGGGTATTGGGCTGAAGATCGGTCGCATGCTGGATGAGCAACGCAACATTGCTGAAGTGCGTAAGTTCATTGATGAGGTCTATAACACTACGGGTGGTCAGCAAGAAGACATTGCTTCGTTTGCTGATGATGAGTTAGTCACACTGGCAGGTAATCTGCGCAAGGGTGTGCCAATTGCAACGCCAGTATTCGACGGTGCCCCTGAAAGCGAAATCAAGAAGATGCTTGCGTTGGCTGACTTGCCGCAGACCGGTCAAACCACATTGTATGACGGTCGCACCGGTGAGAAGTTCGAGCGTCCCGTGACTGTGGGTTACATGTATATGCTCAAGCTCAACCACTTGGTGGATGACAAGATGCATGCACGTTCAACCGGTCCGTACTCGTTGGTCACGCAGCAGCCGCTGGGTGGTAAGGCGCAGTTCGGTGGTCAGCGCTTCGGTGAGATGGAAGTGTGGGCGCTTGAAGCCTACGGTTCTGCATACACCTTGCAGGAAATGCTAACCGTGAAGTCCGACGACGTGAATGGTCGTACCAAGATGTACAAGAACATCGTGGATGGCAATCACCAGATGGACGCCGGTATGCCGGAATCCTTCAACGTGTTAGTGAAAGAAATTCGTTCACTGGGTATCAATATCGAGTTGGATACGGACAGCTAAAGCGAGCCGCTTAATTAATCCGCATGACTTGAATCGTCATGCGGAATTTAGAAGTGAACTCGCGTACAGCACAGACATTAGGTGAAGACATGAAAGACTTGATGAAGATGTTCAAGCCACAAGGCGGCCAGATCGATAACTTTGATGCAATTCGCATTGGCCTTGCCTCGCCAGAAATGGTTCGTTCCTGGTCCTTTGGCGAAGTTAAAAAGCCAGAGACTATTAATTACCGTACCTTTAAGCCAGAGCGTGATGGCTTGTTTTGCGCCAAGATATTTGGACCGATTAAGGATTACGAATGCTTGTGCGGTAAGTACAAGCGTCTAAAGCATCGCGGTGTGGTCTGCGAAAAGTGCGGTGTTGAAGTAACGCAAGCCAAGGTGCGCCGTGAACGCATGGGTCATATTGACCTGGCCAGCCCGACTGCGCACATCTGGTTTTTGAAGTCACTGCCATCGCGTATTGGCTTGATGCTCGATATGACGTTGCGTGAAATTGAGCGCGTGCTGTACTTCGAAGCCTTTGTGGTGATCGATCCAGGTATGACGCCGCTGACCCGTGGTCAGTTGCTTACCGATGAAATGTATCTCGAAGCTATCGAAGCGCACGGTGATGAATTTGATGCACGCATGGGTGCAGAAGCTGTGCATGAATTGCTGAGCTCGCTCGATCTTAAGGCTGAATTAGTGAAGATTCGTGAGGATATTGGTAACACCAGTTCTGAAACGAAGATTAAGCGTTTGTCTAAGCGTTTAAAATTATGCGAAGCCTTCCTTGAGTCAGGCAATAAACCTGAATGGATGGTGCTGACAGTGCTGCCAGTGTTGCCGCCTGATCTGCGTCCATTGGTGCCGCTCGATGGTGGTCGCTTTGCAACCTCAGATTTGAACGATCTTTATCGTCGCGTGATTAATCGTAACAATCGTTTGCGCCGCCTGCTTGAACTAAGTGCGCCGGACATCATTGTTCGCAATGAAAAGCGCATGTTGCAGGAATCTGTCGATGCGCTGCTAGATAACGGTCGTCGTGGTCGTGCGATTACTGGCACCAACAAACGTCCGCTGAAGTCGCTGGCTGACATGATTAAGGGTAAGCAAGGTCGCTTCCGTCAGAACTTGCTGGGTAAGCGAGTAGACTACTCCGGTCGTTCCGTGATTGTGGTGGGTCCTACGCTGCGTCTGCATCAATGCGGTCTGCCAAAGAAGATGGCCTTGGAATTGTTCAAGCCATTTATTTTCCAAAAATTGCAATTGCGCGGTGAGGCTTCAACCATTAAAGCTGCTAAGCGTATGGTTGAGCGTGAAGGTCCTGAAGTGTGGGACATTCTAGAAGACGTGATTCGCGAACATCCCGTGATGTTGAACCGTGCGCCAACTTTGCACCGTTTGGGCATTCAGGCGTTCGAGCCAGTGTTGATTGAAGGTAAGGCCATTCAGTTGCATCCACTGGTGTGTACAGCATTCAACGCGGACTTCGACGGTGACCAAATGGCCGTGCACGTGCCGTTGTCATTAGAGGCACAGCTTGAAGCGCGTGCGTTGATGATGTCATCCAACAACATTCTATCGCCAGCCAACGGTGACCCAATTATCGTGCCTTCGCAGGACGTAGTGCTTGGGTTGTACTGCTTAACCCGTGAGCGTATCAATGCCAAGGGTGAGGGCATGGTCTTTGCTGATGCTGCTGAAGTGCATCGTGCTTATGAAACACGTGCGGCTGATCTGCAAGCTAAAGTTAAGGTGCGTGTGACCGAGCAGTTGTTTAATGCTGCGGGTGAATTGGAGAGCTGTTCACGAGTGGTTGATACCACCGTAGGTCGTGCGCTGTTGTTTGAAATTCTGCCCGCAGGTTTGTCATTCGATTTAGTGAATCGCGACATGACCAAGAAGGTGATTTCAGCCACTCTGAATGCGTGTTATCGCACAGTGGGCTTGAAAGAAACTGTCGTGTTCGCTGACCAGTTGATGTACACCGGTTATGCCTACGCAACGCGTGCCTCTGTGTCCATCGGTGTGGATGACATGGTAGTGCCGCAGCAGAAGAACAAAATTCTGGCTGCCGCCGAACGTGAAGTGAAAGAGATTCAGGAGCAGTTTGCTTCGGGTCTGGTAACTAACGGTGAGCGTTACAATAAGGTCGTGGATATCTGGTCGCGTACTAATGACCAAGTGGCTAAGGCCATGATGGAAAAGTTGGGTACCGAAGAAGCCACTACCGCTAAGGGTGACAAGGTTCAACAGAAGTCTTTCAATTCCATTTACATGATGGCCGACTCAGGCGCTCGTGGTAGTGCGGCCCAGATTCGTCAGTTGGCAGGTATGCGCGGTCTGATGGCTAAGCCCGATGGCTCCATCATCGAAACGCCAATTACGGCGAACTTCCGTGAAGGCTTGAATATCCACCAGTACTTCATTTCTACACACGGTGCGCGTAAAGGCTTGGCCGATACCGCATTGAAGACTGCAAACTCCGGTTACTTGACTCGTCGTCTGGTCGATGTGGCGCAAGACATGGTGGTCAACGAAATCGATTGCGGCACCAATAATGGCGTGATCATGTTGCCGATCGTTGAAGGCGGCGATGTGGTGGAAGGTTTGGGTGAGCGTGTGTTGGGTCGTGTTGTGGCGCAAGATGTGCTCAAGCCTGGTGATGACAGTGTGGTGTTGATTGCTGCAGGTGTGATGATTGATGAAAAGCTCGTGCGCTTGCTTGAGGCAGAAAGCATTGATCAAGTCATCGTGCGTTCGCCAATTACTTGCGACAACCGTTATGGCGTCTGTTCGCAGTGTTACGGCCGTGACCTCGCCCGTGGTCATTTGATTAATCAAGGTGAAGCCGTAGGCGTCATTGCTGCGCAATCCATCGGTGAGCCCGGCACTCAGTTGACCATGCGTACCTTCCACATCGGTGGTGCGGCGTCGCGAGCTGCTGCGGTTAACTCCGTGGAAGTGAAGAGCAAGGGTACGGTACGTCTACATAACTTGAAGACTGTGCATCACGAAAAGGGTCACTGGGTTGCGGTATCACGTTCGGGTGAACTGGGTATCGTTGATGAATTTGGTCGCGAGCGTGAGCGCTACAAAGTGCCTTACGGTGCTGTGATCGGTGTGAAGGAAGGCAACAAAGTTGAGCCGGGTCAAATATTAGCTAACTGGGATCCACACACCCATCCGGTGGTGACCGAAGTGGCTGGTATGATCAAGTTCCAAGACTTCATCGATGGCATTAGCGTATCCAGCCAAGTGGACGAAGTGACTGGTCTGTCTAGCACTGTGGTGCTGGATCCAAAACAGCGCAGTTCCAGCGGTAAAGATATGCGTCCGATGGTTCGCTTGTTGAATGCCAAGGGTAAGGAAGTGACCTTCGCTAACACGGATATTCCTGCGGCCTATGCTTTGCCTGCAGGCGCTATTGTGAGTCTCGAGGACGGTGCCAAGGTGTCCGTGGGTGACATCATTGCGCGTATTCCTCAGGAGTCTTCTAAGACTCGTGACATCACCGGTGGTCTGCCCCGCGTTGCTGATTTGTTTGAAGCGCGTAAACCGAAAGATTCGGCCATTCTTGCTGAATTCTCCGGTACGGTAAGCTTCGGTAAAGAAACCAAGGGCAAGCGTCGTCTGGTCATCATTGATGAAAATGGTGAGAAGTACGAAGAGCTGATTCCAAAGTGGCGCCACCTGAATGTGTTCGAAGGTGAAAAGGTCACTCGTGGTGAAGTGATTGCCGACGGTGAGCCTAATCCGCATGACATTCTGCGTTTGCAGGGTGTGCAAGCATTGGCTAACTACTTAGTGCGCGAAATCCAAGATGTGTATCGCTTGCAGGGCGTGAAGATCAACGACAAGCACATTGAAGTGATCATTCGTCAGATGCTGCGTAAGGCCGAAGTGATCGAAGTCGGTGAGACCAACTTGCTGAAGGGCGAGCATATTGACCGCGCTCGTTTAGCTGCGATCAATGCTGAAATGATGAAGGACGGTAAAGCCACCGCTCGTGTTGAGCCCATGTTGTTGGGTATTACCAAGGCATCGCTGGCTACCGAGTCGTTCATTTCTGCGGCTTCATTCCAAGAGACTACTCGAGTGCTCACTGAGGCATCGGTGCGTGGCTTGCGCGATGGCCTGCGCGGCTTGAAGGAAAACGTGATTGTGGGTCGTCTGATCCCCGCAGGTACGGGTTCTTTCTTCCATTCACGACGTCAGCGGGTTCAGGCTAAGGATGAGGCTGTTGCAGGTCGTGGATTTATGGATGCCGGTGGTGGGGTGGTCGAGGCGGATGATTCCGTGGCCGACGAAGCCGAGGTATCAACTTAACCAATTATGGTGCCTAAACGAGGTTTGTTTGGAAAAAGTCCAAGTAAATCACGCGCTGTGTGCATCTTAGGTTGACACTTTGTGGGGGCGTTCCTAAAATCGCGCCCCCTTTCCGAGGAACCCTGGTCGTCAATAACCACGAGCAGAGTTTCGCAACACTTTCCCGGACCGCCTTGCTTGCTTGAGCAAGTGGGCGGTTCGGTTTTTTGCCGCCTGATGTTCAGGGGGCGCTCTTGAGGAACTGAGTTTTTATGGCAACTGTTAGTCAGCTGGTTCGTAAGCCACGCAAGGCCCCGAACTTCAAGACCAAAGTACCGGCGCTGGCCGCCTGTCCGCAAAAGCGTGGTGTGTGTACCCGCGTGTACACCACAACGCCTAAGAAGCCGAACTCGGCTCTGCGTAAAGTAGCCAAGGTGCGTTTGACTAATGGCTTTGAAGTCATTAGCTACATCGGTGGTGAAGGCCATAATTTGCAAGAACACTCGGTAGTACTGATCCGTGGTGGTCGTGTTAAGGATCTGCCCGGTGTGCGTTACCACACAGTGCGCGGTAGCCTCGACTGCGCAGGCGTTACCAAGCGTCGTCAAGGTCGTTCTAAGTACGGTGCAAAGCGTCCTAAGGCCGCAGCAGCCAAGTAGTATTTAATCGAGATTGTTAGTCTTAAGTAGTCTTACTCAACTTATTCGGTATTCATAATGTCCCGTAGAGCAGCAGCGCCCACGCGCACCATTTTGCCCGATCCGCGTTTCAACAGTCTTTTGCTGTCCAAGTTTATGAACATGGTGATGGACAGCGGCAAAAAGTCTGCTGCTGAGCGCATCGTGTACGGCGCAGTAGATCGTATTGCTGAAAAGACCGGCAAGCCTGCTGATCAATCCATCGAATTACTCACTCAAGCCTTAGATAACGTTAAGCCTGCGGTGGAAGTGAAGAGCCGCCGTGTGGGTGGCGCGACGTATCAAGTGCCTGTTGAAGTACGTAGCACTCGTCGTCAAACGCTGGCAATGCGCTGGGTGATTGAGGCTGCGATTAAGCGTAGCGAAAAGAGCATGGCGCATCGTTTGGCCGCTGAATTAATGGATGCTTCTGAAAATCGTGGTGCCGCAGTGCGTAAGCGTGAAGATACTCACCGTATGGCTGACGCTAATAAGGCATTCGCGCATTACCGCTGGTAAGCGTCGTCCTCGGCGCTTGACTTAAGGATTCTGCACGTGGCACGTACGACACCGATTGAGCGTTATCGTAATATCGGTATCTCTGCGCACATTGATGCAGGTAAGACGACGACGACTGAGCGCATCCTGTTCTATACAGGCGTCTCGCATAAGATTGGTGAAGTTCATGACGGTGCTGCCGTCATGGATTACATGGAGCAGGAACAAGAACGCGGTATCACCATTACTGCCGCTGCGACTACCTGCTTTTGGAAGGGCATGGATGGCACTTTCCCAGAGCACCGCATCAATATCATTGATACCCCCGGGCACGTTGATTTCACCATTGAAGTTGAGCGCAGTCTCCGCGTGCTAGATAGCGCCGTGGCAGTGTTTTGTGCTGTTGCGGGTGTGCAGCCGCAGTCTGAAACGGTCTGGCGGCAAATGAATAAATACAAAGTGCCGCGCGTTGCTTTTGTTAACAAGATGGATCGTGCGGGCGCAAATTTCTTACGCTGTGTTGAACAAATTTCTACACGCCTCCGCGGTAATCCTGTGCCGATTCAATTGCCGATTGGTGCTGAGGATAATTTCATCGGTGTTGTTGATCTGATCCGCATGAAAGAAGTGTGGTGGGATGATGCCACTCAGGGTACGCGCTTTGAGTACCGTGAAATCCCTGCTGATATGCAGCAGCTATGTGAAGAGTGGCGCGTTAAGTTGGTTGAGGCAGCTGCGGAAGCCAACGAAACCTTAATGAATAAGTATCTTGAAGGTGAAGCGCTCACCGAAGATGAAATTAAGTCGGGTTTGCGCGAGCGCGCTTTGCGTAATGAAATTACGCTGACATTGTGTGGTTCTGCCTTCAAGAACAAAGGTGTGCAGGCGCTGCTCGATGCTGTGGTCGAATTTATGCCTGCGCCAACTGAAATGCCGCCAGTGAAGGGCTTGTTGCCTGATGGCGGTGAAGGCCATCGAATTGCGAGCGATGATGAAAAGTTTTCTGCGTTGGCATTCAAAATCTTGAATGATCCTTTTGTCGGCAGTCTGACCTTCTTCCGTGTTTATTCTGGCGTGGTTAGTTCTGGTGATACGGTTTACAACCCAGGTAAAGATAAGCGCGAGCGTTTAGGCCGTTTACTGCAGATGCACGCCAATGAGCGTAGTGAAATTAAAGAAGTGCGCGCCGGTGATATTGCGGCGGCGGTGGGCATGAAGGATGTGATTACGGGCGACACCCTGTGCGATCCGGATCATGTGATTCAACTTGAAAAGATGGATTTTCCAGAGCCGGTTATTTCGGTGGCCGTTGAGCCGAAGACTAAGGCTGATCAAGAAAAGATGAGTTTGGCGCTGTCGCGATTAGCGAAAGAAGATCCGTCGTTCCGCATGAATACCGACCCTGAATCTGGTCAAACCATTATTTCAGGGATGGGCGAATTGCATCTAGAAATCATTGTCGATCGCATGAAGCGTGAATTTAAGGTTGAGGCCAATGTGGGTAAACCGCAAGTGGCGTATCGCGAAACCATACGCGGTAAGGTCGATCAAGAAGGCAAATTTGTTCGCCAATCTGGCGGTCGTGGGCAGTATGGTCATGTGTGGATCACGCTTGAGCCGAGTGAGCCAGGTAAGGGTTATGAATTCGTGAACGCGATTGTCGGCGGCACGGTTCCGCGTGAATATATTCCTGCCGTAGATAAGGGCATTAAAGAAGCCACCGAAAGTGGTGTGCTCGCCGGTTATCCGGTGGTTGATGTCAAAGTGACTTTATTCGACGGCTCGTATCACGATGTCGACTCGAATGAAATGGCGTTTAAGATTGCTGGCTCGATGGCATTCAAAGATGCCATGCGTGAGGCTAGGCCAGTCATTCTTGAGCCCATCATGAAAGTTGAGGTGGTGACACCTGAAGATTATTACGGTGATTTGGTCGGCGATTTGAATCGTCGTCGCGGCCAGATCGTCGGCATGGAAGACTCTGTCTCTGGCAAAGTGGTGACTGCAGAAGTGCCCTTGGCGGAAATGTTTCAGTACTCAACTGCCATGCGTTCCATGAGTCAGGGTCGTGCGACTTATACAATGGAGTTTTCTAAGTACGCCGAAGTGCCGAGTAATGTTTCATCAGTGATTACTAACCAGAATTGATTTTTTATTTCAAACCTTTTAGACCTAGATAACTGAGGATAAAGCCATGGCAAAAGAGAAATTTGAGCGTACGAAGCCGCACGTGAATGTGGGCACGATTGGACACGTAGATCATGGCAAGACGACGTTGACGGCGGCCTTGACCAAGGTGATGGCTGAGAAGTTTGGTGGTGAGTTTAAGGCTTACGACCAGATT
>CANGFV010000069.1 GCA_947453225.1 Pseudomonadota bacterium
GAGGCTTGAAGTATGCCTGATTCTGAGTGAGAGATTGAAGTTCGCCGATGCGCATTACAGCAGGCGCTACACACCGTATACTGCGCGTCCTTTTGTTGGCGACTGTCGGTTATGTGGTTCAAGAATCTCATTGTGTTTCGTATCACCTCAGAGTGGGTGCTCTCACTAGGTGAACTAGAAGAGCAGTTGTCTTTCCGGCCGCTAATTCCTTGTGCGGGTTACGACATGCAGACCCTCGGCTGGGTGCCACCGAGTACACAAGAACGGTTGGTGCATGCCATCGATGGACATTTATTAATTGCCTTGGGCGTGGATCAAAAAATTCTGCCCGCCTCGGTGATTAACCAAGTCAGCAAAGAGCGCGCCGAACAAATTGCAGCTGATCAAGGCTATCCGGTAGGTCGTCGACAACTGCGTGAATTAAAAGAGCGCGTGGCTGATGAATTGCGAGCCCGTGCGTTTTCGCGTCGCTCTAGTACCTGTGCGTGGTTGGATACACAAAATAAGTTGCTAATTGTTGATGCCGCTGCGCCTGCCAAGGCTGAAGAACTGGTGGCGGTGTTGCGCGATACCATTCCAAATTTCAGCGCCGTGTTATTAGAAACTGAAAAGTCACCGGCAGTATCGATGAGTGCATGGTTGATGTTCGGTGATGCGCCAGGTCGTTTCAATATTGAACAAGACTTAGAGCTGCAATCGGTTAAGGATGAGAAATCTATTGTGCGCTATGTGCGTCATCCCCTAGAAGGCAAGGAAGTACAAAAGCATATTGGTTCTGGCAAGGCGCCCACTAAACTGGGCATGAGCTGGAATGGTCGTATCGCATTTATGCTGACTTCAGAGTTTCACATTAAGCGATTGCAGTTCTTAGATATGGTCAAAGACCGTAGCGAAGGACAAGCTCAGGCGGCTGAAGAACAATTTGAAATCGACTTTGCGCTGATGACTGGCGAGCTGTCGCATTTACTTAAAGACTTAATCGAACAACTGGGCGGCGATGTGAAAACGGGTACGCAACAAGCGGCGTAGTGACTCCTAAACCAAAAAATTCCACAGCGGCACAGTAATAAACGACAGCAAAATACCTACGCCGACCAGTAAGTTGGCCAGCGGCGGATTTAAGTCGTGTTGTTCGGCAAGGATCGCTGCCGAAATCATCGGTGCCATGGCCGCTTCTAAGACGCTCACCGTTAAAGTCTGGCCTTGAATGTTCAGCAATCTACCAATGCTTAATATAAGGACGGGCGCAATCCCCAGTTTCCAACTTAGACCAACAAACAACTGCGTTGTGTGATGCTTGAGAGCGTGCAAACGTAGTTGCAGCCCGACAGAGAACAACGCCAACGGCGCTAAGGTACTGCTGAGGCGACTTAGTAATACATCGGTTGTGACGGGTAAGCTCGATGTCATGGACAGGACAAGTGCTAACAACAAGGCAACAAAGGGTGGAAATAATACAATCTTACGAGCGATAGCCTGTGCGTTGGGTTTGACGCCGGTATAAAACGCCGCGACTAAAATGCCGCCGATGTTAATGGCTAAAAAAGCGCCCACTTGATCAGCTATGGCTGCATAGGCCAGGGCTTCCTTGCCGCGCAACGCTTCAATCAATGGAAAGCCAACGAAGGAAGTGTTACCAAGACCGGCCATCAAAATCATCGCGCCCAGCGTATTGCGTGACCATTGAAAGTATTTGGCCAGCGCATGAAAACACGCCCATGTCGCGGCAAAGATTAGCCACATGCTGACCGCTAAAAACCACAGTGAAGTGTTGAATTGAAGTTGCGGAACAATTTCCAGTACGGTGGCGGGCGTGGCGATATTCAGCACCCACCAGTTCAGGCTTTTTGAAAGTCCTTCAGGTGCCCAACCCCAATGCGCAACCACTAGACCTAGTACTATGCAGAATAACATTACGCTCATGTGGCTTTGATACGCTGCTGCCCGCAGCGAGTGCATTGTTCTACGGTGACAAGCTTTCCTTGCTTAACATCAAATTGTGAGTTTTTCACCACATCCCATTTATGAAAGCCAGAGGTACATAGCGTTTTGCCCGCTGCGCGTTTGGCTGTGCGCAGCGATTTAGCTTTGCGAAGTGAAATGACGTTATTGGGAGGTTTGTTCAATTATGGAAAGAACTTTGTGGCCAGTTCACGCATTTCAGCTTGTGTTCTCTCTTGTTTGGACACTACGAGCCACAAGTCATAAGCCGTTGGTCGTCGCAAGCCGAATACAGTAATAAATTCAGCTGCCTGAAAGTCACCGCTAATTGTATTTAGAGTGAATCCACATTTATGCGCCATATATGTGTTGCCATTAGCAATAAATCCGCGATGACCATAAAGAATATCAATGGGTGAAATCGGTCCAGCAGGGGAGACATATAGTGGATCTAGCAATTTGTCTTTCACTACAGCTTCGCACACGCTTTGCAGATCAGGACAAGTAATGACAACAAAGCCGTCATCCTTCAGTACGCGATGAAATTCTTTGAGTACAAGGATGACTTCATGTGGAAAGACATGCTCAATGTTGTGGCTAGAATAAATTGCATCAACACTGCCTGAGGGAACAGCGTGCATATCGGTAAGTGTACCGATGATGTCGGGTTGTACTTCTGGATTGATATCGAAACGAATTTCTTGCCAGTTGTCGGACGCAAAGCCCTTTAAGTTATGTTTTGTTTGTGAGCCACAGCCCACATGTAGAAATTGTTTTGGCATAAGTAAATTTATTGGTAATTAGTTGTCTTTAAAATGCTCATCCAGAGTCGCCAGCGGAAACAAGCGATGATAGGAAGTATAGCCTAAGACTTCAGTAACGCATGACGTTAAGCTGTAATGAATACTCATTTATGTCAGGTGGTTGAAGTGGTAAAAAGCAGCTTAGGACTTATCGCGATAGGCTAGGGTTGGGTGGATATGTCATACTCTATCTATTAATAAGTTGTTAGTTTAGAGGTTAGCATGTCGCAGGAATCAGCCGCTGAATCACAAATGGATTTGGCTAATTTGTATCGCGAGGATACCTACACCGATCGTAAGTTGGGTGTCATTCGCTGCATGACGCCAGTGACGAGCGAGGGTTTAGTTGATGCCAGTCGTGCCGTTCAATATTTGGGGCAGGCGGAGATCATGACTAGCATGGGGCCGGTGCCGATCAATTTTGAAATTGAAGCCAAGACGTTGGCCGAAGCGGTGCAAGGGTTTGCCGATGCGGCGCAAAAGGGTATTGAGCGCACCATGCAGCAGATGCAAGAAATGCGTCGCCAGCAGGCCTCGCAACTGGTGGTGGCTCCTGCGGGTATGGCAGGTATTAAAGAAGGTCCTCGTGGCGGCGGAAAAATACAGATTCCATAAGCCCAAGTTTCAACAGGATTGATAATAAGTAGTGCAGCGCTTTGCTGCGCTGCTTACATTTGGTGCGCACTGGTCCGAATATGTGCCCCAAAACTCATGTAATGACGCCTCCGGTCGCTGGCATGGTTTTCGCTATGTCTTAAGGTACATTTAAAGAATGCGCCGGAGTTAATTGCCCTCATGGCATTGTCGCGACCCCCTTATGACGAGATGAATGGCAGTGACGGAGTGCGTTCGCACTACCGCACATTTGCTCAATGGTTAAAGAAAACGCCTGCCGAGAAGTTGCAGCGTAAACGCGCTGAGGCCGATGCGTTGTTTCATCGTGTGGGCATCACCTTTGCGGTATATGGCGAGGCTTCAGGGACTGAGCGCCTGATCCCTTTCGATATTGTGCCGCGTATTGTGCCGGCCAATGAATGGCAGCAATTGGCAGCGGGATTAAAGCAGCGCGTTCGGGCGCTAAATGCGTTTATTAAAGATATTTATCACGATCAAGAGATTCTCAAGGCCGGCAAAGTGCCTGCCGATGAAATTCTAAAGAATGCTCAGTTTCGTCCAGAAATGATTGGCGTTAATGTGCCGAACGATATTTATACACACATCTCGGGCGTAGATATTGTGCGTGCCGGAGCGGGCGAGTTTTATGTTTTAGAAGATAACTTACGCGTGCCGTCGGGCGTGTCGTACATGATTGAAGACCGCAAAATGATGATGCGGTTATTTCCTGAATTATTTGCGCAATATGCCATTGCGCCTGTCGAACATTATCCTGACTTGTTGCTAGAGAATTTACGCAGTGTGGCGCCTGCAGGTGTTAATGATCCTGTAGTTGTCGTGCTCACGCCGGGTTCTTATAACAGTGCGTATTTCGAACATGCCTTCTTAGCGCAGCAAATGGGCGTCGAATTAGTGGAAGGCGCGGATTTGTTTGTAAAAGATTTATATGTGTACATGCGTACCACACGCGGCCCGCAGCGTGTAGATGTCATATATCGACGCATTGATGATGATTTCCTTGATCCCAAAGCCTTTCGCCCTGATTCGCAATTAGGCGTGCCAGGCTTGCTTGAGGCGTACCGTGCGGGACATGTGAATGTCACCAATGCCATTGGCACTGGCATTGCCGATGACAAATCCATTTATCCGTATGTGCCCGATATGGTGCGGTTCTATTTAGGTGAAGAGCCGTTATTGAATAACGTACCTACCTATGTGTTACGTCGTAAAGACGATTTGAAATACACGCTCGATCATTTATCTGAGTTAGTGGTTAAAGAGGTGCATGGGGCCGGTGGATACGGCATGTTGATTGGACCGGCTGCAAGTAAAGCGGAAATTGAAGCTTTTAGAGCGCGCATCATTGCCGATCCGAGCAAATACATTGCGCAACCCACATTATCGTTATCGGCGTGTCCAACATTTGTAGAGCAGGGTATTGCACCGCGACATATTGATTTGCGTCCTTTTGTGTTGTCAGGTCGTGAGGTGACATTAGTGCCTGGTGGTTTGACGCGCGTGGCCTTGACAGAAGGCTCATTGGTGGTGAATTCCTCGCAAGGTGGCGGCACTAAGGACACTTGGGTGCTGGAGCGATAGACATGTTAAGTAGCACGGCAGACAAATTATTTTGGATGGCACGTTATGCAGAGCGTGCTGAAAATCTTGCGCGTATGTTGGATGTGAATTACCGCATGTCGTTGTTTCCACAAGGACCGCAAGCAGTGAATCAAGGCTGGAATGCGCTACTGGCTATCAGTGATTTGATGGGCGAGTATCACAGCCGTCATCAAGAAATTACACCAGAAAAAGCGCTGGCGTTCTTTGCCTTTGATGGCAGTCATCCGTCGAGCATCATGTCGTGTTGGCGTGCGGTGCGACAAAATGCACGCGCAGTGCGTGGCGCGCTCACTGCAGAAACATGGGAAACCATTAACTCCACATGGCTTGAGTTGCGCACCATGCAGGCAAGTATTAGTGCCGGTGGTGAAGTCAGTACTTTCTTTGAATGGGTGAAGTACCGTTCGCACTTAGTACGCGGTGTGTTGCGTTCCACCATGTTGCGCGATGAGGCATTCCACTTTACTTGGTTGGGCACTTATCTTGAACGAGCAGATAATACCGCGCGTATTTTAGATGTGAAGTATCACATGCTGTTGCCCGGCGGTGAGGGCGTCGGTGGTGCGGTAGATTATTATCAGTGGAGCTCGGTCCTCAATTCAGTGGCTGCATTTGAAATTTATCGCAAGGTGTATCGCGATGTCATTACGCCGCGGCGTGTGGCGGAGTTGCTTATTTTGCGTGAGGACATGCCGCGTTCGCTACGGCATTGCATTCGTCAAGCGTACTTTCATCTCAAGGAAATCCGTAATCACCAATCGTCGGAAACTGAGCGGCGTATGGGCGTGTTAGATGCGGAGCTTAACTTCGGTCGTATTGAAGATATTTTTGAAGCCGGACTGCATGAATATCTAATGAGTTGTATCGAACGTGTTTATGATTTGGGCGAAGGAGTGTCGAAAGACTTCCTTGTGGCGGCTGCGGCGGCTTAACTGCCCTGATTTTTACCTCTATTTAAGCAAATAACAGTTTGACCCAATCAGCGCGCGCGCTAACATGTGTGAGTGATGATTGAGTGAGATCGGTATGACATATTGCGTTGGTATTTTGGTTGATGAAGGGCTGGTGTTTTTGTCTGACTCGCGTACCAATGCGGGTGTAGATCAAATCAGTACCTTTAGAAAAGTTGCAGTGTTTCAGCGTCCTGGTCATTGCGTCATGGCATTAATGACGGCCGGTAACCTGGCTATTTCTCAAGCTGTGATCCGCGTGCTACAGGAACGCTTTGATGATTTTTCCACCGAGCCGCATCTCACCTTGGCAAGCGCCAAAAATATGTTTGAAGCCTCGCGCATTGTTGGCGAGGCCATTCGCGAGGTGTATCACCGTGATGGCGCAGCGCTTAAAGAAAATGGCATCGAATTTAACGCCACCTTTATTTTTGGCGGGCAAATTTTTGGCGAGATGCCGCGTCTGTTTAATATTTATTCAGCGGGCAATTTTATTGAGGCCACTGCCGACACACCGTACTTTCAGTTAGGCGAATCCAAATACGGCAAACCAATTCTGGATCGCGTCATCACGCGCAGCTTGAGTATGCCGCGTGCCGTGAAGTGTGCGCTGGTGTCGATGGACTCTACCTTGCGCTCTAATCTGTCTGTAGGACTGCCGTTGGATCTGATTACTATTCGTCGTGATGCGTTGCAGATTGGCAGCCATATCAGTATTGATGCTCAGCATCAGTATTACTCCATGATTAATCGCCAGTGGAGCGAGAGTCTGCGTCACGCCTTCCACGCCATCCCCGATCCAGATTGGATTTAGTTTTAACCGTACATTGCAATTAGGGTGAGTGCTGCACGCTGCGGTTGCGGAGTGTAGCGGCAACCCCTATGCTTGATTGCATCACTCGGGGGAACTATGAATATGAATAAGACACGCGTTTTAATGTTGGCCACTGCGCTAGTGCTAGCGGCCTGTAGTAAGCAAGGTGCAAATAACGCTACACCCACGATCAAAATTGGTCATGTCGCGCCTATCACTGGCGATCAAGGTCACCTAGGTAAAGATAATGAAAATGGTGCGCAGTTGGCCATTGAAGAACTCAACGCGCAAGGCGTGATGATTGGTGGCAAGAAGGTCACCTTCGAATTGATTAAAGAAGACGATCAACATGATCCCAAGCAAGCCCCAATTGTGGCGCAGCGCTTTGTCGATGCGCAGGTGGCGGGTGTGATTGGTCACTTAAATTCTGGCACGACCATTCCTGCATCTTCTATTTATCACGCCGCTGGTATTCCGCAGATTTCTCCCTCGGCCACTAATCCGGTATATACCCATCAAGGTTTTAATACTGCGTTTCGTGTGATTGCCAACGATATTGCCCAAGGTGCGGCGTTGGGTAAGTTTGTCGCTTCACAATTAAAGCAAGGTCGTGTGGCCATCATTGACGATCAAAGCGCCTATGGCAAAGGCCTCGCCGATGAATTTGAAAAGGCCGCTAAAGCCAATGGCATCGAAATTATTGCGCGCGAAGCGGGCGATGATAAAACCACTGACTTCAGCGCTATTCTTACTAAGATTAAAGCCTTAAAGCCTGACATGATTTTTTACGGCGGAATGGATGCCCAGGCCGGTCCGCTGGCCAGTCAAATGAAAAAGCTCGGTATCACTGCCCGCATCATTGGTGGTGATGGGTTTCAAACGCCAGAATTTATTAAGCTTGCCGGTGACAATGCTGAAGGCCAATACGCCTCTCAGCCTGGTAGTGCCAAAGACAAAATGCCGGGCTACGCCGAGTTCGATAAAAAATATCGCGCACGCTTTAATTTAGAAATTCAGAACTACGCGCCGTTCACTTATGACGCAGTACAAGTGATGGTGGCCGCCATGAAAAAAGCTGATTCCACCGAGCCAGCCAAATATCTGCCGCTGCTGCCCGCCACCGATTACAACGGCGTGACTGGCAACATTAAGTTTGATGCCAATGGCGATCTGCAAAATGGCGCAGTCACGGTATACCAAGTGGTCAATGGCCAATGGCAATCGGTAGCCACTATTGCGGCTGCTGCACCCTCACCGTAACTGATTTACCGCGCACTTCATCGTGAGTCAGTTCATGCAACAAGTGCTGAATGGCCTCGTGGTCGGCAGCATGTATGCATTGATCGCGCTGGGCTACACGATGGTGTATGGCATTTTGCAAATCATTAACTTCGCGCATGGCGAAGTGATGATGATTGGCGCCATGGTGACCATCTCCGCTATCAATCTTTTAATCGGCGCTGGTGTGCATTTGCCCGGCCCGCTCATGTTGATTTGCGGATTGATCATTGCCTTACCTATCACCATGGCGCTGGGTTGGTTGATTGAACGCATTGCTTATCGTCCTTTGCGCCACGCGCCACGCCTTGCGCCGCTAATTACTGCCATTGGCATTTCTATTTTTTTGCAGCAGGTGGCGGTGCTGATTTGGAAGAGTAATCCGCGTTCGTTTCCAGACATTTTGTCGCATGAGCCTATCGATGTGATGGGTGCTAGCGTCACGGGTGTACAAATCGCCATTATTCTTTTGGCGCTGGTCATCATGCTGGGATTATTGCTGTTGGTAGAAAAAACCAAACTCGGTCGCGCCATGCGTGCCGTGGCCATGAACCCACCGGTGGCCAATCTGATGGGCGTGAATGCCAATCGCGTGATTTCCCTGACCTTCGTGCTTGGTTCGGCGCTGGCCGCAGTGGCGGGGGTGATGTGGGCTGCCAATTATGGGCTGGCCAACCCCACCATGGGCTTTACGCCAGGGCTTAAAGCGTTTACCGCTGCGGTTTTGGGCGGCATCGGCAATTTGGGTGGCGCGGTGGTCGGTGGGTTACTCTTAGGTTTAATCGAAAGTTTAGGTACCGGCTACTTGGTGCCCAGCGAATATCGCGATGTCTTTGCCTTTTTGGCGCTGGTTTTGGTGCTGATTTTGCGCCCCTCAGGTCTGATGGGCGAACGGGTGGCAGAGCGAGCCTGAGTTGCCCTCAATTTGTGCGTTTTTCTCGGAAAAAAGTGCAAATTTTCTTGCGAAATTAGGCTCAAAAACTATTGCATTATGTTTCCTGTCATGGCATGTTTCATGTAGTTCTGCCCTGCGCAGAGCGTGGGACTGTGGTTTTTGAAGCGAATTTTGTTGAAATTCTATAGATTTCAAAAACTTACAAACTTTTTGTAAATTACTAGTTGTTTTTTACTTAAAATAGAGTCTAATTACACCGCCGCTTGCGGCACCTTTGTTTGTAACCAATGAGAGGATTGTTATGAAGAATGCGAAAGTTCTGTCTGCGTTGGGTTTAATGAGCTTAGCCTCAACCGCAGCTTTGGCAGCCGGCGGCCCAACACTGGGCAGCGTGCTTGATGCATCGGGTGTCA
>CANGFV010000070.1 GCA_947453225.1 Pseudomonadota bacterium
CATGAGCACTGCAGCCACGCTTAAAGTGCCGCTTAAAGTCGATATTGGGTTGGGCCTGAATTGGGATGAGGCGCACTAATAATTAGCCGTATGACTGGTTTACACTACAGCCCAATTTTGCTGTATCACTCTCAACATCACTCAATTCCCACTCTTGCTGGAGTATTTAGATGACATTATTCAAATCACTAGCACTTACTGCAGCTCTTTTGAGCGCAAGCACGCTTAGCCAAGCGGCAGATAGCGGCATCTATGGTGGCCTAGGTTTGGGCAAAGTAAATGCGTCCGCATCCAAAGGCAACGGCTTACCTAACGACTTCAAAGGCAATGATGTGGGCTACAAGTTTATCGTTGGTGTACGCCCCATCGACTGGCTCGCCGCTGAGGTGAGTTATTTAGATCTCGGTAATCCTGACAGCGGAGCATTTTCTGCCGACACCAACGGTATCAGCGGCTCTGTACTGACCATTAAAAATGTCATGCCCATGCTAGATGTATTTGCTAAGGGCGGTTTGGTGAACTGGAGAGCGCAAATAAATTCCAATATTCTCGGACAATTAGATAAGCGTAATGGCACCAATCCCGTGTATGGCGGCGGCCTGATTGTACGCTTACTAGATTTATCAGTGCGTGCTGAATACGAACACTTCAATATGGATCAGGGCGGTAACTTCGTGTCCGCTTCTGTGACTTGGACGTTTTTCTAATTCAGCCCCGCTTAAACTAGTTTAAGACAAGCATCCAAAAACCGGCGCGACTCATCCACGCCTCGGTTTTTGGTAGCTGAAAACAACTGCACCGTTGCCACCCCAGCAACCGCCTCACGAACTTCACGCAGCACCTTCATCCCTTCAGACTGCGTCAGTTTATCGGCCTTACTCAGCAAAATATGACACCGCAATTGACGTTGCGCGGCCCATTCCATCATTTGCAGGTCGGTGTCTTTGAGTGGATGCCGCGAGTCCATCAAAATGATCAAGCCTTTAAGCGACTGCCGCTGCTCAAAATAACTGCCCATCAACTCATGCCAGTGCTGCTGCATTGCCGGCGGTACTTTGGCAAAACCATAGCCCGGTAAGTCGACCAGCCGCTGCTGCGGCTCCATGCTAAAAAAGTTGATCAACTGCGTCCGGCCCGGCGTCTTACTGGTGCGCGCTAGGGCAATCCGCCCAGTAATGGCGTTAATGGCGCTGGATTTGCCGCTGTTGGAGCGCCCAGCAAAGGCCACCTCCGCCCCCTGATCTGCGGGAAATTGAGCGGCCTGCCAAGCACCGAGCATGTAATCGACACGTGTGTAATACGACATGGGGTCAGAGACCGGCCGCACAGGCGGCAGTCCCGCGGATTCCTGAGTACCAATTTATTTCGCTAGTGTACAATTACCGGCCTTTACTGCCAGCTTTTACCGCTCAATGCGCGCTGGCGTCCGGTTTTAGTATTGGAGTTGTCGATGAAGTCTGGCCTGTTTTTGAACTTGGCAATGGTGCGTGGTCTGCTAGCTACTGGTGTGATGGTGACTTTGTTAGGTCACACGGCTGCTGCCGCTGGTGATGCACAGGCGGGGATGACCAAAGCCTCCACCGTATGTTTGGCCTGTCACGGTTTGGACGGCAACAGTGTGAACCCATTGTGGCCGAGCATCGCCGGTCAGCACGAAAGCTACATCGTCAAGCAGGTTCAGGCGTTCCGTGCCGGTCAGCGCGTCAATCCGCTGATGTCCCCGATTGCCATGACTTTGACTGATAAAGACATTGAAGATGTTGCCGCCTACTACGCCAGCCAGAAGATCAAAGGCCAAGAAGCCGCTAAAGATAAGGTTGAGCTCGGCCAAAAAATTTATCGCGGTGGCGTCGCAGAAGGCAAAGTACCGGCGTGTCTAGCCTGTCATGGTCCAGATGGTCGGGGTAACGCTGCTGCGGGCTATCCCGCCATTCGTAGCCAACATGCCACATATGCAGTGGCTCAGTTGCAGGCATATCGCAAAGGTGAGCGTAAAACCGATCAAAATGAAATGATGCGCACCATTGCAGCGAAACTTACCGACGAGCAAATAGAAGCCGTCTCGCAATATATTCAAGGCTTACGTTAAGCCACCCAAAACAGGCCGCACTTCGCGGCCTGTTTTTTATCTGTCACCCCCATGAACAGCTACGGAGCACATTCATGAAGCGCATTACTATTACGTCTCTCAACATATTCTTTCTAGTCATGCTCAGTGCCTGTGGTAACAAAGAACAGGCGCCTACCTCCTCCGCCACCTCCACTGTCGCTGCAGCGCTGCCAAGCAATGAGTCTGCACCTGTGCCCAGCACTGCTGATGCCGCAACTGAACCTGCTGCTGATCAATTGTCAGAATTTGGGACGGGCACCTCTGAAAATGGCGATAGCACAACGCCATTAGCACTTAAAATGAGTGAAATGCCGGCTGCACCAGCCTCGCGATGGAAAGAAGGCGTGAACTACAAGCTGGTTGTCCCCGCTCAACCCACCACAGCTAAACCAGGTCAGATCGAAGTGGCCGAAGTGTTCTGGTATGGCTGCCCGCATTGCTTGGCGCTCGATCCTTATTTGGAACGCTGGCGTAAAAACGGTAAGGCCTCGTATGTCACTTTTATTCGCGTTCCTGTGATGTGGGGCGCCATTCATCGCGCTCATGCACGAGTCTTCTATACCGCCGAACTACTCGGTAAGTTAGATGCGCTGCATACCTCCATCTTCGATGAAATACAGACCAAGCAAGACCCGTTACAAGAACAGTCGCAAGTACAAGCCTTTTTTATTAGTAAAGGCATCAGCCTTGCTGATTTCCAAAAAGCCAATTCCTCGTTTGGTATTGAAACCGCACTTAAACAAGCCGAAGCGCTCGGACTGCGCTACAAGGTTGAATCCGTTCCGCTCATTATCATTAATGGCAAATACCTCACCGATGTCGGCATGGCAGGCGGTCACGAACAGTTGATCTCGCTGATCAACGAGCTGGCCTCACGCGAACATAGCGCTAACTGACATGCTTACTACTTACATCGCTCATGCACGCGGTTTAGCACGCGCTACCGCCAGCGGTGTAAAGCGCATACCTGAAAATACGATTTGGATAGATCTGCTCGAACCTAGCGCACAAGAAGAGCGCGCCGTTGAAGAAGAACTCGGCATCGATATTCCCTCACATGAGGAGATGCGCGAAATCGAAACCTCCAACCGTTTGTATGAAGAAGACGGCATGCTGTTCATGACGGCCACAGTCGCAGCTAAGTTAGATACCGAACGCCCCGAAAGCACCGCCATTACTTTTATTCTAAGTAATGATCGACTCATTACTAACCGCTACATTGATACCCGTCCTTTTCGCAACTTTGTCTCTTACGCAGAACGTCATCCGGCCGCGTGCAACTCACCTGTGGTGATCTTGGCAGGCCTCATGGATTCAATCACCGAACGTATCGCAGATACATTAGAGCGCGTAGGTAATGATCTGGAAGCAGTATCTGGCAGCATTTTTCAGATCGGTCAAAACAAACATAAAGCCAAACGCGATTTGCGCGGACTACTCGAACGCATTGGCTTTAACGGCGAACTGAACTCTAAAGCCCGTGAAAGCTTGGTCAGCGTCGCGCGCATTCTGGTATTTCTACAGCAATCAACCATGGTGCAAATGAATGACGAACAGCGCAGTCGCTTTCGCTCAATTGCTACAGACGTCGCCGCGCTATCCGACCACTCCAGCTTCTTAGGCAGTAAAGTGTCATTCTTACTCGAAGCCACGCTGGGACTAATTAATCTAGAACAAAACAACATCATTAAGATTTTCTCAGTGGCCGCCGTCATGTTCATGCCGCCTACACTTATTGCCAGCGTCTACGGGATGAACTTTATGCACATGCCCGAACTGAAGTGGATGTTTGGCTATCCCTTCGCGCTATCGCTGATGTTTGGCTCCATTCTGGGCATTTATATCTACTTCAAACGACGTGGCTGGCTCTAACGCCAGATGTCCTCACATTAACTTGCAGTAACTCGACATTCTGGCTGTCTGCGCTGACTGCGAAGCAGTTAAACTGCGCGTCTTATTTTTGTTTTCGCGCCGCATGACTTCATCTGCTCATCCATCCACCTTACCCGCCCAGCGTTTTGATGCGCAGGGTCAGGCACATGTGGACTGGCGTATTGTCTTGGCGCTCGCCGGCCCGTTGATTGCTAATAGCGCCATTCAAGCCGCGCTCAATCTAATCGACACGTGGTTCATTGGTCGTCTATCTACCAATGCACTGGCTGGTATGGGGGCGATTCACTGGTTGACCATTGTATTTATCGGCTTACTCAGCGGCGTAGGTATGGCCGTACAAACCTTGGTGGCACAAGCTTATGGCGGAAGGCGTTTTATGCGCGCCTCGCAAGCCACGTGGACGGCATTATGGGCCGCATTATTCACCGCACCTCTTTTTGTCGTGGTGGGATTATTGGGCGATCGCATCTTGGCGCCTTTTGCGTTAGACCCTGAAGTAAATCAATTAGCACTACAGTTTTGGCAGCCGCGCATGTTCGGCGCAGGATTAGGCTCTGCGCTGTGGGCGATTCTCGGATTTTTCAATGGTATTGGTCGCGCGCGCATCACCTTATCGATTAATTTATTCACGCTCGCCATCAATGCGGTATTAGCCCAACTGTTCATCTTTCAGTTTCATTGGGGCATTGCCGGTGCCGCATGGGCAACGAATTGCGCCACGGCAGTCGGGCTATTGTTAGCGCTGTGGGTGTTTGTACGATCCAAGGACTTAATTCGCTATCGCGCACATCTGACTTGGCGTTTGCATTGGCAGCGCTTGAAAAGTCAGTTTCAACTCGGGCTGCCCATGGGCGTACTGCTAGCCGCAGATTTGTTCGGCTTTTCTTTATTTCAATTAATGCAAGTCAAACTCGGCGCAGTGGATGGCGCAGCTTCTCAAGTGGTGATGATGCTCACCTCAATTGCCTATATGCCCGCCATCGGCATTGCGCTTGCAGGCACCACCTTAGTTGGTCAATCCATAGGTGCAGGCGACAAAGTATGGGCGCGTAAACTGGGCAACTTCATCATTTTATTAGCAGTCGCCTACATGGGTAGCATCGGACTGATCTTAGGTTTAACCAGCCCGTGGCTGATGCCACTATTTGTAACGACTAATGATACATTAAGTGCTGAAGTCATTCGTACCGGCATCACTATTATGTGGTTAGCTGCCGCCTATCAATTATTTGATGGCATGACTCTAGGTTCACAATTCTGTTTACGCGGTGCAGGTGATGCCACCGTTCCTGCAGTATTGGTGCTCACCATGTCATGGTTGTTCTTTGTGCCGCTAGCACATAGTCTTGCATTCAGTACTGACGCAGGCTGGGTGAGTTTCCTGCCACAATTTGGTTTCGGAGCCGTGGGCGGTTGGAGCGCTGCAGTGATTTATGTGTGCCTGATTGGACTGACCATGCTCACACGTTGGCGCTCTAAGGCATGGGAGAGAATTAAGATAAGATAGTTATTTAGACCTTTTTACATTTCTAATAATTAAAGAGAAGAATATGGCTGCCGAAAGTAATTTCGTAGATTTAGCAAAAAAAGTGGCTGAAAAAGTCTTGGCTCCACCGCTTTTTGTGGAACGTCATAAATCGCTCCTTTACCAAGTAACTGTAGATAATCGGCTAAAAGTTACCGTAAATATAAAGAAGCCATCCCGCGGCAGCTCTGCATTTCAGACAGATTTATGTATTTTAGAGAAGCTTGATAAATCAACATCCATTCCCAGAGTGGTTATAGAATTTAAAACCAGAATTTCTACTCATGATGTGTTGACCTACAGCGCAAAGGCTGCAAAGCATAAACAGATATATCCTTATTTAAGGTATGGCCTCATTGCATCTGACGAATTTTTTGTACCTGGCAGACTATTTACACATAATGAAGCTCTGGATTTTTGCGCAACGGTATCTGGTCTTTCTGATATTAAGCTAAGAAAGTTTTTTTCTGATTTATTAAGAGCCGAGGTTAAGGCTTCTCGTGGTCTTGAATCAATAGCTTTTGGGTCTGTAAAGACTCGCCTATTCCGAAATGTACCAACACTAAAAAAACAGTAGCATTATTTGCTAATCATTAGGATTCTCGCCCCTTCTCGCTTTACTCATTGCGCTTAGCATTTCTTGTACCTCGACTTGTTGCAACCAAGAAGATAAATCACTATTGAGCTTACGTTGCCAGTTGGCATGTTGAGTACTGGTACCTGGCACGTTCACAGGATCAATCATCTCCATTAAATCTTCGGGCTGAATCACCAGCAACGCCGATTGAGACAAGCCAGCATATAAATACGCGGCACGCATTAACGCAAAGGAATACTCAGGCAGCGGCTGATATTCGTGCCAATGCCATAAGCCCGAACGCGATAACGCCATCATGAGCAAACGACGATCTGTTTGCCGCTCATGCATCACTTGCTCTTGAGTAGATTCATCTGGATACATGTGTAGTCGTGTGCGTAAGGCAATGTCATCGCCCTGCCACCAACTTTTGAACGGCGGTAAATCATGCGTGGTGACTACAGCCAAAGCATGACGTGGGTAGTCGTGAGGCGCTTTAAAATGTCCATCGAAGTTTTTTTCAAAAAACAGCACTTTATAGTGATATACCGCAAAATGCTGCATCGCATGGCGCATGGCATCGGGTACCGTACCCAAGTCTTCACCGATGACTAAACAATGATTGCGCACGCTTTCTAGCGCCACAAGTTTCATCAAATCATCCAGTGGATACCGCACATACACACCTTCAGTAGCTTCCATGCCGCGCGGCACCCACCACAAGCGACAGAGCGTCATCACATGATCGATACGTAACGCGCCCACTGAACGCATATTGGCGCGCAGCATATGAATAAATGGCTGATAACCCTGTCGGGTTAGCTCACAGGGATGTTGGGGCGGAATGCCCCAATCTTGTCCCTTTAATGCAAGTGGATCGGGTGGCGCACCCACTGAAGCACCGACGATATACAACTGCTGATTTGACCATGCTTCAGAGCCATTGGGATCAACCCCTACGGCCACATCACCATATAAACCGATCGACATCCCGTGCCTACGTGCTAAGTGTTGAATAGCCGCCAACTGCTCTGCAGCCAGCCATTGCAGATACATATAAAACTTAACTTTATTAGCGTGTTGGTGAGCAAACTGCTGAACCGCTGTACCACTCGGCGAATGAAACTCAACTGGCCAACTGCGCCAACCATAGCGATGGTTTTGATCAGCACTAAAGTGATTATCTAGCGCGTCATACAATGCATGAAGATAAAGCGCTCGTCCTTGGAGCTCTACGTATTTATTAAATGCACTTGTGCGTTCAGCAGCGTTTGCGAATTCATTACGCTGCCATTCATCAAATAGTATTCGTAATACACCTAGCTTGAGATTAGCAACCCGAACATAATCAACACACTGAGCGCTGCGTAGCTCCTTAAGCATCTCTTGTGATTGCGCGACGAATTTATGTGCTTGTGCAGATTGAGAATATTCGGGTATGTCAGGCACTGATATATACAGCACATTCAGATAATCACGATGTGAAGGGCTGTAGGGACTAATGTGTGCAGGATCTGCAGGACGTAACGCATGCAGAGGATTTAATCCAATGAGATGACAACCCTGCTGAGCAGCTTGAGGAATTAATGCTTGTAGATCAGCAAAGTCACCCATCCCCCAGTTATAGCCAGACCGCAGTGTGTAGAGCTGTAGCGACAAGCCCCAGAGTTTATGCCCCTGATGTATGACTGTAGGCTCATAACACTGTTGTGGAGCGATGATAAGTACACAACTTTCGCTATTAGTACCGACTGTAATGTTTAATTGGTGATAACCGATTGGCAACCTAGGTAGCGGCAAACGAAATAGCGTATCAATGATCTGCACTAACTCATGCGCAAGACACTCAATATGAATAACCTGCCCATTTTCTGTGTTTACCGTGGCCTTAATTAACTCATCACGGCTGAATGAATCTAACCTTAACTCACAGCATGACTCTTCTTGGGTGCAAACATGCACTGCAGGCAGCATCGACAAAGTGGACGACTTAACAATTTCATTTGTATTTACTTGCGTCGGATCAACGCCCATAGCCTGCAACACTGCGGCACGTGCATCATCAGAAAACTTTCGATATTCACCGCGATAGTCGTGATAGCCAGTCTCTAGCCCATATTGAACCGCAAGCGTAACTAAAACAGAGTCATGCGACATCGCCAACTCCTGTGTCTCGATAGTTTGTGCGTCTTTCAGGCATGCCATCGGTAAGCATGACCATGGAGTGAGGCTGTACTACATAACTCTCAATGATATGCGCCGCATTTTTGAAGGGTGAATCTATCGACGTATCAAACACCAACTGCCACTTTAAATGTCGGACTGGCGTAGGGAGATTAAAGTGCACCGATGAGCCGCCGGTGTTGCACAACAGATATACATGCCCAAAGGATTCGCCACTCAAATCAGTAAATGCCTGTCCAATCAAGACACCAATACAGGTTGCAGATGCGTTATGCCAATCCCCCATTTGTAGCTCATGGCCCTCGGGATGACGCCAGCTAATGTCTTTGTGCTCATGACCATGACCACGCGATCCTTTGAGAAAGGTGTCACGACGAAATCCTGGGGTGCGCTTACGTAGCTGCACAAGCTGTCTAACAAATTCAAATAGATCACTATGCGTATCCAGTAAAGGCCAATCCAGCCAGTTAATCTCGTTATCCTGACAGTAGGCATTGTTGTTGCCGCGCTGTGTTCGGCTGAATTCATCACCAGCGCACAACATGGGCACCCCTTGCGAAAATAGCAGTGTGGCCAATAGGTTTCGCTGCTGCTGTTTGCGTAACTTCATTACATGCGGATCATGAGTTTCGCCCTCTACCCCACAATTCCAACTTAAATTGTGATTATGACCGTCATTGTTGTCCTCAAGATTGGCAGCGTTATGTTTGTGGTTGTAGCTGACCACATCATGTAGCGTGAAACCATCATGGCAACTTACAAAATTTATACTGGCCGTGGGCTTTCGACCGAGGCCACGAAACACATCACTTGAGCCTGCAAAGCGCTCTGCAAAACCGCCTAAGTTGCCATTGCGAGCACACCAGAAGCCTCGCATGGTATCGCGATA
>CANGFV010000071.1 GCA_947453225.1 Pseudomonadota bacterium
AAGCTGCGAGCAATCGCTTCACTTTGTCCACGCTCTTCCGAACCCACACCAGGATAGGCCCCAGGGGTATCAATAAAGGTAATAATTGGAATCTGAAAACGCTCGGCCATTTGCATCAAACGTTGCGCCTTACGATAGCCTTCAGGCCTAGGCATACCGTAATTACGTCGCACGCGCTCCTTGGTATCACGCCCCTTTTGCTGACCAATCACCATCACGGGTTGACCATCAAGCCGCGCCAGACCGCCAACAATGGCTGGATCATCCGCATACATGCGATCACCATGGAGTTCGGTGAATTCAGTGAACATCATGTCAAGATAGTCCAGCGTATATGGGCGCTGCGGATGACGAGCCAACTGCGTAATCTGCCAGGGCGAAAGATTCGAAAAGACACTCACCGTCAGGCTACGGCTTTTAGCACGCAGACGAGAAATTTCTTCTGCCAGACTCACTTCCGAATCGTTAGTGACGAACTTCAGCTCATCAATTTTGGCTTCTAATTCGGCAATCGGCTGTTCAAAATCTAAGAAATTCATAGTGATAGCGTCTCAAACTCTACATCGAAAACGTGACAATAGCGGAGAATGAACTGCGAAACCAGTCCACACCGGTTTCCTGCACTGTCTATTCCTCAATCTCTTTACGCAAATGTACCGGCTCGACCTTCTTGCGCAACCTGATATTGAGCATCTCAACCGCCACCGAGAAAGCCATCGCAAAATAGATATAGCCCTTGGGCACATGGAAGCCTAACGACTCACCCATCAGCGCCGTACCAATCAGAATCAAGAAAGACAAGGCCAGCATTTTGATCGTCGGATGGCGATCAACAAAATCGGAAATTGAACCGGCCATAAACATCATCACCGCTACAGCAGCTACCACCGCTGCAATCATCACTGGCACATGACTAGCCATGCCCACTGCGGTAATCACTGAATCAAGAGAGAACACAATATCAATAATGGCAATCTGCACGATGGTACTCATAAAATTCGCCTTGTCGTGCGCCTGATGAGCATGCTCCTCGCCTTCCAAGCTACCATGAATTTCCATCGTACTTTTTGCGATCAAAAATAATCCACCGCCCAGCAGAATAAGATCTCGGCCTGAAATCGGCTTTCCAAGAATCGTCAAAAACGGCTCTTGCAAACTCATCACCCAAGTAATAGATAACAGCAGCGCAATGCGCATCAACATAGCCAAGGCCAAACCAATTGAACGCGCACGAGGGCGCTGCTCAGCAGGTAATCGGCCTACTAAAATCGACAGAAAAATAATGTTATCAATGCCAAGCACAATTTCCAGCGCGACTAACACACTGAAAGAAATCCACACTTCTGGATTAGTAAGCAACTCCAACATTGCCGCAACCTTCGCTAAATAAACATAGTGGGATAATTACTGACGTAGAGCCGCTTCACGCTTGTTAGCACGAATCGACGCCAGTACACCGATAAGCAAGAATGTCAAAATAACCGTCAGTGACAGCAGATTAGAAACTGCCAAATGATGTTGCATCATCATTTTTACGCCGATAAATCCCAGCACAAAAACCAGACTGATTTTCAAGTACTTAAATAATGCCATTAGACCAGCCACTGCAAAATACAAAGAACGCAACCCTAAAATTGCAAAAGCGTTAGAAGTAAATACGATAAAAGGATCTTGAGTGACCGCGAATACCGCCGGAATGGAATCCACCGCAAACACCACATCGGCCAGATCCACAAACAGCAAGGTTACAAATAACGGTGTGGACGCACTTCTTCCATTAAGACGGGTAAAAAAACGATTGCCCTCTAATTGGTCAGTGATGGGATATACCCTACGCGCCAACTTGATCAGCACGCTCTTCGATGGATCAAAGTCATCATCTTGTTTGAGCATACGCGCTGCTGAATAAATCAAAATGGCGCCAAATAAATAGAACGACCAGTCAAAGGTGTTAATCAGCGCGGCACCAGCCATGATCATCACACCACGCAGCACAACTGCACCAACAATTCCCCAGAACAGCACTCGATATTGGTACTGCATTGGGATATTCATGTAAGTAAAAATGATGGCGATAACAAAGATGTTATCCACTGAAAGCGACCATTCCAAAATATAGCCGGTGAGGTATTGCACCGCCGCTTCGCTGCCACTGAGCGCACTGACGGCGCCCGGCAGAGGATTTTCATACAGGTAATAAACGAACACACCGAAGGCCAGTGCTACAGCGATCCAAATCAGGGTTCGTTTTAGCGCTTGGGTAATCGTGAGCACAGAGGACTCACGACTAAATACACCCAGATCAATGACCAGTAGCGTCAGGTAAATTGTAAAAAACAGACCCCAAGCAATACTGGTCATACGTTCAATACCGCCTTAAAATTACGGTAAGGCGTCGATTTCTTCTTTTTCTTCCTTCGGTGGCATCAGATCAAGAGCACTGAGCTTCAACTCTAGAGACATCGCACCGGCAACATAGATGGAAGAATAAGTACCCACCAAAATACCGATGGTCAGCGCCCAAGAAAATCCTTTGAGCGTCTCGCCACCCATCACCAACAACACCAACACAACCAACAGTGTTGCACCTGAGGTAATTACAGTACGTGACAAGGTCTGGTTAATCGATGCATCAATGACTTCTTCAGAAGTCGCACGACGCATATGCAAAAAGTTATCGCGCACACGATCAAACACCACCACGGTATCGTTTAGCGAGTAACCAATCACAGCGAGCACCGCAGCAAGCACGGATAGATCAAAGGTAATGCGCGTCAAAGCAAAGAACCCCAAAATCAGGATCGGGTCATGTAACGTCGCCACTACCGCGCTTAAGCCCATCTTCCATTGGAATCGAATCCACGTATAAATACCAACCAAAATAAAGGTCATCAGAATGGCCATGCCACCTTGATTGGTCAGTTCTTCACCAATCTGTGGCCCCACTACTTCCGAACTACGCAATTCAACGCCAGGCACAATCCCTTGCAAGATGGTGGTCACTTCACGACTGACCACATTCACGTCTTGACCTTTTTCTGGCAGCAAACGCACCATCACTTCATTGGGGCTACCAAAACTTGTAACGATTGCATCATGCCCCGCTTGCTCAAGTGCGGTACGGGTTTGTTCGATATTAGCGACCTGTGGATAGGCAAATTGCAGCACCACACCACCGGTGAAATCGATGCCCAGATTTAGGCCACGCAGCACCAGCAACGCAATGGATGCCAGAATTGCAGCAACTGACACGCCGTACCACATACGACGTGTGTGCATGAATGGGTAAGAAGAAACTTTATGAAAAAATTCCATGGTGGTGCGCCCTTAGATGGAAAGCGATTCGAGCTTGCGTTGACGACCCCACACAAAGTGGACCAATGCACGGCTACCCACAACCGAGGTGAATAACGAAGTGATGATGCCCAGCGTCATCACAATAGCGAAACTCTTGATGGTGCCTGTACCAAAGGCATATAGCACCACACCGGCGATCAATGTGGTTACGTTCGAGTCAGCAATCGTGGCGAAGGCTTTTTCGAAACCAGCGTTAATAGAAGCCATCGGTGAGGAGCCATTTCGCAACTCTTCACGAATACGCTCGTAGATCAAAATATTGGCGTCCACCGCAATACCTAAGTGGAACACCACCGCGGCAATACCCGGCAAAGACAACGATGCCTGTAACAGCGACAACAAGCCCACCGTCAATACAAGGTTTGACAGCAACACGGCATTAGCGACCCAACCGAACGCACGGTAATACACCGCCATGAAAATGAAGGTCAGAATCAAACCCACGATCATGGCCTTAACACCCTTATCGATATTATCCTGACCTAGGCTTGGACCAATAGTACGCTGCTCCACCATGGCCAGTGGCGCAGCCAAAGAACCCGAGCGCAGCAGCAAGGCTAAATCTTTAGCCTCGGTAACTTGCAAGCCCGTGATCTGGAACTGCGAAGAGAAAACACCCTGAATCGTCGCCACGCTTATGGCCTCTTCTTCAGTACAGTCGTTATTTACACGAATACCCTTACAAGTTTCACCCTCGGCTAAGCGCTTCTTTTGAATGTACACGGTAGCCATTGGCTTGCCGACATTGCGCTGCGTAGTTTTAAGCATTTCCTCACCCGCACGCGCATCAAGCTTGACGCTCACCGCGGGACGGCCTTCCACTTGCGTTGACGTGGCATCCACCAACTGATCACCAGTGGCCACTACATCGCGCTTTAGGAGTACAGGCGAACCAGAACCACGCACGGTATATAACTTAGAAGATAGAGGAATGCGTCGAGTGCGCTGCGCCTCGTAGGCATCATTAACTTGATCAACCAAACGGAATTCAACCGTTGCAGTGGCACCTAACACACGAATCGCTTCGTTAGGATCATCCACGCCGGGCAATTCCACCACGATACGATCTGCACCTTGACGCGTAACCGTTGGCTCGGAAATACCCAACTGATCAACACGATTACGTAAGGTAAGAATGTTTTTTTCTACCGCTGCGGTTTGCCGATCTCTCAGCGCCTTCTCGGTATAACGCGCCACAAAACTTGCACCCTCGACCACTGGCTGAACTTCAGTCACCAGACTGTTATCACTTGGAGTAATAAGCTTGATGGCCTTGTATAGATCAGCATTCTCACGCAGCGTTACTCGTAGCGTTGAACCTTCCATCGCCACATTCGTGTAAGCAATTCGCTCGTTACGCAAGGTTGTGCGCACATCACGCTCCAAACTCTGCAAGGCCTGTGTCACCGCCCCAGCGGTATCCACTTCGTAAACAAAATGCACACCCCCACGCAGATCCAGCCCCAAACTCATGGGCTGTAGACCAATCTTACGCATCCATTCAGGCATGCTAGACACCTTAGACAACCCGATGGTGTATTCACCAGGACTGGCAGTTTGCACAACAGCACGAGCCTTAGCCTGATCGGCCTCAGTGGCCAAACGAATGACCAAACGACCTTCTTTCAAGTAATCAGCACTTGGCGAGACGCCCTGAGCCTTCAGGACATCCAAAACCTTCTGCTCTGCCGTCGCATCCATCAACTGCCGATCGACACGCGATAACTGCAGGGCCGGATCAAGACCGTAGATATTGGGTAGAGCAAACACTGTGCCTAAAACCAGCACAGCGATGACTAACCAATACTTCCAGGTTGCAAACTGGTACATTATATTTCCTCGAGAAAAGTCAGCTAATATTATGTTTTATATGGCTATTAGCTAGCCTTGATAGAACCCTTAGGCAGCACTTGTGCAATAGTATTGCGCTGCACTTTCACCACTACATTTGAAGCAATTTCCACGGTCACGAAATTCTCGCCCACTTCGGTGACCTTACCAATGATGCCGCCGGCGGTGGCAATTTCATTGCCCGTCTCTAGCGCCGCCAACATGGCGCGGTGCTCTTTGGCGCGCTTGCTTTGCGGGCGAATCAACATGAAATACAACACCACGAAGAACAGCAGTAGCGGCAACATGATCGGGTTAGGTTGAGCGGCAGCACCGGCAGTTTGAGCAGCGGCAGTAGAAATAAACCAATCCATCTGAAAGCACCTGTTTTAATTTAAGAAGAACCGCCCCAACACAGGAACGGACAACAAAGAACGAAGCATTATACACGGACGACCCTGCGACGCCCGCGCCCTTGCCGTAGCTATGTCTAAAGGTTTGTGGGCTCCTGCGAAGCCCGTCGGTGCTCAAGCCACTCGCGCCACACGGCCAAAGATACCGCCAGCACCACAGGACCAATAAATAGCCCCACCAAGCCAAAGGCAATCACCCCACCCAGCACGCCAAATACCACCAGAATCAGCGGCATCTGCGTGGCATTAGAAATCACCAACGGTCGCACGATATTGTCGACCCAACTGACCACCACAATCCCCCAAGCCGCCAAACCCAGCCCAGCAGCAAGATTTCCAGTGACCACCAGCCAGATACTGAGTGAACCCCAAATGAGCGGCGTACCAAAAGGGATCAAAGCGACTAGCGCGGTCAATGCCGCCAACAGCACCGGTGCCGAAATGCCGGCAACCCAATAACCAATACCTGCCGCAATGCCCTGCACCACCGCAGCCAACACCAACGCATACACCACGGCCTGAGTGGTGCTGCCAATAGCAGTCAAGTAATCACGCACGCCTGGCCCCAGAATGCCTTCGAGCACGGAACGAAACTGCGAAAAGAAACGCGCCCCATCACGCAGAAAGAAAAACATCGCAAACAACGCAATAAACAACTTGGCTAAATTGCGCCCCACACCACCAACCACCATGCGCAGTTCATTCGCTGAATTATTTAGCAACTGCTCAACACTGGTTTTCAGTGCCGTAGGATCGGCAGTCAACTGCGCCCACTTTTGCACCAACCACGGCCCCGCCACGGGCAAATCACGCAGCGTGCGCGACAGCTCTGGCTTAGTGGCCAGTAGTTGCTCTACTTCGTGATAAGCCTTAATCACTTCATCCTGAAAAATAAAAGTTAGCCAACCAATAGGAATAATAATGAGCGATGAAATAATGAGCGTTGTGATCAAGGCCGCGAGTGTTTGACGACGACGAATAACGCGACACACGCTAATATGCAGCGGCCAGCTGACATAGGCCAAAATTGCAGCCCAAATACACGGCACTAAAAACGGCTGCAGCACGGTGTAAGTAAGCAACAATATGCCCAGCATCACTGCCGCTACAATGACATTACGAAACCAAAGACTTTTGGGCAGCTCAGTCAGCATACGATTCCTGCTCCGTTGTCATAGGTTTACCGCCACGCTTTTGATAGAACTCAGCCACATAAGCTTCAAATCGATGTTCACTAATGGCCTGCCGCAATTCACTCATCAGCTGCTGGTAGTAATACAAATTATGGATAGACGCCAAACGCGCACCTAACATTTCAGTACAGCGATCCAAATGCTTTAAGTAAGCACGCGAGTAGTGACGGCAAGTGTAACAGCCGCAATTCTCATCAATGGGGCGAGTATCGCGCTCGTACATTGCATTTCTAATACGCACCACACCCGTAGTGGTAAATAAATGACCATTTCTAGCATTACGCGTAGGCATTACACAGTCGAACATATCCACGCCACGACTCACCGCCTCAACGATATCTTCTGGCGTGCCCACACCCATTAAGTAACGCGGCTTATCCTTGGGCATGAATGGTTCGATTTCTTCCAGCACCCGCTCACGCTCTTGCTTTGGCTCGCCCACCGCTAAGCCACCAATGGCATATCCATCAAAACCAATTTGAGTGAGTCCCGCCAGCGATGCCTGACGCAAGGGCATATACATACCACCCTGCACAATGCCAAATAATGCATGCGCGTTATTTTGATCGGCATTTAAACGATCAAACTCATTACGACTACGTACCGCCCAACGCAGTGACAACTCCATCGACTTACGCGCTTCGTCTTCGGTGGCCGGATACGGCGTGCATTCATCAAAGATCATGACGATGTCTGAATCTAAATCGTATTGCACCTGCATGGATCGCTCAGGCGTCAGCTCTACGCGATCGCCATTAATAGGCGAACGAAATGTCACACCCTGCTCGGTAATCTTTCGCAGCTCAGCCAGACTAAACACCTGAAAGCCACCCGAGTCGGTGAGGATCGGCTTGTGCCACTGCATAAAACCATGCAAACCGCCGTGCGCTTTAATCACCTCAGTACCGGGACGCAGCATCAAATGGAAGGTATTGCCCAGCACAATATGCGCACCAATGGCTTCAACTTCTTCAGGCGCCAAGCCCTTCACAGTGCCGTATGTACCTACAGGCATAAAAGCCGGGGTTTCCACGGTGCCCCGTGGAAAAACCAACCGCGCACGACGTGCACGACCATCAGTAGTGATCAATTCAAACTTCATCGCGACAGTGTATCTCTCTGAGCCCGCACAGGCTCAATAAACATGGCATCACCGTAACTAAAGAAGCGATATCGTGAAGACACCGCATGACGATAAGCAGCCATCATCGTCTCATATCCACCAAATGCACACACCAACATCAGCAAGGTCGACTCAGGCAGATGGAAATTGGTCAGCAACGCATCTACCGCCTTAAACTTGTATCCAGGGCGAATAAACAAACGTGTGTCATCCTGATAAGGCTGCAACATTCCAGTGGCAGCTGCGGTTTCTAAACTACGAACCACGGTAGTACCCACCGCAATTACTCGCCCACCTTGCTCACGTGTCTGCGCTACTGCATCGCACACATCCTGCGACACCTGCACCACTTCTGAATGCATTTTATGTTGATCTAAATCATCTACACGCAGCGGCTGAAAGGTACCAGCTCCTACGTGCAAGGTCACAAATGCCGAGCGCACCCCCATGCCAGCAATACGCTGCAACATAGCTTGATCAAAATGTAAGCCCGCCGTCGGCGCAGCCACCGCACCGAGTTCACGTGAAAAAACCGTTTGATAGCGCTCGCTATCTTCTGCTTCTGCACCGCGATCAATATATGGTGGCAAAGGCAAAGCACCATACTGCATAAAAAAACTTAACGGATCAGTGCTTAACTCCAATTCAAATAAATCATCATGGCGAGAGATAAACTGTGCAGTCACCCCATCGGCGAGTAGGATTGGAACTTCTGCTCGCAGTGCCTTACTGGCATGCACATGTGCCAAGATACGGCGCCCTGACAAAATTCGCTCCAGCATGATTTCAACACGCCCACCGCTGGGCTTGGCGCCAAACACACGCGCTGGAATCACACGAGTATCGTTGAATACCAATAAGTCGTTGGGACGCAGCAGTGAGGGCAAATCCAGAAACTGACGGTCAACCCACGAAGCCGCTGCACCAGTGATATGCAGCAGCCGGCTCGCTGACCGCACAGGCTCGGGATGCTGTGCAATCAGTTCAGTGGGCAAGTCGTAAGAGAAATCGCTGCGATGCATGGGGCGCGCACGGTATCAGGCATGGCGCGCCGACTCAAACGGAAACACCCCCACCCGTAAATCTGGCAACTTTTAGCTAAAAAAGTATTTGCCAGCGCCGAGAACATCCCTATACTTGCCGCCCCTGTAAGCATGTGACCGCCGGCGTGGCGGAACTGGTAGACGCGTCGGACTCAAAATCCGATTTTGGCAACAGAGTGTGGGTTCGATTCCCTCCGCCGGCACCAT
>CANGFV010000072.1 GCA_947453225.1 Pseudomonadota bacterium
ACTACCAATAGCCGCTCTAAATCTCCAACAGTCGCCGCGGCATCGTCGGCCCACAGCCTTAGCTGCTCACTGCCATTAATCACGTCAATGGCCAATCGCTCGCGCTCATATTCATAAGGGAAGTCACGCCACAGAGGATAATCAGGATAGCACTTGCGTATTGCCTTAAAGGCTAATGCCTGTAATCGCCATGGTTGAAATGCTTGATGTTGATATGCGGCGTCTTCAACATGAAGCTGGATGCCAGAACACAACTTGCCTACATGCTTGTGGAAGGTCGGCTCAAACCAACACGAGCGCAATCGACACCCCCTCAACCATTGCGGCGCCAAAGACTGCATTGTCTTAAGCACAACCTGAGCATCGATATCTGGCGCGCCGAATAACTCTAATGGCCTAGTGGTGCCGCGCCCCTCACTTAAGGTCGTGCCTTCCAACATCACCGTACCGGCATACGCACGAGCCATCCATAAATTTGGCGCATTAGGAGAAGGATTTATCCAAGTGCGCTCGCCGAGTGGCCATCCATATCCAGGCGCCGCCTCAGGTTGCCATCCCTGCATTTCAATCACCCGATACTCAAGATCGAGTTTGAATTGCTTTACAAACCAATGCGCCAATTCACCCAACGTCATGCCGTGCCGCATCGGCATCGGCCCCGCACCGACAAAACTCTCCCACCCCGAACGTAACGTTAACCCCTCAATCGGTCTCCCGATGGGATTGGGTCGATCCAATATCCATACCGTCTTACCGTGTTGCGCCGCCGCTTCGAGCACATAACGCAAGGTAGTAATAAAGGTATAAATGCGACACCCCAAATCCTGAAGATCCACCAACAAGACGTCAAAGGCGTCCATCATCTCTTGAGTAGGTCGCCTAACCTCACCATACAAACTGAATACCGGAATGCCATGAGCGGGGTCAGTAAAATCTGCAGACTCAATCATATTGTCCTGCTTATCACCTCGCAGGCCATGCTGAGGACCAAACGCAGCAGTCAATTTAATTTCAGGCAGCACGGCCAGCGCATCCAGTGCATGCGTCAGATCAGGAGTAACAGACGCAGGATGTGCCAATAGCGCCACTCGCTTACCCACTAAAGGCACGCGCAGCTTAGCGTCATGAATTAATCGATCAAGGCCAGTGTTAAGCATCCGCTTATTATTCCAGTTCAACTCACACATTGACTACAAAACTTTCAGGACGGTGAAAGTCAGGTGCTTGAGCCACATGCTTAATCGCCCAATAGGAACATTGACCAGCGTTCTCCTCAATCACCATCGACAGACCTACACGTAACCGAGGATAAGCAGCCAAACTTGGCGGCAATTCAAGGTGCACATCCATCTTCAAGTGATGCGGCGAGTGCTCTACCGCAATGATCGGATGCGTACACTCAATAGGATGCATGCCTTGACGATATCGCGTAAACCCATAAGCCGCCCATTGCGCACTTGGACTAAAATTAAATTCAAGATAGTCGTCATTATCTGGCGCACAGACAAATAACTCGGCGCAAGTGTGACGCCATAGTTCATCCTGACGAGCGCCCACAGCCAACTGAGGCACACTCACCTTACTCATATCGCCTTTTATCACGTATGACAGTTCTAACCGCGTCGGCGCCAATCGCTGTATAACAACTTGAATGTCATTCACTGCAAGACAAACGCTTGCCGCATGACAGCCCAAATTTATTACGTGTTGCTTTTTATTCGTTTCATTCAATGTAATTTTTCCGATACAAAAAATCCATCAGACAATACCTTTTAGGACGGCCACCTAGAATGAATTCTTGGTAGTGACTGAAAATTGCCATGCGCGATCTTGAGTGGCCGCATTAAAGGGGTATGCCACATCTAAATGAAACACCTCACCGCGACTCGAGCGAATATTACCCAGTCGCAGTCCAAGCCCAACATCCATATAAGTATGCTGCGAGCTATTTAATTCGCTCCCTTTAATTTGCCCAACATCCATAAACGCTACACCACCCACACTCAGCAGTCGCCATAACTGCCAGTCCGTATAAGCACGCTGCTCAATAATCAATATACTACGCTGTGTACCACTACGATAACGCAAGGGATAACCACGCAATCCCTCATCACTACCCAAATACAACTGCTGCGAGTCATCAGGATTCTTCAGCCGCGCATGATTAATTTTAATTACTAGATTACGAAATCTTGCTTGCTGCCAGTCATAGCGCACATTGGCACTTAAAACAGTACCTACCCATTGACTGGATTCTATTCGTCCACTAACGCCTGCATCTAAAAATAATAACTGCTGCTCATTAGGCTGGTACGCAGTCTGTGCTTTAATTGTTGTAATCAACGCATTACGATCTGCGCCCCAGGTTTTAGCCGCATACCCTGCTTGTAAAAATATCGCCCGCCCAAGGTACACATCTTCGACTCGGTCAATTTGATCTCGATTGCGCATCACCACATATTTATCTTCAAGCCATGAAAAACTCATCCAGGGATAACGTGAATCTTGATTAGCAGGCAGCAGCGTAGTCCCAGCCTCAACATCAGGCGAGTAACGCTGACGATCCAACGTCAATCCTAGCGACCATCGCTGCACCCAACTAGGCGCATCAGTTCTTGTACGCAGTCCAGTCGACCATCCGCCCTGAATGTTTAGATGATTAAGTTGTGTCTGATATTGATCCACCAAAACACCCTGTACAAAACGATAGTCAGTGCGCTTCTGATTAAGCGCGTCCAGTCCAGCACTCCAGCGACTATCCAAAGAGTAAAAAGGGCGCGTCAAAGAAACACTCTGAAGACCACCGTCAGTGGCACGCTGATAACTGGTTAACAACTCCCATCGTGAATTCATCAAGTTTGGATCACGATAGGTAAAGTCCAAAGCATCACGATCAACATTCTGCGAGTAATCAATAGATAAAGATTTACCTAAACCCAAAAGGTTTGATTCATCTAACTGGACGCCGCTACGACTTTGCCCGCCACTGTGGCTAAAAGACACTCCAGGCGCAAGCGTCCAGTTATCGTGTACGCGCACTAACAAATCAACGGTGTTAGTTTTTGGGTCAAAACGCTCCACCGTCACACTGGCATCCGCAAGGTACTTACGCGCACGTAAGTTACGTGCAGTTTCTTCCGTGATTTGTCGCGAAAATAAATCACCTAACTTGAACAGTAATTGCGGACGAATTGTCGATTCGCGCGTCTCAATATGCAGATAATTTGCTGCTCGATAAAAACTACTGCCTTCTTTTGGATTATTAAGATCGAAAATATCGTCGACTTGAATTCTGATGGCGCCGATACGCACACCCAACGCTTCAAGCTGCTCATCATCTGGCCAACTCACTTGGCCCTGCTGTGTCTGCGCAGTATTCGTTGGCACGGTTACTTCCTGCGCCACCAAACACCTTGGCAGCACTATCAGCAACAATCCACAGATGTAGAGCTGAAAACTAATGCGAAACCTCGTCTACCCTTGAAAGAGTGGCAAAAACGTAAGACTGCAGTAGTAACAACAATGGCGGCACGCCGCAAGCGTGCCTTATCAGTAAGGCCTAATGACTTTTATAGCCTGAAGTGATCGGGTAACGCCAGTCGCGTCCAAAGGCACGGTTACTGACCCGAATGCCCGGTGGCGCTTGGCGACGCTTATATTCATTGCGCTTAACCATCTGCAAGATACGCCCCACCACCGCTCGGTCATAGCCGCGCGCCGTGATTTCATCCACTGAGAGATCGGCCTCAATAAATAATTCTAAAATGGCATCCAAGACTTCATAAGGCGGTAAAGAGTCTGTGTCTTTCTGATCGGGACGCAGTTCTGCTGAAGGTGGACGATCAATTACTTTCTGCGGAATCACCCTAGATAAAGAATTGCGATAGCGCGACAAGCGATACACCATCAACTTGCTACAGTCTTTAATAGGCGCAAATCCACCCGCCATATCACCGTATAACGTGGCATAACCTACTGACATCTCACTTTTATTGCCGGTAGTTAACACCATCTTGCCTTGCTTATTCGATATAGCCATCAACAAGATACCACGACAGCGCGCCTGAATATTTTCTTCTGTGGTATCTGGCTTGGCGCCAGCAAATACATCAGTGAGCGCTGTTTGCACCGAGTCAAAAATGTCACTGATGGAAATAACATCGTAGCGCACACCCATGAGATTTGCCTGTGCCGCCGCTTCATCAAGACTCAGTTGTGAAGTGTAACGAGATGGCATCATCACTGCATGCACACGCTCTGCACCTAGCGCATCTACAGCAATCGCAAGCGTTAATGCCGAATCAATACCACCCGACAAACCAATGACCACGCCCGGGAAACCATGCTTTTGCACGTAATCACGTACGCCCAACACAAGCGCACCATACACACTAGCTTCTTCAGTTGAAGACGGCTCGATATGACCTGTTCGCGGAACAACCACTCCATCCACTAAATCAACATCCACAGGGAATAAACCTTCTTTAAAAGGCGGCATACGCTGCACTATTTCACCCTGCGCGTTCATGACAAATGAATTGCCATCGAACACTAATTCGTCCTGACCGCCGAGTAAGTTTAGATACACCACCGGCAAACCCACTTCCGCAATACGCTCACGCACCACCGCTTCACGACGCTGTTGATAATTGAGCGAATACGGAGAGCCGTTAATCACTACGATCAACTGCGCGCCTTCTGCTTTAGCGGCTAACGCCGGACCCGGTTGCCAAATATCTTCACAGATTAACGTGGCGATCCGAATACCTTTGAGATCAAAAATGCCCGTTGCACTACCTGGTTTGAAATAGCGTTTCTCATCAAACACTTTGTAATTGGGCAACTCGCGCTTACGGTAATTAAGCACCGTCTGTCCATCGCGTAGCACCGCACAGGCGTTATAAATAGTGTGATCCACATACTCTGGGTAACCGACCATCGCAGTAATGCCGGTCACCTCTTGCGCAACACGCAACACGCCTTCAGCCACTTGGCGGCGTACGCCCGCATGAAATAACAAGTCTTCGGGTGGATAGCCAGTCAAGGTCAGTTCGGGGAACATCACCAAATCCGCAGAGAGCCGATCGCGCGCCTCTTGGGCCGCATGAATGACTCGTTCGGTATTGCCATCGACATCACCCACGGGGATATTCAATTGAGCAAGCGCAATACGCAAAGTTGATGACATGAGGTGTTAAGCGGAAAAGTGAATCATGGCGATATAAACAAGAACGCCCTCGCAGCGATTTACCGTGAGGGCGTTATCAATCATATCAACAATTGTAACTACTTCTTCTTGGCAACTTTCTTCGCCTTCTTAGCAGCTGGCTTTTTCGACTTAGCCGCCACCTTCTTTACCGGCTTCTTGGCGACCTTCTTGGCAACCTTCTTTGCTGGCTTTTTGGCGACTTTCTTAGCAGATTTGGCGGGAGCTTTTTTGGCTTTAGCCTTGCTCTTCACCTTGCGCTTACCGTGCTTGGCGTACTCTTCGGCAATCGCAGCGCCCAACTCAGCAGGAGAGCGCACAGTGCGAACACCCGCATCTTCTAATGCCGCGAACTTGTCCGCCGCAGTTCCCTTACCACCGGCCACAATCGCACCAGCATGGCCCATGCGCTTGCCCGGAGGCGCGGTCACACCGGCGATGTAAGACACCACAGGCTTGGTCACGTTGTCCTTAATGAACTGTGCGCCGGCTTCTTCATCGCTACCACCGATTTCACCCACCATGATGATGGCTTCAGTCTGAGGATCTTGTTCGAACATACCCAGCACTTCCACGAAGTTCAGGCCGCGCACTGGATCGCCACCGATACCTACGCAAGTACTTTGTCCCAAGCCAATGTTAGTGGTCTGGAATACGGCTTCATAAGTAAGGGTACCGGAACGCGACACAATACCCACCTTGCCTGGCTTATGAATGAAGCCCGGCATAATACCGATCTTACATTCGCCCGGCGTGATGATACCGGGGCAATTTGGACCAATGAGCATGCTGCCGTAACTGGCCAGCGAAGCCTTCACTCTGATCATGTCGTTCACTGGAATACCTTCAGTGATACACACAATCAATTCGATACCCGCATCGGCGGCTTCGAGAATCGCATCAGCGGCATAAGGCGCTGGCACGTAAATCATACTGACGGTTGCGCCAGTGGCCGCCACTGCATCACGCGCAGTGTTAAAGACAGGTACGCCGAGGTGCTTTTCACCGGCACGGCCTGGCGTGACACCGCCGACCAGCTTGGTGCCATAGGCGATACATTGTTCGGAGTGGAAGGTGCCTTGCTTGCCAGTGAAGCCTTGGCAAATCACCTTGGTTTGTTTGTTGACTAGGATACTCATTGAAGATCCGCTCGATGTTAAGTTTTTAAGTGCCTAGCGGGTTTTATCCGCGCCAGGCTCGATGAAAATTAAACTGCCTTGATTAAAACAGCCCAGAATTACTTAGCCTTTTTAACCGCTGCAACCACTTTCTTGGCCGCATCAGTCAGGTCAGTCGCTGAAGTCAACGCCAAGCCACTGCCAGCCAGTAACTTGCGTCCAGCCTCGGCATTAGTGCCTTCAATACGCACCACCACCGGCACTTGCACGCCTACATCTTTCACTGCGGCAATAATGCCTTCGGCGATCATGTCGCAGCGAACAATGCCGCCAAAGATGTTGACCAGAATGGCTTTGACCTTGGGGTTAGACAGAATCAGATTGAATGCTGCAGTGACACGCTCTTTGGTTGCGCCACCGCCCACATCGAGGAAGTTGGCTGGCGAACCGCCATGCACCTGAATCACGTCCATCGTCGCCATAGCCAGACCCGCACCGTTCACCATACAAGCGATATCACCATCGAGTGATACGTAGTTCAGATCGTGCTTAGCCGCCGCCATTTCCATCGCATCTTCTTGGCTTGCATCGCGCCAGCCCGCCAATTCTTTCTGACGGAACAATGCGTTATCTTCAATGTTCAACTTGGCATCCAGCGCCACCAAACTACCGTCACCGGTGACGATCAGCGGGTTGATTTCCACTAAACTGGCGTCTTTTTCCAAGTACAGCTTGTACAGACCCTGCGCAATGGAGGTGAATTCCTTGATTTGGTTACCGCTTAAGCCCAACGCAAAGGCCATCAAACGGCACTGTGAATCCTGAAGACTGGCCGCAGGATGCACATTCACGCGAATGAGCTTTTCTGGGGTGTGTTCAGCCACTTCTTCAATGTCCATACCGCCGGCTGGAGAAACGATGAAGGCAATGTGGCCTTTATCGCGATTGAGCACCATGCTCACATACAGCTCGCGCTTAATATCGCTGGCGGGCTCAACATACACCTGATGAATAGGCAGGCCTTCTGGACCGGTCTGATGGGTGTGCAAGTACTTGCCAAACATGCCTTTAGCGGCTTCGGCGGCCTTTTCTGGGGAATCGACCAACTTCACACCACCGGCCTTACCACGACCACCGGCGTGCACTTGGGCTTTAACCACCCATTTACTGCCGCCGATCTTACGAGCAGCATCGGCTGCTTCTTCGGGGGTTGAAGCCACGTGACCTGCTGGCACCGGAATGCCATAACGGGTAAAAAGCTGTTTTGACTGGTATTCGTGCAGATTCATGCGCGATGGGTCTCGGTTTAAGGGTTACAGTTAAGGCGGTTAGCATCAGTCAATGCCGTAATTGACATCCATGAGCCAACCCACAGAGCCGCATATTGTGAATTAAATGTCCTCAGAAGCAAAGCATTTCGGGGCCAAATGAAGTCTTTTACGCTAAATCTCGCATCATCAACACCAAGGCTTGCCAAGTATCTTGCCCCTTCCATAAAAACCACCCAGCTTTGTCTGCCACCTTAAAGCCAAGTGCCTAAACGCTTAGTTAGTCGCCAATGACCCACTTAAAAATATGTGAGACGGCTCAAAGTTTTCATTGGATTGGGTTGCCATGAAGCAAAGTCTTGAAGTATTGTTCGCTTCAATTGCTGGTTGTTCGGTTGTTTATTACTGCCAAATAACTGCAAATTCTTTGGTTCCGCTCCTCTTTGCACTCTTGGAGAATTAGTCATGACGAAGTCGTCTCAAAAAGGTTTTACGCTGATTGAATTGATGATTGTGGTCGCCATCATTGGTATTTTGGCTGCAGTTGCTTTACCGGCTTATCAAAATTACACACAAAAGGCTCGTTTTAGTTCAACACTCGCAGTGAGCGATGGATACAAGTTGTCAGTCGCTGAATGCTTTAATGACACAGGTGCCTTCACGAACTGTACTGCAGGCTCCAATGGTATTGCCGCTGCCCCAACCATACTCCCCAATAATGTCGCATCGATTGCTGTTGCGGCTGGAGTAATTACCGTAACTTCAACTTCAGATGCCGGTGGTTATACCTCCGTTCTTACACCAACTGTTGATCAGGGAACAATGCGCTGGGTGCAGAGTGGTACCTGTCTTACTCCGGGATACTGTAAGCAATAAACGATTTTCGGTTAGAAGCACTTAGATAAAACCCCTCTTCGGAGGGGTTTTTTATTTCCACAGCCCTATCCAAAAAAACCCGCTAATGCCCCGCAATGTGATGTAGACCTCATTGTCAATTGGACATATGCGGCACAATCTCCTCCACTTTTACTGACGCCCTTGGGGATAGATAGTTGAACTAGCCTTGGTTCAGGCTACCTGGGGTAAATTTAGGACTACAATTGCATTCATGATTGATCGCGCCACCGCAACCAAGTTGACCATGACAAGCACCGCTTTACAGGGACTTCCTGCTAGGCTTGTC
>CANGFV010000073.1 GCA_947453225.1 Pseudomonadota bacterium
CAGGCAATCAATACTTATCAACAGTTAGCTACTTTTAGTTCGCCTGAGCATCCAACAGCGCTGGCACATTATTACTGCGAGCTTGCCGAGCAGTCACAACGTGCTGGATTAAAATCACAGGCGGAGTCTTATCTGGATCAAGCATTTGCTGCCCAGCGCAACTTTCCCCGAGGCCAGTTGGTGACTGCTGATTTACAGCTGTCGCTTGGTGACGGGCGTGCCGCTGCGTTGCTGTGCAAACGCGTTATGGAATTACATCCACATTTGTTACCAATAGTCTTACCGCGTTTTGTGCGTGCCTTGCGTGCACTGGGTTTGAATCTAGAGACTGCGGACAATGAGTTGAGCCTGCAAAGTGTCGATGACAATCAACGCGCTGCTTTAGCGTATGCAGCAATTGTTGCACAAATATTTGATGAACCTTATTTGTTGCAATGTTTGGCTGATTTTCTAAAACAGGATGCTACTTTAGGCGAGATGGTGCAGGCCTTAGTGGGTGAACCTGCAAGTATGAGTCAAGCGCAGTTGCAATCAGTTGCTACTGCGTTAGCAAAGGTGTTTAAGCGTACTCAGCGATATCGTTGTATTAGCTGTGGAGTGAATACAGGTTCGCATTTCTGGCAATGCCCAGGTTGTCATAGCTGGGATACCTTGGCTCCAGTCAGTCGTCTTGAATTATCCCCAGTGTCTCGCCGTAACTAATTACCCATTTCGTGCGATTTCTATTTCTGGTTACAAACCCCAGAAATGCACGCTCATTTCAGTTGTGAGTGGTGCCACTATTTCTCCCGCAGTAATGCGAACTTGTACTTCACATAAACATTTTTGGGAGAACTGACATGATTCATTCAATACGTGGTTTGAAATATTTGGTCATTGCTTGTCTGTCACTGGTGCTGGCTGTGCCCTGTATGGCTGCAGTGGATATTAATAAGGCGGATGCTGTTACTTTGGCGAAGGAACTGAAGGGTGTGGGAGCTGCCAAGGCTAAAGCGATTGTTGACTATCGCACCAAGAATGGCGCGTTTAAGTCGGCAGATGAATTGCTCAAGGTCAGTGGTATTGGCGAAAAACTGTTGTTACAAAACCGCAGCAATATCGTGCTAAGTACTACTGAAGTCGCTAAGAAATAATTGTTTTATTTATGGACTGAGGGCGCATGGATGCGCAACTGCTCGGTGGAAACGAGGTGTTCTTGGTGCTGATAACGAGTCGAAGAGGGGTGAGCTAGTGGAAGCTCATTCCATCAACCAGATTAGGATGTCTGGGCGCTGGACAGGAGTGGGGTTTTAACCACCAGAGAATTGTTATCAGGCTGACAGGAGTTGGCAGATCGAGAACACCTCGTTTCCACTGAACTTTGTTGGCTACATAATCCTTATTTTGGTCAGTGATTGTTGCGCCGTTTGTCATTAAGCTCGGCTATGATTAACATTCTCACAATAAAAATTGCCGGAGCAGGATAGTGAAGCAGTCAGCAAAAATTCAGTATGCAGTGTTTCCAGTGGCGGGGCGTGGTACGCGATTTTTACCGGCCACCAAGGCCAGTCCAAAGGAAATGCTACCCATTGTGGATAAACCGCTTATTCAGTATGCCGCAGAAGAAGCGTTATCTGCTGGCGTGACTAAACTTGTATTTGTTACTGGCAGTACCAAGCGAGCTATTGCCGATCATTTTGATTCCGACTATGAACTTGAAGCTGAATTGGAACAGCAAGGTAAGGCTGAATTATTAGCTGCTGTACGAGGCATTGTGCCCTCTTGGGCCAGTTGTATTTTTATACGCCAGTCGGCGCCGCTTGGTTTAGGGCATGCGGTTTTATGTGCGAAGCCAATTGTGGAGAATCAACCCTTTTTCGTACATTTGGCAGATGATCTCATCGATTCCGCTGTACCTTGTCTGAAGCAAATGGCGCAAGTGTTTGCGGATCGTGAATCGAGTGTCTTAGGTGTTGAAACGGTGCCGATGGAAGAAACCTATAAATACGGCATTGTTGCAACCGAGGCTCGTGAGGGGCGCATTAGTCGGGTGACCAAAATTGTGGAGAAGCCCAAGCCAGTCAACGCGCCGTCTAACTTAGCCGTGGTTGGGCGTTATATTTTGACGGGGACAATTTTTGAAAAGCTTGAGCGTACAGGGCGAGGTGCAGGTGGTGAAATTCAACTTACCGATGCCATCGCTGATTTATTGGCCGATGAAGCGGTGTATGCGTACGAGTTCGAAGGTAAGCGTTATGACTGTGGAAGCAAGTTAGGATATTTACAAGCCACGGTCGAGTACGCGCTGAAACATGAAACGCTGGGCAAACCCTTTGCTGACTATTTGCAGGGGTTATTAGCTCAGGCTAAGTGATGTCGATTTTTTTGCTTTGAATTTCCTAAGACCTATCAGTCCGCACATTAATGACAAACTAAGAAGGTCTGTACTGCCGCCGCCACCATTCTTGGATTGAGGATGGTTGGGTGGATTGTTGCTTGCGCTGATTACAGCTTGATACGCGTCTAGCAGTCCAGCACCGCAGATGCTGGTATTACAGTTGCATTCTGATTCATTCACCGGCCGTGCTGTGTGATCGGTAGGAACAGCGCAATTAGTGTCTGCAGTTTGCGGGAAGGGTTTGGCGCTGATTTGTAGTGCCCATTTAATCTGCTCTGGCGTTAAGTCTTTATTAGCGCCCAGCATGAGCGCAATCGTGCCAGAGACCATCGGCGCTGAAAAACTAGTGCCAAGATTGGCATCGTACTGGTCGCTAAATTGGCGGCTGTCTGGGTTGTATGCGATTGGCTCAGTGGTGCCCAGATTGATGGTGGTGTCTAGCGGGAAAAGACAGGGACCATAATCATTCACGCAATTGCCCGAAGGCGCGGCGATGGTTGCCTGTGAGCCTAGGCTGCTATAACCCACCTTGGTTCCTGCGTGGCGCACGCCCACGACTGCAATGACGCCATTGCAGTTGGCTGGGGTATTAATGATGGCGCTGTCATTGCCTGCGGATGCCACGACAGAAATACCTAGATATCTCAACTGATAGATATCTCAACTGATTGATCGTATCTGCATAGGCGGCATTACATTCGCTGGCCGAGCCTAGGCTGAGATTAATGATCTTGGCTGGGTTTCGGTTGATCGGAACATCTTTCAGTGACAAGCCGGCGGCCCATTGCATGCCGGCAATAATGTCTGAGTCCCATCCGCCACATTTACCTAGTACGCGCACCGGTAAGATGCGGCTTCCCCAGCCGATGCCGGCAATACCCAATCCATTGTTGGTGGCGGCCCCAATCAGACCAGCCACGCGCGTGCCGTGCCAGGAGCTGTTACTAATTTCGCATCTTGAAGAGCCAAAAAGGTCTGGATGATCTTTTGCGTCATCAGCGTTGACCCAGTCTCCAGGATCAGAGGCATCTGCATCCCAGGCGTCACCGTCGTTGGCCATAAAGAATGTCAGTCCATTGCCGCTACATAAGGGTTGATCGCAGCTTACAAAGTCATAGCCGGGCAGTACCTTGCCCGCAAGGTCGGGATGGTCATAACGAACTCCAGTATCAAGCACCGCAACAGTGACAGGGCTGCCATTGCTATATCCCATGGATAAATCCCAAGCTGAAAATGCATTAATAGCGGCAGGTTGAGCATTGAATAGAAACCATTGACCGGTGCGTCCAGAAGTGGCGGTAATTAGTGGGTCATTAGGTGTGATGCCCTGAATATAACGTCGTTCATCGACCACAGCATATTCAACATCATCCTGAGTATTGAGTTGTTTCAGTGTGGTCTGTAGGCGTGTATTAGGGATAGTTCGATCTAATTGCAGAACGGCCATTCGTGTATTTAGGTTTCTTTTATGTTGCAGATGCATGCCTGTATTGCGATGAAAATTAGTTTCGGTACGCAATAAGGATTCACTCGCGTCATGTCCGGGACGGTCTTTCCATTTCACAATAAAGCGTGGTTCCTCGGTAGTCTGGGCGTGGGCAAATGAGCAAGATAGACAGAATACCGCCAAGCAAATAAGGCTCCAAAGGATGAGTTGATTCGCCTTGGATGAACTACTTATTGAAATATTGATGCGGTTATTCACAAGAGCGATGGTTAAGTTGCACTACTGATAAATCCATTCTAAATTTCTAGTCAGTATCTAGCGCTTTCCATGTAAGTTCAACTACTTATCTAGGTTTGCGAACAACATCACGTTATTGGTTTAGCTTGTCTGACTGATGACTTTGAATGGCATCAGGTATACTTAGGATGTTGATGCGCTATTGGAGATGGCTTGCCAATGTCTTCTTTAAGGTATTTTGGCGATGTGGATGAGGCGATGTCATCGTGGCTTAATTTGACAGGGGTTATAAGATGATTCAGTTTTTTATTCGTTTGTCTTTGCTGTGTATGCTCGGCCTTGGCTTGCCAGTACTGGCGTCTGCGGCTCCGTCTTCAGTCGCCGTTGAGGGTGCAGATTACAAGCTGCTCACTCCAGCGCAGCCTACTGTTGATCCTAAAAAGATTGTTGTGACTGAGTTCTTTTCTTATCAATGCTCACACTGCTATGTTTTTTATCCCGTGGTGAAAAGCTGGGCGGCAAAGCTACCTAAGGACGTGTTATTTGAACGGGTGCCCGTTTCACTTGGTAGAACCGCTTGGCAACCTGTCGCTCAAGCATTCTATGCATTGCAAGTAATGGGAAAGGTTGAGCAAATGGATTCTTTGATATTCAGCTCTATTCATACCCAAAAGACTTTGATGTACGACGAAGAGAGTGTCACTAAGTTTGTCTCGCAGCATGGGATCAGTGCTGCTGACTTTACTGCGGCTTATAACTCGTTCGGTGTGAAGTCTAATTTGCTGTCTGCTGAGCAGAAAATGAAATCTTATAAAATTCAGGGTACGCCCACCATGGTCGTTAATGGTAAATATATTGTTAATGGCGAAGGCACTAAGGGCTACGAAGAATTATTACAACGTACCGACAGAGTGATTGCGTTGGTACGCGCCGAACAAGTACGTAAATAGCTGACGAATATGTGATGCACGTACATGTAGTGCGTGCATCATGGATTTCTTTATTATTCTTGCTGGCTACGATTGGGTGACGTTACCCGTAGAAAACCTAGTAACGCAAAGAACCACAGCAGTGAACAGCCAAGTAGGCTCAAGGCCCAATTTCTGATGGACGGGTTAGAGACCGATTCACTGATACCAATAATGAAATAGGGTAGTACACACAGCGTTGCCCATGCGTAGGTGTAACGATTACCTTTTAGTAGTCCATGTAATGGCGCAAGCAAAGGTAGGCTAAAAAATAGTGTCCAGCCGAGATTATTTAGGGTGATCATTTCGTGTAGTTGCTGCCAAGCAACGAGCAGAACTAGCGCGATCCATGAGCTGATGACGCAGAGTCTCATGCGGCGTTGTTGATGGCTTAATAATGTCATGGTTCTATGCTGGTAAATATGAAGCGAGGCGTGACACGCGTGCACCTAATGCTTGTGCCAATTGCTTTTCATCTTCTGTAATTAAAGGTGAACCTTCGTTGGCGACATGGCTTGCCCCATAAGGTGAACCACCGCTACGCGTTCTGTGCAGTGCGGATTCGGTAAATGGCAGGCCCACCAAGTACATGCCGTGATGTATTAGCGGTAACATCATGCTAAGTAGTGTGCTTTCCTGACCACCATGCATCGTTTGAGTAGAGGTAAATACCGCTGCGGGTTTATTTGCCAAAGCGCCGCTGACCCATATGGCGCTGGTGCTGTCGATAAAATACTTTAGTGGCGCAGCCATTTGTCCAAAACGAGTCGGACTGCCCAATATCAGCCCTACACATTCGCGCAAATCATTCACAGTGGCATAGGGCGGGCCATCGTTAGGGACTGAGGGCTCAGGGGTTGTGATGGTGCTGTGTACAGATGGCACGGTTCGAAGTCGTGCCTGCATGCCGTTGACTTGCTCTATACCGCGACATACTTCTCGAGCTAGCGCTGCCGTACCGCCATGTCTTGAGTAATAGAGAACAAGAATATCTGGCATATTGCGTATCTCAAAAGGAACCGATGGCCTCATTGTAAGCAGGTGTTGCTTTTACTGATAGTGCAATGCGCATTGACGACTTTTGACCTTCTCTTTACTGTGAATTGGTTTTTGTATTGAGTAAGAACATTTTTATTCTTAGCTAATTGATATGCAAACTAACAAGATGACTCGACAATTCTGGATTTCTGGTCGTGTGCAGGGCGTGTTTTATCGCGCCAGTACACGAGAACAGGCGCTACGCCTGCAGCTGACTGGCTATGCTAAAAATCATTTGGATGGCAGGGTCGAAGTATTGGCCTGCGGTGATGAAGCGGCGTTGCAGACCCTAGAGCAGTGGTTGTGGCGTGGGCCTATGGCTGCAGAGGTGCTCGATGTGCAAGTGTTGCCTGTAGAAGGCCAATTAGATTTTCAGGGTGAATTTTTGACTAAATAGCGCGGCGATATTTGTAAGCGCTATTTAAATTGCCATTGGTTTGCCAATCTAACCAGCACCAAGTCTGAATAATTGCGTCGTCCTAGGCTGCCGTTATAACGCGCTAAGGCGCGTGCATAATCCCCATGTTCATGTTCTAAATAATATTTGAGAATCGTACAGCCCATACGAATGTTGTGTGTGATGTCGACCAGTTGATGATTCTGCATGCCCAGCTTGCTTGGCCAGAACGGCATGACTTGCATGAGCCCTACGGCACCTGCAGAGGAGGTGGCCCAACGGTTGAAACGGCTCTCTACATCAATGACCGCCATGACCAATGCTGGAGGCAGTTCTAATCGTTTGGCTTCGCATTGCACATTTTCAAGTATTTGGGTGCGTTCAGTGTCATTGGCAACAATGCGTTTAAGTCGCGGTTCCATGGCGGCAAACCAGACCGCACGATCGAACTTATCATCAAAACACTTCCCGTCGGCCAAGGCTTTTCTTAGTAAGGGGCCAAGCGCAGGATCGGTTTGCTGATTCGCCTGTGCTGTGATGCTGATGAGCAGCAAACCGATCAGCAGTACGTGTTTATACAGTGGTGTGGTGGGGGAAATATTCATATGCGGTTTGGCGTTATGGGAGCGTAAAATTGCCGCATTCGCCACCATGATGCTGTGAAATATCTCTAAAATCCAGATTCCGACCTAATTCTAGCCCGGCTCGTTCATGGTCGGCCAACAAGTCCTGCTATGATCTGCAGGCCTAATATTTCAATGCGGCGCTCAAAATTGCAGGTTACTCATGAGTTTGGAACCCAAACAATTCGATATTGAAGATGAAGTCAGGCCGAGTCGTGGCGTGTACTTGCTGCCTAATTTGCTGACCACCGGCACGCTGTTCTCAGGGTTCTATGCCATTATTGCCGCCATTGACGGCAATTTCTCGCGCGCAGGTATGGCGGTATTTGTGGCGATGATATTTGACGGTCTAGATGGTCGGGTGGCTCGCTGGACAAATACACAAAGCGATTTTGGTAAGGAGTATGACAGCCTTTCCGACATGGTAGCCTTTGGTCTTGCGCCTTCTATTGTCGTCTATCAGTGGGGTGTAGAGCGCATCGCCGAATATGGAAAGCTGTGGGGTCGTTTTGGTTGGCTGGCGGCGTTTTTTTATGCCGTATGTGCGGCGTTAAGGCTGGCTCGTTTCAATGTCAAATCAGCCAGTAGCGATAAGCGATATTTTGAGGGATTGCCCAGTCCCTCGGCTGCAGCTTGTGTGGCCGGTTTTATTTGGGTATCCAGTGAATATGCGGTCGATCGACTGACGGCGCTCGTGCTTGGTTTTCTAGTCACGGCTACTATCGGTGGACTCATGGTCAGTCGTTTTGCGTATTGGAGCGGCAAAGATTTGAATGTGCGCGGTAAGGTTCCAGTGGCCTATCTTGTGCTTGTGCCCATGATTTATATTTTTATTTCGATGGGACCGCCAGAAACATTACTTGCCACATTTGGTGCTTATGCGCTGTCTGCGCCTGTGTGGTGGGTATGGCATAAGTTGCGTCGTCGACGTGCTGTTGCGTGATTTATCAGGTCGGATGATGTGATGAATTCACAACGCCTAAATTACTTGAAGGCCATGGATATTGACGTCTGGGTGCGTAAAGAGCAGCCAGTGAAGCAATATCTACCTAATGTCAAAACCACTACCGATGTGGTGCAGGTCAATGGTCTTGCAGATCAGGCGGATTCTCTACAGCCATTAAGCTGGGATCAACTTGCCCATGTAGTGAGTCGGTGTGCTCGTTGTGAATTACATGCCACACGCAAGCAAACCGTTTTTGGTGTAGGTAACTTGCGTGCTGAATGGATGATCATTGGTGAAGCGCCAGGGGCGGACGAAGACTTACAGGGCGAGCCATTCGTCGGTCGAGCGGGGCAGTTGCTTAACTCGATGTTGCAAGCTATCGGATTTCCGCGTGAGCAGGTCTATATTGCGAATGTTTTGAAGTGCCGTCCGCCGGAAAATCGCGATCCAAAGCTAGACGAGGTCGCTGCCTGTTCGGATTATTTATCTCGCCAGATTGATATGGTGAATCCGCGTATCATTCTTTGTGTAGGTCTTATTGCCGCTCAAGCCTTACTACACACCGAATCTTCGCTGAAGGAAATGCGTGGTCGTGTACATGCTTTGGGTGAAAAGAAGCGTCCAGTCGTGGTCACCTATCATCCTGCCTATTTACTACGCAGTCCTAGTGAAAAGCGCAATGC
>CANGFV010000074.1 GCA_947453225.1 Pseudomonadota bacterium
GCCATTACCGAACATACGACTACCATCGACAACCACTAATTCGCAGTCTCGCTGTAGCCGATAATGCTGTAGCCCATCGTCTGAAATCAGGACTTCTGCGCCTGCATTAATAGCTAACTGGCCTGCAGCAACCCGATCCGGACCAGAAACGACAATGGCATGGGTACGACCTGCGATTAAAACGGCCTCATCACCAACCAAAAGTGGATCGCTGTCAGGACGGACTCGTTGCGGCCAGCTCTTAGCCTTACCACCATAGCCACTGGTGATCACACCAACATGAACACCTTGATTCTGGAGTATCGAAGCCAGCCAAATCACTATAGGAGTTTTACCTGTGCCGCCGACGGTCAGATTACCTACAACAATTACTGGTTTGGATAAACGATAACGTTTTAACAGACCTAGTCGATAACAACCATGCCGTAAAAAGATCAAAACCCCGAACATCCAAGACAATGGAAGCAATAGAGCCAACCAATTAAGACGACACTCGCCGTACCAAAGCTTTTGTAGCCTCGCATCAATAGACATGATCAGGCGTTGAACTGAAGTCGGTGCAAAGCGGCATATGCACCGTTTTTAGCAAGCAACTCTGCATGAGAGCCTACTTCAACGATTCGACCAGCATCCATAACGACAATACGATCTGCTTTCTCAATAGTTGATAGACGATGCGCAATCACTAAGGTAGTTCTATTCTGCATCAATATTTCCAGAGCAGCCTGAATTGCTCGTTCTGATTCTGAGTCGAGCGCAGAAGTGGCTTCATCAAGGATTAAAATAGGCGCATCTTTTAATAACGCACGAGCAATAGAAATACGTTGTTTTTGCCCACCAGATAACAGAATGCCTCTCTCGCCAACCGAGGTATTCATGCCTTGAGGCAACTTACTAGCGAACTCAAGCACATGAGCGGCTTGAGCGGCGCGCTCAATCTCATCAGCGGTTGCTGAACGACCGAACGAGATATTATTACTGATGCTGTCATCAAACAAGACAACATCCTGACTGACCAAAGCGATTTGTTCACGTAAATCATGTAATCGATACTCACGAATATCATGACCATCAATGAGTATCGAGCCTTGTTTAAGGTCATAAAATCGAGGGATTAAATTGACCATTGTGGATTTGCCACTACCGGACTTGCCAACAAAGGCCACAGTCTCGCCCGCTTTGATTGTCAGCGAAATATCATTTAACGCAGGAGCACTACCACTATCGTAAGTGTGCGTAACATGAGCATACTCAATCTGACCACTAACCCGCTGCGCGTGAAGATGACCAGTATCTACTTCCAGCGGTTCATCAAAAACTTCAAATAGGCTTTCACCCGCCGCGATACCTTGTTGGATGGGTCCAGAAACATTAACCAGATCCCTCAACGGATTCATAATACTTAGTAAGGCCGCAAGGAATGCAGTGAATTCAGGCACATCTAATTTGCCACTCAAGGCCTGTTTAGTAGCCATCCACAACACCACCGCCAGCGCTATCGATGCAATCCCTTGGACGATAGGATTGGCCAGACCCCGCACCTTGAGCCACTTCATTGTTGACTTAAAAGTTTGCTCATTAGCTCGTTCAAATTTGTGGCTTTCAAACCCTTGGGCATTGAAAACCTTAATTACTCGAGGTGCATCCAAAGACTCTTTAGCAATCCCGGTGATATCCCCCACCGAGGTCTGAATTCGCTGACTATAACGACGGAACTTGTCATTCACATTTGATATCAGCCAGCCTATTAATGGCCCAGTGATAAATGAAACAGCCGCTAGTGAGGGGTTTAGCCAGATGAGTGTGGCCACCAAACCAAGAATGGTTAGCGACTGACGAATCACTAAAGTTATCGAATCAGTCACCACCGTCGCAATTTGCTCAGTATTAAACAGCAACTTCGACAACATTGCCGCCGATGGATTACTATCGAAATAACTGACTGGCAAATGCAACATACGTTCGAACAGTTCAGTGCGTAACTGTTTAATAATTTTCCGACCCACATAACCCATGAAATAGGTCTGAATAAAATCGCCTACACCGCGCACAATGAACAAGACCACCAAGCCAATTGGCACCAGCATAAGCATCTTCTGATCTTGCTTTAAAAAAGTACCATCGAGAAACTGCTTGGTCAGAAACACCACACCAGAGTTAGTTGCGGCAAACATCAAAGCGCCTAAAGTACCAATTGCAAACTGCAAGCGATATGGCAACAAATACTTTAGTAACCGTTTATAGGTTGACCAAATGCTATTCGGATTTTTATTCACTGACATTTTTACTAACGACTCGCTGCACCGGTATCTATCTGATTCACAGTGGCGATATTGATGGAGTTAAAACCAAGTCGACCTACCACATCCATCACTGTCACCACTGCCTGATGTGAGCTGGCAGCATCAGCACGAACCAACACCGCGTGATCTTTAGACTTTTCATTCACTTTATTGATAGCCGCGATTAAAGCATCCGCGCTGTTGTTAACTAATGCTTGATCATTCACCAAATAAGTACTTTGGGCGGTCACCGTGATCTGTAGAGGTGACTCCATAGATTTATCATTTGCCTGAGCGCTCGCATCAGGCAGACGGACATTCACGCGCCCTTCACTAACAAAACTGGTCGCCAGCATGAAAAAAATCAGTAGCAATAACAGTATGTCAATGAACGATGTGACATTGATGTCCATATCGTCATCGCGTCGGTTGCGGGCGCCTATTTTCAAGACGCGATCCGCCTCGAGCGATTAGCTTCTAAGTTGTGCAAAGCTTGCATCAGCTTAATCGCTTCCTTTTCCATCTCAACCACCAAACCATCTACGCGACGACGCAGCATCCGAAAACATATCAACGAGGGAATAGCCACAGCCAATCCCGCAGCGGTCGCAACTAAGGCTTCAGCAATGCCAGAAGATAACGCCGCAGGACTACCAATACCTGAAACGCTGATTGAATTGAATGTACGGATCATTCCGAATACCGTACCTAGCAACCCTAGCAGCGGAGAAATTCCTGCAATGGTGCCCAGCGTACTTAGAAAACGCTCCAACTCATGCACCACATGACGACCTGAATCTTCAATCGCCTCACGAACAATTTCTCGGGAGTGATGTCGATTGGCCAACCCTGCCGCTAACACTCTACCTAGCGGAGAATTCTGCTCAAGCAGACGCAGGTGGCTATCTTCCAGCTGATTACTCTCAACCCACTGCCAAACCTTCTCAAATAATTGCTTTGGCAAAACACGGTCATGCTGTAGCGTCCATAGCCGCTCAACAATGATGGCAATGGCGATCACAGAAGCCAGCAAGATGGGCACCATCATGATGCCGCCCGCTTTGATAATTTCGTACATAGGCGCTACTTGTACCCAGTCAAAAGTCCAGAAAGTGTAATAGTACAACGCCGCGTCGATTTACACCGCAAACATCTACATACCCCACAAGAAATCAGCACCCTAACGAAGGTGCCAATAGCGCTGATGCGAATCGCGCCATAATATCGGCTCAACTGGGGTGTTTTTTGGACTCACCAATAGGCTAACTGCCCCCGCACGACTAGTTTCCAGAGGGATGGCTCCAGCCTCTTGCCAGCGACCGAGCACCTCGGCCTTGGGAAACCCCCAACGATTGCGGTAGCCCGCACTAAAAATCACCCACTGTCGCCGTCCTATCACACTCGTCGCATTGACTAATTCTGGAGTGGACGAGCTCCGACTACCATGGTGAGCGGCAACAATAATTTCAGTCGCAGAGATCAGCCCACGCTCTACCATACCCCGCTCAGCAGCCTGCTCCACATCACCTAGCAATAGCGCTTTACCGCCCGCATTAGACACCTGTAGCACGCAGGATAGATTATTGTCGCTTTCCTCTTGGGTTATTGCTTCTGGATGAAGAATTAAAAACTCAACTCCCTCCCAGATCCAGCGATCCCCCTGCCGACACTGCCTCATGTTTACAGCCGATTTCACTGATGGCCCAGCCAGCACAGCAGCCACATTCATTTCTGCAAGAATTGATTGCATTCCACCGACATGATCAGCATCCCCATGGCTGAGCAGCACCATATCCAGCTTATCTACTCCAATCGCTCTTAGATACGGCAACACAGTAAGCCGCGCAGCATCGCCACCTCCTTGGAATGCCGGACCGGTGTCATACAAAAGCACATGATCATAAGTGCGTATCAGTACCGCAAGGCCCTGCCCCACATCTAATACAGTTAATTCATAATCACCAATATCAGGAACATCAACCCTCCAAAAAAGTGCCGGCATACAAAATAAGACACCAAGCCATCGCCACGACCAAGGCCAAGGTGTTACAGCAATACAAGTACCCAACATCATCAATATCACTAAGAGCAGCGGCGCACTGGGCAGATACAAACTAGCCCATGGTAAGTGTGCAGCTTTCTCAAGAAACACATACACCCACGACAACCCCTGCGATATCCATTCCAAACATGCACCGCCCCACGCTTCATTAATCACGAGCACAGCACAAGCGAGTAAGACCAAAGGTACAATAACTGCTGTAAATAACGGAATGGCAAATAAATTAACCAGCGGAGAAATCAGAGAGAGCGCACCAAAACTGCAAACCAATAAAGGGACAAGACCCAGACTAACAATACCTTGAATTGATAAGAATCCACGCCATCCTGAAGCAGGTGAAATACGGCCTTGTTGATTAATTAGGATTGCGGCGACTGCACCAAAGGAAAGCCACATCCCCACAGACAACGGCGCGAATGGATCAACAATAAGCACTAACAATAAGGCTAATCCATAGCTATTCCAAACATTCACCTCACGCCGTAAATATCCCGCACCATAGTACACAGCCAACATAATCAAGGTACGCTGCGTGGGAATAGACATCCCTGCAAGTAATGAGTAACCCAGAGCAGCAGACAGACCAAAAAGGGCTTTTAGATCTTGCCTAGTCAGCCGTAAACGCTGCGCAATAGGGATATAAATTAAACCAGCACCTAACCACGCTCCAATCACCGCCACCATTCCAACATGAAATCCTGAAATAGCCATGAGGTGACTGATCCCTGTGCGAGCGAAAACCTGCCAAGCCTCCGCACTAATCGCTTGCTGATCACCGACTGACAAGCCCCGTATTACACCCTGCATGCTTGCATGTGGAATGGTCGCAGTGATCTTATCGACCAACCTCTGGCGTAATTTTAATACCCATAGACCTCTAACATTTCCATACTGACGACCTTCACCTTTCGTGCTGATATAACCGGTCGCGCCTATACCTCGACGAAACAACTGCGACTCATAGTCCGCACCACCAGGATTAGCAAATCCATGGCGACGCTTCAATCTGACATTAAATTGCCAGCGCTGCGCGGCGCTTAATTGAGGCGCATCGTCATACCAAGTCAACTCAATGGTTTTTGGTAACGGCACCTCACTGTGCTCGATATTGAACATAAATCTTTGTCCGTAAGATTCATGCACTGGAATATCACTGATGTAACCAAATACTCTCAGGTCATGACCTTCAAAGGTAGTTACTAAATCCTGCTCCAAGCGGACTTGGGCACTCACAAATGCGTAAACAAAGCCGACAAGTGCCGCTGTCAGTATTGAGTATGGCAACCAGGATCGAAAACAAGTCGCCGCTCTCAAGCTCAAAAATGTGAGCCATAAAGGGAGCAGATAAACGAGAGATAGGACTGGCTGACACTGCAGCCAGAGATTGCCAGCGAGAAAGGCAAGCGCGAAGCGGAACATAGGCATCCCTGCAAATTGATATACACATCCTGTGGTTTACTGATTCAATCAGTTACCATGAGCGAAGCATAAAGTACCGCAATCTATTTCGACAAGCGACCGGTGAATGCATGCCGCGTAAATTCTTCAAAAAACTGAGCCGCCAGAGACACCACCTACAAACTCGCTGGTACATGCGCCCATTTTCTTTTGTTTTTGGTGATGCCGCATACTGGAGCCTTAACCGTCGCAATGTCACAAGAGCCGTTGCCCTAGGTCTATTTATCGCTTTTTTACCGCCCCCCATTCCGCATACGCTAGTGGCACTGGCGTTATCTGTGGCACTACGCGTCAATATTCCCGTCACCCTAACTGCCATTTTTATTACCAATCCAGTCACGATGGTGCCTTTGTACTACGCAGCTTATTGGAGCGGATGCTATGTACTCGGCTTAAAACCCCTGACCGCCTTGCCCAAAATGAATGAACACGATTTATTGCCCGCATTTCATGGGCCATTCCTTGAGCCTTTTATTTTAGGGTGCCTCATCCTAGGTTTAGCCGTAGCCGCCATCGGATATACGATACTCGGCCTTACTTGGCACCTTTCCTTAGTCCGCAAATTCTATAAACGAAAACGCCTGCGTCACCAGAAAACACGCGACAACGTCAAACCATGAAACTAACGCTTGCATCACGTAGCCAGAACTACATCAAAGCATATGATGCTGATTCCATCCAATTGGCTTCCCAAAGAATCACAACCAACTGCTTGATTGCCCCAGATCAGGTCATTACTGATTGGCGCGCACGTAATATCTCACAACTAACCGATACAGACATTGAACCTATTTTAACGCTCGAGCCAGAGATCGTGATCCTAAGCTCGAACACCCAAAATCAATTTCCCTCGCAGTTGGTCAGTGCTGCCTTTCTTTCACGCGGCATAGGCTTAGAAGTGATGCAAATAGGCCCGGCTTGCCGTACGTTTAATGTATTACTTAGCGAAGATCGTCGAGTTGTAGCTGGGATATTTTTGAGCTTTTGATGGCTCATTTATCACTCACATAAGTCTTCTGAAGCGCATTATAGGTACGGCAATAGCCGCGTTGGCATCACCGTCACCCCATTGGTACGAATTTCAAAATACAAGGACGGCGTGCCCGAATTATTCGTCCCCATCGTGCCAATCTTTTGGCCCCCAGTCATTTGTGTCCCTTCTTTAACTTGTATGCTCTGAAGATGGGCATAAGCACTCAAATAAACCTCGTCATGCTTAACAATGACTAATTTTCCATATCCTAATAAACCACTCCCGGCATAAACCACCTTGCCGCTGGCGCTTGAAAAAATGTCCTGCCCGATTTTTCCTTGAATAGACAAACCAACACTTCCGTTCGGTTGCCGAGTCTCCACATAGCTGACTGACCTGCAGGGCCACTGCCACTGAAAGTTAGCAGTAGGTATCGAGGCCGACGTCTTAGCGGTAGTGGAAGCAACAGGCTTTACCCCGCCAGATTTGGGTGCAGACGAATTGCCTGCGGCACTCAAGCGCAAAACCTGGCCGGTGTGAATTCGATATTCGCTGTCCAGACGATTAATTCTAGCCAGCTCGTGATAATCCATTTCAAAACGCATGGCGATTGAATACAACGTATCGCCGGATTTGACGGTGTAAGATTCAGGGCGATTTAACCATGGACTACAGGCACAAAGAGCCAGCAACACACACAGAATAATTATCCGAGTGCTGCGCACGTCAACGTACGCCTTGCACCAACGGGACAAAAGCCACTAAGCCTAGTCGCTGCGTCACAAACTCTTCACCACGCGCATCCACGCGACGGGTGATACGAATCAATTCCTGCCGACCTTCTGGGCCTATTGGGATGATCAATCGACCGCCTGGACTTAATTGTTTCAAGAGCGCCATAGGCACTTCAGTTGGTGCAGCAGCGCAAATAATGGCATCGTAGGGCGCATGCCCAGCCCAGCCACGAAAACCATCGCCATGACGAAAATATATATTGCGTAAGTTAAGTGACGACAGCACTTGCTTAGCCCGATCTTGCAGCGCTTTTATTCTTTCAACGCTATATAAAAATTTAACCAGTGGCGCCAGCACCGCTGTTTGATAGCCACAACCCGTACCAATTTCGAGTACTTTTCTGGGCTCAGCGTCCTCAAATAGCGCTTCTGTCATACGCGCCACAATAAATGGCTGAGAAATAGTTTGCCCAAGACCGATGGGCAACGCAGTATTTTCATAAGCCCGAGTTGCCAACGCTTCATCAACGAACAGATGACGAGGCACATTTCTAATCTGCTCTAATACCGCAGGATTACGAATACCCTGCTCACGAAGTTTTTGCACCAACCGCTCGCGCGTACGCGCTGAGGTCATGCCAATACCATTAGAAGCACTCAGCGAATTCATGCACGCCCTTTAAGCCAGTCACGCAAATCATCGAGCATGGCATGACGGGTTAAATCTGTTTGTAATGGCGTAATCGACACATAGCCATTGGCAATAGCATGAAAATCGGTACCGGGACCGGCATCTTGCTCAGCGCCTGCAGGCCCTACCCAAAATACTTCTCGGCCTTTTGGATCATGGGCACGAATTACAGGCTCTGAACGGTGGCGATAGCCCAGTCGCGTCACCTGCATGCCTTTGATTTGATCAAAGGGCAGATCGGGCACATTCACGTTAAGGATGCTCGAAGCATCTAGCGGCGTATGCTGCAAACGCATCACAAGTTCAGCTGCAACTCGCCCGGCAGTTGTAAAGTGATTACCCCCCTGATTTACCAGAGATACCGCAATGGC
>CANGFV010000075.1 GCA_947453225.1 Pseudomonadota bacterium
GGACCTGCCTTTCGCCCTCCCGGGGTGGGCGCCTATCCCGTCCTTGTGGGGCGCTCAGCCCATTGGGGCGGCGGCGGCGGCGGGGGTGGCAGCGGCGGCGGTGGTGGCGGCGGCGGCGGTGGTGGCGGCGGTGGCGGGGGTGGCGGCGGCAGCGCCGGCGGCATGAGCAGTGGTGGAAACCCTACTTGGACCAAACAATATGAAATCGCTTGTTCAGAAGGCCTTGGCTACATGATCACAACGACTGTCGGTGCCAATACCGATGCAATCACCTGTCTAGAACAAGATGCTTATTTGGCAGTATCCCGTGCGTCTAGTGGCGGCGGCATGGGTGGTGGCGGCGGTGAAGGCGGCATGGGTGGTGGCGGTGGCGCCTCAGGTGGAATGGGCGGTGGTGGCGGTGAAGGCGGTATGGGTGGCGGCGGTCAATCCGCTCAAACTGTTCCTGCGGGATGCCAATTACCTGCTAACTCAACCACCAGCCAATTTTTAGCGATGACTAAATTTGTCGAAAAAGCGGGGGTTAAATGCGGAGTAACTAATGCGCGCGGTATTGGTCATAACGCTCAATCGACTTATTTTGAAGTGGCCTGTGATGACGAAACTGGCTACGTCATACAAACTGGAGTTCATCCCGACGTTAGCCAACCTGTTAAGTACAGTAAATGTGAGGAAATAGATGCACCAACTCTGAAGTGCCAACTTTCTGATCCAGCTGCCGCAGCTTCAAAGAAAATAGCCCTGCTCTCCGACACCTTGGTTGGGAAAGCAGCGATTAAATGCCAAGTCACTGATCGAAGATTTGTGGGGCAAACCAATGATGGCGGTAATGTAGTGGAGGTTTCTTGCAGCGAAGGCACTGGTTATGTTCTTGCTGAACAACCCGAAGGCAAGGCTGCTGCAATGACTTGCAAGGATTTTGGCTCTATGGCCGGTGGCTGCCAGCTTTCTAGCAACAAGCCAGCACCTGCTCAATAATCATTTCACCATTAATCAACTTTACTTAGGGGCAGACTCACCTGCCCCTTTTTTATTGGTCACTCATAACTGAAGTACTTTTGAGCTCAACTATTCTGGAGCAACAAAGGCCTCAGGTTTTTCTGAACCCCCGCCAAAGAAGAACTTTTCCATCTCAGCGACAAGAAACTTTCTCGCCTTGGGCTCTATTGGTGATAGTCGATACTCATTAATCAACATCGTCTGATGTTTTAGCCACTGTGCCCAAGCTTCTTTTGATACTGCATTATAAATACGCTGTCCTAGCTCTCCAGGATAGGGCGGATACCCCAACCCCTCCGCCTCTCGCTTTAGATACACACATTGCACCATTCGATTCATATCAAGTCACGTCTTTCAATGATTGGATAATAGATAAAAGTGGCTTCGGTAAACCGATTCGATCCGGCTGGGTTGGATCAAACCAACGATACCCCTCTGCCCCTGCAATTGCCAGACAACTATCAGGCAACTTAAGCAAGTACGGCTGCAAATGCAGATCGAAATGAGTGAATGCATGCTCAATGGCGGGCATGCCGTGTAACTGATCTGCTGAACTTTCTATCCACCGTTGATGCATCCAAGCATGCGCAGATGGCCGATCAGTAAATTGTGGACACGTCCATAACCCACCCCAAATCCCTGCAGGTGGACGTTGCTCCAGCAATACCCTACCCTGCGAATCAACAATCACCAGCGCCACTTCACTGCGCCGTGGGCGCGCACGTTTTGGCTTAGGCGTTGGCAGTATCTGCTGTAGTGACAATTGCTGTGCTTGGCAGAAGGATATCAATGGACACTGCTGACAGCGTGGCAAACGGCGAGCACACACTGTTGCACCCAAATCCATAATTGCCTGCGTGTAATCAGCAACTCGCACGCTAGGCGTACAGCGTTGTGCTAACTGCCACAACTGAGCTTCGATTTTGGCATCACCGGGATAACCATGAATGGCGTGTACACGCGTGAGTACGCGCTTCACATTGCCGTCCAAGATCGGATGTGGGTCATTCCAAGACAGCGCCAAAATTGCACTAGCAGTAGAACGGCCAATACCAGGCAATGCCTGTAGCTGCGCATGATCACGGGGCAACTGACCCTGATGTTGCTGACAAATGATTTGTGCGGCACGATGCAAATGACGCGCACGTGCGTAATACCCTAAGCCCGTCCATAAATGCAGCACCTCATCAAGCGGCGCGCTCGCTAATTTCTCTACAGTGGGAAATTTCTCCATGAATCGCTGGTAATACGGAATGACCGTACTCACCTGCGTTTGTTGCAACATGATTTCTGAAATCCACACCCGATACGGCGTGCGATCTTGCTGCCATGGCAAATGCTTGCGACCCGCAACATCAAACCAACGCAACAATGCGTCAGAAAAATTACTTTGTTCGGAAGAAGAACCCACGCAGTCACTCTGTCTCTATAAGAACCGACAGCGTAGCGTAAATATGGGGAGAAAACTAAGCAGCGTGATTTTTAGTCAGCTGACCATTCCACGCGGCCACCGCAGGCAGCAGTTCTTGGCTTGGCATTGGTCGCCCGACTAAATAGCCTTGCACATGATCACAGCCTGCGCGCTTGAGAAATTCTAGTACGGCTGGAGTCTCCACCCCTTCAGCGCATGCAGTCATCCCTAACTTGTGAGCAAGCATCACCATGGTTTCAACCATGATACGCGCTTCTGGCCGCTGACACACATCGCGAACAAAGGACATATCAACTTTCAATTCGGAAAAGGGCATTTGATATAGCTGCTTCAAAGAGGCATAGCCCGTTCCAAAATCATCAATGGATAAACCAAAGTTCTTCAGTCGAATGCGCGTCAATACATCCATGCTCGCATCAGGATCAGCCATCACTGCCGTTTCAGTCACTTCAAAGGTGATCATTTGTGCAGGTACCGCATACTGCGCAGCAAGCGAAGTGAGATAGTCCGGGAATTGACGATCATTCAATAAGCGGGCGGAAAGGTTGATCGACATCTGTAACGAATGCCCAGCTGCGATCCATTGCGCGATCTGTTGAAAACATTGTTCAATGATTTGCTCAGTCAAGAGACGAATTTGTCCGGTAGCTTCAGCCAGGTCAATAAATTCAGGGGGTGGAATAAATCCAAACTGGGGATGATGCCAACGCGCCAAGGCTTCTACCCCTTCAATCTTCCATTGACCCTCGATCAAGCGCGCTTTAGGTTGGTAGTAAACTAATAATTCATGGTTATTGAGCGCACGTTGGAGATCAGCTTCAGCAAGCGCACTACGCTGCTGCTTGGCCTTCTGCAGCACCGATTCAAGATCAGACAACATAAAGGGTTTTTGTAGTGCCCCCAGCATATTCAATCCTAGGCTCTGCCCGACCTGATCAGCCGTATGCAGTACACGTTGATCCATTCCGCTGGCCACCAGCACCTGTGCACGCGAACGCTGTGAACCCAAATACCGCAGCAACTCAATGCCATCAACATTGGGCATTTGTAGATCCAACACCACCACCGTAGGATTAAACTGCAAATACGCTTCGCGAAAAGCCTGAGCATGTGTCACCGCCTGCGTCTCAAAGCCTAAGCCATGAGCCACTTCAACCATGTAATCACATAGCTCTTGCTGATCATCAATCACTAATAAGCGGTCAGAGGATTCCACTACAATTATACCTTCAACAATAATCGACGCTAAGATGCGTCCAACATATACCTAAGCTTTAATGCCAGCTGCTCATTACGATAGGGCTTAGCCAAGACTTCTTCCTCTTGGAGTGAACCCGCTCGAGTTAATGCAGCATCACCCATATAACCCGTAGTTAATAGCACCTGTATGCCCGGCTTCATCTTGCGTGCACGCTGCGCCAATTCTGAGCCCAACACGCCGCCCGGCATAATGACATCAGTAAAGAGCATATCTACATTTTCATTGCCTTCCAAAATGCGTAACGCCGCCGATCCATTACACGCTTCTAATACGTTGTAACCCAAACGATGCAAATTTAAAGTCGTGGTAGCACGTAGATCGGTGTCGTCTTCTACAACAAGAATAGTTTCTTTGCCTTCAGGCATAGAGATATTTATAAGCGTTTCATCGTGAGTTGCCGTTACTTCTTGAGCTTGAGGTAAATACACATTGATTACCGTGCCTTTACCCAATTCGCTATCAATATTCATAGCGCCGCCAGACTGTTTAGCAAATCCGTGCACCATGGCCAATCCAAGCCCACTGCCCTTGCCAGTATCTTTCGTAGTGAAGAAGGGTTCGCAAACACGACCCAAAATTTCTTTAGGTATACCCATACCATTGTCAGTCACGCGCACGACCACATAATTTCCATGATTCAACTCTTGCTGATCTGCAACTGGGAGTTGACTGAATGGAACGTTCTGCGCACTAAGCGTCAGCTTTCCGCCTTGCGGCATGGCATCGCGTGCATTAATCACCAAATTAAGAATTGCATTTTCTAATTGACCCAAATCCGCTTTCACTGACCAGAGCGTTTCGGGGATTTGTAACCGCATCTCAATGGTGTCATCCAAAGTTCTTTGAATGAGCTCCATAAATACTGGCAACTGTGTGTTCAGATTAACCATCACAGGCTCATGCACTTGTTTGCGTGCAAAAGTAAGCAAGTTTTTGGTCAGCTCTGCACCGCGCATCGTCGCGCGCATCGCGGTATTCACTTTTTTAGTCAGACCAGCATCATGCTTCACATCTCGTTCGATCAATTGTAGGTTACCTAACACTACACCCAATAAATTATTAAAATCATGCGCCACTCCGCCCGTCAATTGGCCAACAGCCTGCATCTTTTCGGCTTGTACAACGCGCGCTTCAAGCAACTTCATTTCAGACACATCAGTCACAACCAAAAAACATCCAGCCACATTGCCTTGTGCATCTAACTGCGGTACAAAACTAAAATGCGCTTGGTAAGGTCGATCACTGAACACAATCGTATCGACCAGTGAACCTTCCTGCCCCATCAACCCTCGGCGCACACCTTTCACTAAGTCTTTGACTAACTTTACTTGACCTATGGGCTCACAGATCTGCAGCAAACTGTGACCTAAAGACTGTTCGCCAACCATAAACCAATCGCGCAATTCAGAGTGATTGAAGTAGGTCAACTGCATTTGTGCATTGATGTGCATGACCAGCGCAGGAATCGCATCCAAGGTACCACCGAAGAAATCTCGCGTTTCACGAACGGCATGCTCGGTGCGTTTGCGCTCACTGACATCCTGTAATGCACCATAAAGACGAATCACCTTACCTTGTACGCATTCAGTTTTACCGATGCACCGCACCCATGTTGTTGGCTCGGTAGGCAGCATCAATAATTCATCGAAGCCCTGTCCATCACGAATAGCGCGCAAAGCGCAACGCATGATTTTTAATCGATCATTAGGGAATAACTTGGATAGCACACTTTCTAGTTCAGCGTGTTTAGTTGCCGCCCATCCTAAATGACCACGGATACCTTCAGATAAGCTGAGATGAGTAGCGTTAACTGTCCACTCCCATGCGCCCACCTTAGCCAAGTGCTGCATGTCAGCCAGCATCACATCGACTCGTGCTCGCTCTGTAAAGTCCTTGAAAGCAATCAAACTACCTGCAATGCCATTATGACGCAGCGCCACCATGCGATATTCCACGGGTCGCAAGCGGCCGCTTTTACAATGCAGATTTGCACCAATGCCACGCAACATATCCGTGGTATAGCCCATACGGTTGCTGTCGCGGGTTTCAGACAAACCACCCGAACTCATGAGCTGTCGATAATCCATGCCTATTAATTCTTCTGGTTCGTAGCCCAGTAACTGTGCGGCAGCGGGATTACTGAACACCACCTTCCCCTGAACATCCAACTCCAACACACCCTCACCGCTGGCGTCGACAATGGCTTGATTGCGTTGGTGTGTGACCAACACTTCGGCCAGTCGATGTTGATTACGACATAATCGATACCTATAGAGCACCACCACTCCGGTCGAAACGACTAGAAGCAAAATTGGCACATAAAATAAGTATTCGCGATACATCAACTATTGAATTAAATGGCTACACAGTTAAGACAACACACCCAGGCTATTGAAAATAAAAACAAAGCATTCAACACACTTACGGCTTTCGGTGCTCATAAGTGTTGGCCACTCTAATGGGTTACGCCTTAGTATTCTGTGAACGACAACACTGTTAGCGCGCTATTTGACGATTTATGTATAGCGAACTACCCAGATTTTGTGACACGATTCGCACTATTCGCCTCTAGCCTAAAATCGCCTCTTGCAGAGATGCACTGGCCATCAATACCAATTTACGCAGGACCATTGTTATGAACACACGCCAAGTTGAACGCATCATTGATAGCATCAATACTTCCGATGGCGCTGGCGTTAAATTGCTGCGCAGCATTGGTCAACGCCAACATGTACGGTTAGATCCCTTTCTTATGCTGGATGAATTTGGCAGCTTCGATGCTAATGACTACATCGCTGGCTTCCCGCCGCATCCCCATCGCGGCTTTGAAACCGTCACTTACATGCTTGAAGGGCACATGCTTCATGAAGATCATATGGGCAATAAAGGACACTTACGCAGTGGTGACGTACAGTGGATGTCCGCAGCGCATGGCATCATTCACTCAGAAATGCCACAGCAGCAATCAGGACGCATGCATGGCTTTCAATTGTGGATCAATCTTCCAGCACGCGAAAAAATGAAGCCTGCCAGTTATCGCGATATTCCCTCAGAAAGAATTCCAGTGGTTGCTTTAGCGCATGGTGGCCGCGTCAAAGTTATTGCAGGTTGTTTTATAGAAAGCGAACAGCGCACCAATGGTTCCGTCCAAGGCTTGGCAACACAGGCGCTTTATTTAGATGTGCATCTAACGCAAGGTCAGCAATTCGCGCACCCAATTCCCGCCTCGCACAATGCATTCATTTATTTGTATGAAGGTGAACTTGCGGTTGGCGATGCAACAACCACTTCGGTTACCGCACATCAAGCGGCAATTCTTGGCAGTGGCGAGCAAATGGCCGTTAGCGCACAAAAGGATGCACGATTTTTAGTGCTAGCAGCACAGCCGCTTAATGAACCCATCGTGCAATATGGCCCGTTCGTGATGAACACACGCGAAGAAATTGAACAGGCGATTCTTGATTATCAAACCGGAAAGCTAGTGCAGGAAAAAGCTCAAGCCTTCAACGAGTAACGCAGCAGACTCTCATCTCGTCATCCTTCTGACTGTGCTGGACTGTGCATTGCCCTGTGCAACTTGTCCTCATCTAATTCGCGCTCCCATTTTGATACGACGATGGTTGCCACCCCATTGCCAATTAGATTAGTTAGCGCACGCGCCTCCGACATAAAACGATCAATACCTAAGATTAACGCTAGGCCTGCAACCGGAATGGTGGGCACAGCACTTAAGGTGGCGGCCAAGGTAATAAAGCCACTACCTGTGACCCCTGACGCACCTTTAGACGTCAGCAGTAAGACGGAAAGAATAGTGAGTTGCTGCATTAACGACAAATCGGTGTTGGTGGCTTGTGCAACAAAAATAGCTGCCATCGTTAGGTAAATTGACGTGCCATCTAAATTGAAAGAATAACCCGTTGGAATCACCAAGCCCACCACCGGCTTGGAGCAGCCCAACTGCTCTAACTTAAACATCATGCGCGGCAGCACCGACTCTGAGGACGAGGTCCCCAGCACAATCAATAACTCTTCTTTGATGTAGCGAATAAACTTAAAAATACTGAAGCCCGCCCAACGCGCAATTAGCCCCAACACGACAAAGAGAAACAACACACAAGTGAGATAAAAGCTGCCCATCAATTGCGCTAAGGGCAGGAGCGAATCTATGCCGTACTTGCCAATGGTAAACGCCATTGCACCAAACGCCCCAATGGGTGCTAAGCGCATGATGTAGCCCACCACAATGAATAACCCCTGTGAAAATTGCTCAATGGTTTGTACCACGCCACGCACGCGCTCACCGGCTTGTGCAAACGCAAAGCCAATCAATACTGAAAACAACAACACCTGCAATATTTCACCTTTGGCAAACGCGTCGACCACGGTGGTAGGAATAATATTAAGCAAGAATCCCGTCACTTCTTGTGACTGTGCGGCACTGGTATAACTACTCAGTGCACTAGTATTCAATGTACTGACATCGGCATTCATCCCTACGCCAGGCTTCAGGGTATTCACAACCAACAGCCCGATGAGCAAGGCACAGCTACTGACCACTTCAAAATACAACAGCGCCTTGCCACCCACGCGCCCAATCTTTTTCATGTCTTGCATGCCGGCAATACCGGTAACTACAGTGCAAAAAATGATGGGCGCAATTAGCATTTTGATGAGCTTGATAAACGCATCGCCCAGAGGTTTAAGTGCTGCGCCTTGTTCTGGATAGAAATGCCCAAGCAC
>CANGFV010000076.1 GCA_947453225.1 Pseudomonadota bacterium
AAAGTATATTTGGATGCAGAAATGAAAAATATTTTGGTATCTCTGAGTGTTTGTTTATTTGCCGCGGCTGTCACAGGCGTGGCTTTCGCCCAGCAGTCGACTAGTAATCTCAGTGTCTTTCAGGGGATTGTTGCAGCTAAAAAAGCAGATGCTACTAAGGCGCCCGATGCATTCATGTATGCCACTCGTCCGGAATATAGTCAACCAAGTTTGTCACCGCTAGGCACCCGTGTGGCTATCATCAATCGTCAGGCCGAAAGCGTCACTACATTGGCGATCCTGGATATTTCAGGTAAGGAAGTGACACCAATTTTTAAGTTAGATATTCCATGCATGGAGTCGGTGCGTAGCTATGGCTGGGCTAATGAAGATCGTTTGGCCGTATGGGCAGACATTAATTCAGAGCACTGTAGTTCCGAGGAAAATCCGCGTTCGAGCTTTTACATAGCCACGCTAGACCTTAAAACTAAAAAAGTTTCAGAGCGTATACAAAGCAATCAAATTTCATCAGAGCCTGTTAGAGCGCCTTGGAAGGATCACAATCATATTCTGGTCAATGAGTGTTATCAAAAGCAGCCAGTAAAATCAAAGACTCATCTTGATGAGGCGGATTTCAATATACCTAACTCAGATACATTGCCGTCAAACACAATTTATTGCAGATTGCTTGATTGGGATTTGGAAAAGAACAAGGTGAGTAACTTTGCTGATGCAGTCTATGGCTTTCCGATCCGTTTCTTATCTAACCGCTCTGGCGACAAGATGTTCTATGAAACACGTAAGCTGGGCGGGGAGATGCAGTACTCGTATTGGGATGCTAAAGCAAAAAAATGGCTGCCTGAAGTCAGTAAGAAGCCTACTGAATTACAGGAAATATGGGATTCAAGCGAGCTGGATTACCCTGAAATCTGGGCAAAAATTCACAAGTTACTGCCTGACCGTCTTAATCCCGCAGGTAATGTAGTTAAAACATCAGATACGAGTCAGCCACTAGGAGTTCAATTTACTTCGCCTGATTTGCGCTTTGGACCTTTCGATAATGATTCTCAGTCGGCGCAGAATATGTTGGCCGGTGCGTTTGGTCGGTTCAAGATTTTTTCTGGTGCAACCATTAAGTGGTTGGGCGCAACCGATGATCGCAGCACGATTTTGTTTTCTGTGGATAGCGCAATCAATCCTGGTACTTATTACGTGTGGCATCGTATCGACAATACGATTGTTCGCGTTACACATACGCGTACTCTCACGGAAGAGGCGATCGGCGAGACATACATGGAACCGTCATGGTTGCCTGGTTATTTGCCTGTGGCGGTGACTCCGGCCAGAAATATCAAGCAGAGTAAGGGCATGGTATTAATGCCTATGGTTGTCGATGATGTGGTTGCGGCCGCCGAATTGCACTCAGTGAATCTGACGGCAGAGTGGTTTGCGGCGAATGGATTGACGGTGGTTCGCGTGCCAGTGGGGTTGCCGCCCTCAATCACAAAAGTTAAAGATGGAGATATTTGGCGTAAGCAAGTTGGGCAGAGAATTAGCGCTGTCGCTAAAAATGTCCGCAAGGAATTCAAGCTAGATGAATTTTCTCCTGCATGTGTGTATGGCAAAGATGCTGCTGCATATGCCTCATTGGCAGCCTTGGCTTATGGAAGCTCTCTACATTGTGCGATTGCGTTTAATCCCCGCTTGGACTCTACGTTATTCAAAGAGCCTTATCCAAGAATGCGTTCTAGCGGGAAAACGCCGTACCTGCTCAACGATAATATTACATTGCGACTATGGAGCAGAATGTACGGTAGTAACGTTGCGGCCGGTACGCCTGGTGCTTGGGCTTTTCCGGCTAATAGTGAGGTCATGGTTGGTTATGAAATGTTTGATGACCAAATCAGAATGCTGTCATCGCTGGATGGCGGGTTGTCAGATGCGGTGAGTAAAACGGCGGGTACTGTAACGCGCTATACCGCTAACACCAATGCCAGCCTAGCGGATCAGTGGCTGGCAACACAGTATGAAGCGATGATTACTTTCATGTTCCCACCAGAGGTTGGCAAGGTAGGTCGCGTCTATGTGGGTGAGTTAGAAGTGGTTGAGTAGCGTAACCAGTCTAGTTTTATAGTTGGGCACAATGATTAAACAAGCATTTGTTTTTTTTCTTAAGGCGACCTGTCTCTGTGTTCCATTGCTGGTAATGGCGCAGGCTCGGGCGGCAGTTCATGAAGCTCCTGACGCGCTCAATTTAAAGCTCATTGGTCATACTGACATTAATGGCGCGGGTAAGGGCGGCGAAGGGCTTGCGCTTAAACAGTCTGGTAATAAAACGATTCTGTTTCTTGCGCATGAATCTGGGCCGCAATGTTTCAGTGTGATTGATGTGACTAATCCCGCAAAGCCAGTTGTTCTAAAGCAGGTTCAAGTAGAAGCGGAGTTCATTCGTTGTAATGCGTTAGGGCTTAGCGGTGATGTGTTGGTGGTCGCAAGACAAAGTTTAACCGTAGGTCAACCACATGGCGGTATTAAAACTTATGACGTTAGTGATGCGGCTGATCCTCAGTTGCTTTCCTATATGGATTTGACTGGGCCTTATTCGCGCGGTACGCACTATCTAACTTTTACTGACGGTAGATATGCCTATCTGGCCACAGGCGCAAAAGACTTTCAGCCCAAGAATCCGCTGGATGATCAAATGCTGATGGTCGTGGATATGCAAAACCCACGATTACCTAAAGAAGTAGGGCGCTGGTGGTTGCCGGGTACACGTATAGGCGATGAGGCGGCTGCGCCTGCCCGAGTGAGGCCTTTCGATAGTGGCTTTCGTCTGCATACGCTATTGGTGCCCGCAGAGCGCCCCGACCGTGCTTATGTGGGTTGGATTGATGGCGGTGTCATTGTTTTAGATATTTCAGATAAGACTAATCCCAAAGAAGTGTCTCGCATTTCTTGGCAGTCTTTGAATCAAGGTTTTATTCATACCGCGCTGCCGATTTTAGATCGCGGCTTATTGATTGCCTCTCAAGAATCCACCAAGGATGAATGTGCAGACTGGCCGATGCGCGTTAGTGTTGTTGATATTAAAAATGAAGCGCGACCCTTTCCTGTGTCTACGTTGCCGATGCCAGAAAATTTTGAGGCCTTGTGCAAGGCTGGTGGGCGCTTTGGTGCGCATAATATTAATCAGAACAATATGCCTGAGGTCTCACAAGTCCTGCAAAACACTGTAGTCACTGCTCAGTTTGGTGGTGGTCTACGTATTTATTCTATAGAGAACCCGCACGCTCCTAAAGAAATTGCTTACTTTGCGCCTAAGGTTAGCGGCAACAAAGGCAGTGCAATTCAAATGAATGATCTCATTGTGGGTAAGAACGGATTGATCTATGCCAATGATCGTTTCACGGGCGGACTATATATTTTGCAGTACACGGGAAAAACGCCATTGAATTGAGCGGCGTCAGATTGTTCAAGTCACGCGTACAGCGGTATTGATTGCATGAATAAAAAAACCGATGCTTTTTGGCATCGGTTTTCTTTTGTCAGGCTTGCAGGTTGCTTGCCGAAGTTTTTTCTTACTTCGCTTTTGCTTTGAATGCGCGGATTTCTTTATTCACCGCATCGGCAGCTTTTACCGAAGCTTCACCTGCCTCGCGCACTTTGGTGTCTTGTTTTATCTTTATGCGCTTAATGTCATCTTCAGAGGCTTTGTCACCTAAGGCGGCAATCATGTTTTCTGTTTCAGTATCGATACAGGCTTGGTAGGCCTTAATGTCTGTATCAAATTGGCGGGAGGCGCGCATTGCGGCCACCATTTCTTCCTGAGTGGCTTTGGCACCGCTCGGTGGTGGGCTAGGTTGTTTAGGAAGCTCGCATTCAGCGAGTGCGGCTGCAGCCATGCCAAGACTTAAAATGGTCGCAAGACAAGAGCGCTGAACTGTTTTCATGAATAATCCCCTAGCTTCAAAGACAATCATAATTTAGCTGGTTGTAACACGTCGACCGAGGTCGATCACATTGGGTCGGTATCTTAGGCGGTTCTTAATGCAGTTCAAGTGCCTTGCGCAAATACCACGCCAGAGCCAAACAATAACAAGAGATCGCAGAGTGAAATTACAAGGTTTGTAAAGCGCTGGTGCCACCGATGCGCGACATTTGCCTTAAAATCCACGCCTGTCTAGCTCGGACATATATAGAAGGTTTATTGACTAAATAGCGCTTCGGTGCGGGTAGAACTGCAGCCAGTAGTGCGGCTTCACTGGGGGTTAATTTAGAGGATGGTTTATTAAAAAAGCGGCGACTGGCCGCTTCTACGCCGAAGATGCCATAACCGAATTCAGCGCTATTTAAATAGACTTCCAAAACGCGACGTTTAGGCCAGCAGAGTTCAATTAGCATCGTGAAATAGGCCTCAATGCCTTTGCGGACGTAACTTGTGCCAGGCCAGAGATAAATATTTTTAGCAACTTGCTGGCTGATGGTGCTACCGCCTCTGATTCTGTGACCGCGTTGGTTTTGCAGCCACGCTTTTTTCATGGCAACAAAATCGAATCCATAATGCGTGGCAAAGGTTTGATCTTCTGAGGCCATGACAGCCACTTTTATTTGACCAGAAATTTTATTCCAGTCAGCCCATTGGTGGCTAAAGCGATATTTGGCATCTCCATTGAATAACGCGATAGTTCTGTCGCGCAGCATAAATGCGGAAGTCCATGGGTCTACCCATCGCATGATTAAGACGCTGCCGATGGACAACACAAACCAGCCCACGATAAACCATCGTAGGCCGGTCAGTAAGCGTTTCCAGAATTGGCGTAATGCGGACAAGTCTGTGATTGGCTTCAATCAGTCGATTGTTTTAGCTGATTCAATGATAATTGGCTCAGTCGGTACATCAGCATGATGGCCATAGTTGCCTGTCTTTACCTTGGCGATGGCATCAATCACCTCAAGGCCACTGGCTACTTGTCCGAATACTGCATAGCCATAGTTGCCGGGCTTGTGATCTAGGAACTCATTGTCGACTAGATTGATGAAGAACTGAGAAGTGGCGCTATCAATGTCATTGGTACGGGCCATAGACAAAGTGCCGCGCTTATTTTTTAGGCCATTGGTGGCTTCATTTTTAATCGGGGCTTGCGTTTTCTTTTGTTGCATATCCGCAGTAAAGCCACCGCCTTGAATCATGAAGTTGGGGATAACACGATGGAAAATAACGCCATCAAAAAATCCTGCATCCACATACGCTGCAAAGTTCTTACTGCTAATGGGAGCTTCTTTATCAAAGAGTTCAATAGTAAAGGTGCCTTTAGATGTTTTGAATTCAATCATGATGTGCTCTAGGGTTGGTTTGAAAAGATGCTTATGGTGGCAAAAGCCATTGGCCTTCCGTCACACGAAGATGGTCCGCCAAGTCGGCGTGGGAGGCTACGCTAGAAAACCCGTTGGACTCAAGTAATTCTCTAACTTTTGCCGCCTGCTGCCAGCCATGTTCAAGGATGAGCCAGCCATTTTCAGCCAAATAGCGAGGTGCATGTTCAATAATGTGCTTTAGTGCTGCCAGTCCCTCATCTTCCGAAAATAATGCGATGTGGGGCTCAAACTCTCGCACCGAGTCATCCACTGCCGGATCGTCCTCTGCGATGTAGGGCGGGTTGCTTAAAATTGCGTTGAAAGGCTGTGCTGGGATGTCACTGAACCAGTTGCTATGAAGGAATGTCACGGTGTTGATGTGGTTAAGTGCTGCATTTTCTTGAGCAATAGTTAGGGCTGCATTTGAGTAATCAGTCGCCAGTATGTTTAAAGCGGGGCGTTCGGCGGCGATAGATAACGCAATTGCACCACTACCTGTCCCGAGTTCTAACACTTCGCCATAAGCACTGGGCGATAAATGGTGTAATGCACGCTCTACAACTAGTTCGGTATCAGGACGTGGAATCAGTACCGATGAATTCACTTTTAGGTGCAGTGTCCAAAAGGGTTGGTCGCCCAGCACGTAGGCTAGGGGCTCGCCGCTTAAACGTCTTGAGATTAGCGCATTCAGTTGCTGTGTTTGTGCTGTCGTTAAGTTTTGCGCGTGATTTAATCGCAGCGCGCGATGACTCTGACCCGTGATATGCGCCAATAGCCATTCAGCCTCGCGCTCAGGGGTTGCTGAATACCCCTGCAGTTGTAAGGTTAAATTTTCAATTGCGCTAAGAATAGGTATCGACATGAGCTATCGGCGAAGAATAAAACAAAAGTTCAAAGTGAATATTGCGCCTGCTGCAATGAGGTACCATCAAGCGGGTTCGTATAGGATAAATGAATGAGCCTGCCATTAGTAACACTTAAAGTTCATGAACAACTGCGTACTGCGTTGCGTAGTGGATTAAACAGCGTAACCTGTTCATTGAATTTAGAGCGTTCAGTAGCTACCGTCGAATTAGAGGCTCAGGGGTGGCACTGGCAGGGACAGACTTTCCCCTATCTTGATCACTGCAAGGAGCGAACGGTGTATTACTGGCACGATGGGGTGTTTCAGCCGGTGGCGCGATTTGCACAGTCGTTAATCAAGTTGGTGCCCACCGATTGGGGCGCGCCGACTTTCGAAATCGATGGAATCAAGATGCTACCCACAGCCAAGGTGTCGCCTTTTGAAGACGCCAAAAATAAAGTGGCGCTGATACAGCCTCAAGGCAAGGTGGTGCTCGATACTTGCGGGGGCTTAGGCTACTTCGCGGCATGGTGTCTTCAGCAGCAGGCAGCAAAGATTTTATCCTTTGAAAAAAATCCAGATGTGATTTGGCTGCGTAGCATGAATCCGTGGTCGCCAACGGCGGCGGGTGCGTTGACATTGATTAATGGAGATAGCACTGAGCACATTGAGCAACTACCTAATGCATCGGTAGATGCCATCCTGCACGATCCACCACGATTTGGCATTGCAGGCGAGTTGTATTCACAAAAATTTTATCAGCAACTTGCGCGAGTATTGAAACGTCACGGTAAGTTATTTCATTACACCGGCACGCCAAATAAGCTGACCAGTGGTCGTGATGTCCCTAACGAAGTTGCAACACGCCTGCGTCAAGCGGGCTTTATCACCGAGTTGAAAGGTGATGGTGTGCTGGCAACAAATAAAGCAGTAAAGTCAGCGGTTAATTGAGTGCGCTGGGTTATTCAGTCAGTTGCGCCAGTTGTTCGGCTTGATACTCGTTTTGTAATGGTTCGATCACATCATTCAGATCACCGTTCATCACCATATCCAATTTATAGATGGTCAGATTGATGCGATGATCGGTCAGTCGTCCTTGTGGAAAGTTATAGGTGCGAATGCGTTCTGAACGATCACCAGAGCCCACTTGTAATTTACGTGAGGCGGCTTCTTGTTGATCGCGTTTTGATTGCTCGGCGGCCATCAAGCGCGATTTAAGTAATGACATGGCGCGTGAGCGATTCTTGTGCTGAGAACGTTCGTCCTGACATTCCACAATGGTGCCGGTAGGAATGTGTGTAATGCGAATGGCTGAATCGGTTTTGTTGACATGTTGTCCGCCGGCGCCCGAGGCGCGATAGGTATCAATGCGCAAATCGGCAGGATTGATATCAATGGCTTCAATTTCATCAGCTTCAGGCAAAATCGCTACGGTGCAGGCCGAAGTATGAATACGTCCTTGGGCTTCGGTGGCGGGGACGCGTTGAACGCGATGTGTGCCGGCCTCGAATTTCATTCTTGAGAATGCGCCGGCACCAATGATGCGTGCAATCACTTCTTTATAGCCGCCGTGTTCACCCTGACTCTCGGACATGGTTTCTACCTGCCAGCCTTGGTTAGCGGCATAGCGTGAATACATGCGAAATAAATCACCGGCAAAAATGGCGGCCTCATCACCGCCTGTGCCTGCGCGTACTTCTAAATAAATATTGCTGTTATCCCTAGGGTCTTTTGGAATAAGCAGTTTGGATAGTTCAGCGGTTTCTTGTTCGATGCGCGCATCCAAGAGTTTTACTTCTTCGCGACCTAAGTCGCGTAGATCAAAATCGGAACCCTCTGCCATTTCCAATGCAGTGGCGCGCTCGGATAGAAGTTCTTGATAGTGTTTGTACTGCGTGACGATCGGTTCAAGTTTTGCGTACTCCATCGACAGCTCGCGAAACTTGTTGTTGTCGTTGATGGTGTCAGGATCGGCAAGTAGTGCGCTAACTTCAGTGTGGCGCTCGGCCAATCGGTCGAGTTTATGTTTGATCGAGTCTTTCATGCGATTAAGAGTTTGTGTCGTTGCTCGAGGGTGGGCGAGCAAAAAGCGCTTGCGCAGCGCGAATTAACTCAGCATC
>CANGFV010000077.1 GCA_947453225.1 Pseudomonadota bacterium
AGCGCGATACGCGCAATGGCGCGAGTGATCTTACGCGTCACAAAGGTCTCGCCACGTAGCGGGCTTTCATGATTGAACAGCACACCGTTACAGGCGTACATGCCATACGCCTCACGATAGTTTACGGTGATCCAGTACGCGTACATCTTGGCCACAGCATACGGGCTGCGCGGATAAAACGGCGTGGTCTCTTTTTGTGGAATCTCTTGCACCAATCCGTACAACTCAGAGGTACTGGCCTGATAAAAACGCGTCTTCTTCTCAAGACCTAAAATACGAATCGCCTCAAGTAATCGTAATGTACCGATACCATCCGCATTGGCGGTGTACTCAGGCGTCTCAAACGATACCGCCACATGGCTCATCGCGGCGAGGTTATAAATTTCATCGGGCTGCACATCTTGCACGATTCGAATCAGATTCGTGGAGTCAGTCAGATCACCATAGTGCAACTTAAAGCGCTGATGCGTGACATGCGGGTCTTGGTACAAATGATCAATACGGTCGGTATTAAACAACGAGCTGCGGCGCTTGATGCCATGCACCTCGTAACCTTTATTCAATAGCAACTCAGAAAGATAAGCGCCGTCTTGACCCGTAACACCAGTGATTAATGCGACTTTTGTACTCATGTTTTTATCTTCAGTTATTAAATTAATGCAGTAATTTTTAATAAAAAGATTATCAACCTACGCCTGATAAAACGGCGCGGCCTCATAAGCCTTACGAATTCCTTGCTCAAGATCCGTACTCGCCTGCCATCCCAATCCCTTTAGGCGGGATACATTCAGCAGCTTTCTTGGCGTGCCATCAGGCTTGCTGGCATCAAACGTTATTTTTCCGGCAAAGCCCACAACACGCATCACGATCTCAGCCAATTCCTTAATGGTCACATCCACGCCGGTGCCAATGTTCACCAAGGGTCCGTCATAGCCCTGATTCATCAGGTACACACACGCATCAGCCAAGTCATCCACATACAAGAACTCACGCATGGGCTTGCCACTGCCCCACACCACCAACTCCTGATCACCACGCTGCTTAGCCTCGTGAGCTTTGCGAATGAGCGCAGGCAGCACATGGCTATTGGCCAAATCGTAATTGTCATTGGGGCCGTAAAGATTTGTTGGCATCACGCTGACATACTGACGACCGTACTGACGGTTATAACTTTCGCACAACTTAATGCCCGCAATTTTAGCAATCGCATACGGCTCATTGGTTTGCTCCAAGGGTCCTGTGAGCAAGTAGTCTTCTTCGATGGGCTGAGCACAGTCACGCGGATAAATGCAGCTACTAGCCAAGAACATCAGGCGCTGCACACCCGCCAAGTGAGCACCATGAATCAGGTTCGCCTCAATCATCAGGTTCTGATACAGAAAGTCGGCACGGTAAATATTGTTGGCATGAATGCCGCCCACCTTCGCCGCCGCAATAAAAATGTAATCAGGCTGTTCTTTTTGAAGATAGGCATACACTGCCTGTTGATTGAGCAGATCCAATTCAGCACGACTTGGGGTCAGCACATTGGCAAAACCTTGAGCGTTTAAGCAACGTACCAAGGCCGAGCCGACCATACCACGGTGACCGGCGACGAAAATTTTTGAAGCGTGATTCATGAGCAAATGATTCTTATCTATATTAAGCAAAGCACAGTCATCAACTGTTTGCTACTTCTTTTGGTTTTTGAAAGGCACCCGCAATGAGCACCCACAAGATGCCTAAGAACCCACCCAAGAAGGGGCCTGCCACCATCATCAATAACTTCTTAGGCTTGATTGGATCATCTGCATCTGAAGGTAGCGCCTTATCCACGACGCGGAAGGAATATTCTGCGGTGACATTGGCCAGCATGCGCTGCTTAACCTGCACCTCAATCAGACGATTGATGGCCTCTTGAGTACCAATTTGTGCAGTGCTCTTAAGCTCTTTATCGAGATAGCCCATCGAGGCCTCGGACTTTTCAATAGCACGGGCACGCATCTCAGCATTCAGGCGCTGCACCAGTTCATTGGCCCACTCAGCCGCCTCGTTACGATCACGCCAATCAATCGTCAGGGTCACTAGTCCAGTTTTTTTATCTTGAGTGACGGTGCGGATATTTTTATCAAAATACGCATAGGCCTTCGCAAGTGTCGGCTGCGCCTCTTTCTCTACTGTCCATTGATTGGTTTTTTCATCCCAAATTTTTGAGTAGAGTTTTGGTAGTAAATTCTTTTCAGTGATAAAGCGCTCAGTAAACACACGAGAATCCAACACTGCCAACGCCTCTTGTACCTCAGAGTCGCCTGAACCGACATTGACGCCCGCAAGGGATGCCAGTCCACCCAACTGCCCCAGCGCAGCACCTAATCCACCCCCCGATGCGCCACTCGAACCAGCAGGAATCACCACCGTAGTAGCTCGGTAGATAGGCGTCATCTTGTAAGCAATAGTGGTCAGCGCCGCCGTGCACAGGATGACAAACGCAATGATGACCCAGCGCTTATTCCATAGCTTTAAGAATAGCTCGCGCAAGTCAATTTCATCATCTGAATATTTCATGTCATTCATTCGAATAATTCCAATCGCCGCAATTCGAAAATATCAAACTATTAAACAGCAGAAAAAAACGAAGAACTATGCAACAAGCTTCGAGCTCGATTTAAAACACTCGAAGCCTTAGATCAAAATGAATTCAACGCAGCGGCAGCAATTGCAGTGTTATAAAGTATCTGTGTAATTCCTTGCCACAATGGCAGCAACGGCATACGCTCTGTATCTAAAGGCACTACAATAGTATCTCCAGGTAGAATCTCCGTATTACGCTTGAACCAACCTGAATTGGCCACTACCACCCCACCATTGGCTCGTACCACATAGGTTAATTTGCTATCAGCCTTCTTTGTCTCGCCGCCACTCTGATTAACATAGTCGCCTTGAGAAAGCTCCTTTACATATATGTGCGAAACGGGTGACTGCACCTCGCCAAGGACAGTGACCGATTGCTTTATTCTTGGAATCAATAGCTTATCTCCATCCTTGAGCATCACATCATCGATTGTGCCAACCTGTGCCGACAATACTTGTTCAAGGTCAATAACTAGACGGCCCACAGCCTTGGTAGACTTCAACTGATTTAATAACTGTCGACCCGTGGTCAGAGTGGAAGAACTACCCTGCTGATTAGATTGAGCAGCCTCTAAAGACATCAATGCAAGATCACTCTGCATACGCGAAGCGAGCTGATCAATTTGCTCTTGTTCTCGCTGTTTGATTTCCTCGCGAGTGAACACACTGCCTTTAAGATAGGCAAATTCAGTTAGACCACCCGCCCGTTCAATCACTGATCTCAATGTTTCACCGCGTCTTAAAATATACGTACCCGGAAACTTTACCTCACCGCTGAGCACAACCCGCGCTAACTCATTCCAATTAGGTAATTCCTTAATGTAAAGCTCATCAGCTGATTTTAAGACAAGGTCGGCGTCAGTATTACCCGCGAGTAATGCTCCTAATTCAACATTGATCAATTCAGTAGTACGTTGATCATTTGGGCCAATAACTCGCCTAATTAATTCTGCATTAGGCGCGTAGGCGGCATCTTGCAAACTACCACCAGCACGAATCAAATCACTAATCCTCATACCCGGCTCAAGCGGATATTCACCTGCAACCTTAATTCGTCCAGCCACCTTGACAGTCTCGGTAGGACGCAGTGACTGAGACTGTAGCCTAAGCTCATCTAATATGGGTTTAATAACTATTGCACGGTCAGATTCATAATCAAAAATTGTAATTCGATCACGAGCCTGCAATATCACATCATCGGTACCGCCCTTATTAGCTAGAGCTTTAGATAAGTCAGCAGAAAGTACCGCCACCGAACGATCGGGCGCTAATTCACGACGTATCAATACATAATGAAGATCAGCATTCGGCTTTAGCTCATCAACAGAACCAATCACATCGGTCAAACGCAGACCCGAGCGCCAAGCCACTGTACGAGGCGCATGCAGGTGACCAGAGAGAATGACACCAGAGTCAAGCGTGGGCGATATGCGAGGAACCAGCAATGTGTCGCCATTTGAGAGAGTTACCTTATCGGTATTCGCAGCACCTAAATTGAGTTCAATTGCAGTTCGATGACGTTGGGCATTTATTCTCACTAAAGACGCCTTAGAGATATCGGCTTCTGGTGTTATTCCGCCAGCCAAGGTAATGGCATCGCTTGTAGTTTGAGTGCCTTTTAACTCATAAATAGCTGGACGCCTCACCTCACCATCCACAGCCACGGTCTTACCGACCGTGGGCACATAAATAACGTCGCCAGGCATTAGCTTCGCATCGTTGCTGGTATCACCCTTCATTAATAGGTCGTATAAATCCAGCGTTCTTACGACAACACCTTGTCGCTTAAGCTGAATATTACGCAGCGATCCAATAGTTTTGACTCCACCTGAAACAAAAAGAGCAGTCGTCATCGTTGATAAACCGCTGACTGTATAAGAACCGGGCAAATTAGCTTCACCAAGCACAAACACCCGAATCGAACGAGTATCGCCCATTGAAACACTCGCTTTGACTCCAATGATTTTTCGACTTACCTGAGACTCTAGATCAGCCTGCACAGATGAAAAACTTCTTCCACCCACATTAATTGGCCCTAAGTCTGGAAAATTAATAATTCCATCACGCCCTACTACAAGTCGTAATGTACGGTTGGTACTGCCATACAATTGAACGACAAATTGGTCGCCGGCACCAACGGTGTAGTCTGCAGGTACTGGAACCTCGGTAACTGGTGCAAAGGTTGATGGCGCTTGAGCAAATAAGTCATAGCCGTAAGGCTTAAGACCTGAAAAGCCACTTTTTACAATTGGCAAATAAGTGAGCTTGATAGTCAGACCCCGTAATCCAGATTCTGCCGATAAGCGACGAGTTGCTTGGTCAATCGTTAATCCAGAGAGATATATAGGTGTCAGACCAGGCAGATGGAGAACACCACTTTGATCCAAATCGTAGGGATTTTTTTGATTTATCAAATCAACTCTATCTTGAGGAATACCGATAGGATCGGTTGGCAAAACAACATCAACAAGTAAGGTGTCCAAACCCTGTAGTTTAACTTCAGAAGGCTGAAGAGGAATACCATTCAGCCCTTGGCTTTTTATAAGCCTATTGGAATCTGGTAATACAGAGGATGTGGGACGTAATACTTCATTTGCACTAAGGCCACCGCTTGCCGACTGACCCAACCCCTGCAGGATGGACTGCTGCTGAACAGGGTCGAGACTGTTAAACAATTGTAACTGTTCGGTGGTTTGCGCGTGGACCGATCCAGCCACATAGGTCAACAACGACATCAACCCAAGCAGCAGGCTTCGAGTAAATACACGCAACTGAATACCCTTTATCAATTTCAAGGTAATACTCCGAAACACGATCGTTTCTTCTATAAAGAACAGAGGGACGTAACTTTTTGAATTGTAGGTACTTATGCCTTAAGGAGCAATGACTACAGGCGATTATCGCGGATCTAACTAAAGGATTTAGAGTCTTATAAACAGGTACTGACTTAGTTCTGTGTCATGACCCACCCAGACTTAAACTATTGGCGCCACCGCTTCACATAACCCATCAATCCCTGCAGCGCAGCGGGCGCAGTCTCAGGTTTTTCTACCACCGGGACCAACGTGTCAGCCAGCTTTTTACCCAGCTCCACGCCCCACTGATCGAAGGCGTTAATGCCCCAGACCACGCTTTGTACAAATACCTTGTGCTCGTACAGCGCGATCAACTTTCCTAGCGTCAATGGATCGAGTTTTGGAAACAGAAGAATGGAACTCGGGCAATTACCCGGATGCAGCTTGTGTGGTATCAATCGAGCAATAGTCGACTCGTCCATACCGCGGGCGTTAAGCTCTTGCTCAACCTCTTGCTCGGTATAGCCCAAGGCAAAGGCCTGCGCCTGACCCAGGCAATTAGCCAGCGCTAAATTTTGCTGCCCTTGGTATTCACTTGAGGCATTGACCGGCGCAATGAAATCTAGTGCCGCACGCGCCGTGCCCTGATGCAGCAATTGAAAGAAGGAATGCTGCGCATTAGAGCCTGGCTCGCCCCATACCACCGCGCCAGTATCACACTCGACCGACTCACCACTGTGCGTCACACGCTTGCCGTTGCTCTCCATATCAAGCTGCTGCAAGTACGCCGCAAAGCGATGCAAACGTTGGTCATAGGGCAATACTGCCAATGAATCGAGCTCTAAAAAATTACGATTCCAAATACCCAGCATGCCCATCAGCACGGGATAATTATTTTCAAATGGCGCCTGCTGGAGGTGCTCATCCATGATGCGCGCACCACGCAGTAATTCTTCGAAGTGTGTCATGCCAACACTCAAAGCAATCGACAGACCCACCGATGACCACAACGAGTAACGCCCACCCACCCACTCCCACATCGTGAAGCGATTTTCAGGGGAAATCTTAAATGCATCCATCGCCTTGTCATTGGTCGACACGGCCACAAAGTGATGCGACACCGCCTCGGCACCTAGCTGATCAGTCAGCCATTGCCGTGCAATCTTGGCATTAGAAAGTGTTTCAAGCGTAGTAAACGTTTTGGAGCACACCACAAACAACGTGGTCGCGGCATTGACCTTGGACAGCACATCAGAGAGCTGCGAGCCATCAATGTTAGACACGCAGTGCAGCGTGATACCCGACTGGCGATAACGCGCCAGCGCCTCATTGACCATGACGATACCTAAGTCAGAGCCACCGATACCGATGTTCACCACATCAGTGAATTTCTGGCCTGTCGCGCCGAGCAGACGACCACTGTGCACCCCCTCAACGAAGGTTTTCATGTGATCAAGATTGGCGCGCACCGCGGGCATCACATCCTGACCATTCACTAAAATTTTACAGTTTGGATCTGCGCGCAATGCGGTATGTAGCACCGCACGTCGCTCAGTGGTGTTAATCACCTCACCACTGAACATGGCTTTAATCTGAGCTTTAAGGCCACTCGCTTCAGCTAACTTAATCAGCCCCTGCAAAATCGGTTGCGTGACGCGCTGACGCGAAAAATCAAACAGCATATCCATCTCACAGCGTGAGAATTGTTCAAAGCGCTGAGGATTTTCTGCAAACAGATCACGCAGATGCTGTGTACCGTCGCTGAGCATCAGCGCATTAAGTTTTTGCCATTCCGGTGATTGCAACAGTGAACTCATGACTTCACTCGCTCAAGGGTGATGAAACTGTGCGCGTACTGATTCTGCTCATCAGCAGGCGCATCTTCACGAGAAGTCTCATGCCACTGCGACGGCTCAAGCACAGGGAAAAACGCATCGCCACTGATATTGGCATGCACTCGCGTCAAATACACCCGCTGCGCCAACGGTAACGCCTGACGATAAATTTCAGCGCCACCAATGATCATGTACTCGTCCGCCTGCACGCTGGTGAGCGCTTGTTCTAATGAACTCACCACCACACAACCAGGCAACTGCAAATCGGACTGGCGGGTAACAACGATATTGGCACGACCCGGCAACGGCTTGCCAATAGAGTCAAATGTTTTACGACCCATGATGATGGGCTTACCCATCGTCACCGCCTTAAAGCGCTTCAAATCCCCAGACAAACGCCAGGGCAATGCGTTCTGCTGACCGATGACGCCATGATCTGCGACGGCAACGATCAGCGAGATCATCACTGACGGCCTCGTTTCACTGATTTGTTTTTACCTGCTTTCTTTTTAGAAACTTTCTTTTTACTGGCCTTCTTTTTTGAAGCAGTTTTCTTAAGCGATTTTTTAGCGGATTTCTTCTTAACAGACTTCACGCTTGCTGCACCCTGCTTCGCTGCGCGCGCCTTGGCACGCTGACGCTGGGCCCGATCATCGGCTAAGTGCTGCTCGATAGATTTTTCATCCAGCATCGTGCCACGACACTTCTTCGATCCACACAAGCAGCGGTACAACGCCAAGTCCTCTGCAGTGTCGTCTTCGCTCCACGTCAGCTGATAGTCATAGCCCAACTCTTCACCGGCTTTGATGTTACGAATCGCTTCAATGAAGATACGGTTGTCTTCGGTGACCGTTTCACAATTCGCTTCACAACGATGGTTGATATA
>CANGFV010000078.1 GCA_947453225.1 Pseudomonadota bacterium
TACAACTCGTTACGGGGAGGCATTTATTGGTCTATGCCTGCTCGGATTGTGTGCTTGGGCGGCGCTCTCAGGCGCACAGCAATCACAGAATGATATTACGGCGGGTACTTCGGTCGCTGCCATGACACAAGTATTGGGTCGTCCTACAGACAACTCGATGATCGTCAGCGTACTGTCACCCACTGATCAAGAAGTGTATGCAGAATATGGCCCCTCGCCTGCTAATTACACGTCAAAAACAGGCATTACCCCCGCTAAAGCGCGAGTACCTGTCGAATTATCAATGGATAAATTAAAAGCCAACACGCGCTACTACTATCGGTTGCGTTATAAGGCAGCCGATGCCAGCGCATTTGATATCTCGAAAGAATATAGCTTTCAAACACAACGCTCCCCAGGCAGTACGTTTGTTTTCGCAGTACAAGCTGACTCGCATCCTGAACGTAAGAACATGTTCGATCCTGAACTGTACAAACGCACCATGGCCAATGTGCGCAAAGATCAACCGGATTTCTACATTACGCTTGGCGACGACTTCAGTATTGATCAACTGGGCGGTATGGCACCCCTGTCACCACAAATTGTCTCGCAGGTGTACATCAACCAACGTCCGTATTTAGGTCAGGATGGCGCCGCGACTCCTATCTTCTTAGTCAACGGCAATCATGAACAGGCTGCCAAGTACTTACTTAACGGTACGGCCAACAGCCCTGCAGTATGGGCCGGCAAAGCACGTAACACTTACTTCCCACAACCCACTGTAGGTGATGGCAAGTTCTACACCGGCGATATGGAACCGGTACAACACGTGGGCATGCTCAATGATTATTACGCTTGGACATGGGGCGATGCATTGTTTATCACGCTTGATCCTTACTGGCATTCCGATGCTGTTGTGGATAACGCACTCGGTGAATCAGGCCCCGCAGGCACAGGCGCACCTGCTGCCGATGGTATGGCGGGTATGGATGCCGGAATGGAAGCAGCAGCACCTGCAACAGGCATGGGCATGGAAACAGTGGCCGCACCCACAACGGTTGCAACCAACTACTCTGCAATGGGCGCGCGCGATATCTGGGATATCACACACGGCGAAGCACAATATCGTTGGCTGGAAAAAACATTGAAAGAAAGCAAGGCCAAATACAAATTCATCTTTGCTCACCATGTGCTGGGCACGGGGCGTGGCGGCGTAGACATGCTCGACCAAGGTGAATGGGGCGGCAGAAATTTAGACGGTGTATGGGAGTTCGACAAAAAACGTCCAGGCTGGTCACTACCCATTCATCAGTTGATGGTGAAATACAAAGTCAGCGCTTTCTTCCAAGGTCACGATCACATCTTCGTGCGTCAAGACCAAGATGGCATCGTCTATCAAGAAACACCAAATCCAGCTAATCCGTTCTATGAAGATGCAGTGAGCTGGCGCGGCGCCTATAAAACCGGTGACTACTTACCGGCCGCAGGACATCTGCGCGTAACTGTTACACCACAAGAAGCCAAGGTGGATTACGTGCGTTCATGGATGCCAAAAGATGAAAGCGCAACCCGCAAACAAGGTGATGTAGCTTTCTCATACACCATCAAACCGAATAAAGCGAACTAATAAGCTCGCAATAAAAATACTCGTAAGACAGCACGGACGCTGTCTTTAATACTTATCAAGGATGAAAAAGAGCTTCGAACAAAGCCCCTACCGAAACTTAATCTTCTGACTTGTGGCGCTCGCGCTGAATGCGCTCATAAATTTCTTCGCGATGAACGGTGACTTCTGAAGGTGCATCAATACCGACACGCACTTGACTGCCCTGAACCGACAGCACCACTACTTTTGTATCATCACCAATCACGATGGATTCGCCAACGCGGCGAGTCAAAATCAACATAAACAACTCACTCCAAGCTTTCCTAAAAGATCCTTAAAGATGAGCTTGACCAGCTCTCATCCACTCTGGGTCAGGCTTTTCAGCTGACCCACCAGTTAATACTAGCAACTTCCAAATACCCAACTAATTATATTTGTTAATGTGAGAATTGGCGGAGAGGAAGGGATTCGAACCCTTGTAGGGAGTTAACCCTCAACCGATTTCGAATCGGTGCCGTTATGACCGCTTCGGTACCTCTCCAGAAGCTGTAAAAATCAACAATTTGTGCCCATCCATAGACAGGGCGCGTATTCTATACAAGTGCTTAGGCAATTTCAGCGTTTATACTGCACCCTTTTAGAGCTTCGCCAGAGAGTTAAGTTAAGTTGAAAGCGGCGCTTGCCATCCTCGCCTGCCTGCTATTGGGCACCTGTTCTCAACCACCGGGAATTTTGGAAAAAATTCTTAAGGGCGGTGAACTGCGCGTGGTCACACTCAACAATCCCAGCACCTACTACCTTGGTGCTGATGGCCCACAGGGACCTGAATACGAACTAGCGGCTCAATTTGCTGCAGACCTTGGGGTTGCACTGAATATTTACTCTGCAAGCAGCGCACGGGAACTACGCCGTGAAATTGCTTCAGGGCGGGCGCATATCGCCGCCGCGGGTCTTGCACTTGAACAAAGCGCACCCAGTGGCAGCAGCTATGGTCCCACCTATCAACTCGTAAAAGAACACCTCATTTATCGCGCGGGAACCGAACGACCCGCTGACCTAGTTGCTGCCGGCCACCTAGGTCGTATTGAAGTAGCCAGCGAAAGTCCACACGCAGCGACATTAGCTCGATTACGCACTGAACAGCCAGAGATTCGCTGGAGCGAAAATCCTGACGCTGAAATTGACCAACTGCTATATCGAATTTCACAGGGCGATCTTGACTATACCGTTGCCGATTCCAATGAATTTGCAGTGGGTCGCAGCTTTCATCCTGACATCGCCGTCGCATTTGACCTTGATCAAGGCAAATCGCTGGCCTGGTTAGTCAATACCCGTGATACGTCATTACTCAGTCGCGTAGTGTCTTATTTTTCCGTGATAGATGCAGACGGTAGACTTGCGGAAATTTTACAACGCTACTACGCAAAGACGCCGGTATCGTCAGCACTGCACGCACGTAATTTCATTGTAGATGTGCGCGAACAATTACCTAAATATTTAGATCTGTTCAAGGCTGCAGCAACTGAGGTCAATATTGATTGGCGTATGCTCGCAGCGATCAGCTATCAGGAATCTAAATGGCAAGCTGATGCCACCTCACCAACTGGCGTGCGTGGCCTGATGATGCTGACAGATGACACCGCAAACAGTCTGGGCGTGCAGGATCGACTAGACCCACAGCAAAGCATTCTTGGTGGCGCTCGTTACTTCATTAATGTCCGCAACATGATCCCAGCACGCATTAAAGAACCTGATCGCACTTGGTTTGCTCTGGCCTCTTACAACATGGGCTTTGGTCATATTGAAGATGCCCGAATTTTTGCCCAAGCCGATGGTAAAGACGCAGATAAATGGGAAGTAGTACGCGAATACCTGCCGCTACTCACACAAGAAAAATGGTATTCACAAGCTAAGCGTGGCTACGCACGGGGCTGGGAACCGGTTCAATTTGTGGACAGCATTCGTCTGTATATGTCGATGCTGAACTGGGTGGGCGCTGAAGGTGGACTGGCCACTACTATCAATGAAGTTGAAGCTGAGAAAACTAAAAAGAATTAGCGCCTGTCATTACGCCGTGTGCGAAAAAAATCTCGCAGCAAAGTGGCGCATTCTGATTCCATCACACCACCCATCACTTCTACACGGTGATTCAGTGCTTCATGGTGAACAATGTTGAAAATTGAGCCTGCAGCTCCAGCTCGAGGATCAGATGCAGCATAAACCAGTCTCTTCACACGGGCATGCACCATTGCCCCAGCACACATCGCACAGGGTTCAAGCGTCACATAGAGCGTTGTATCTATTAGTCGATAGTTTTGCAGCGCTCGCGCAGCTTCACGCATCGCTAATAATTCTGCATGCGCACTAGGGTCGTGCGTAGCGATAGGTTGATTCCACCCTTCAGCAATAATCTGATTGTCTTTAACAATCACCGCACCCACCGGCACTTCACCGCGAGCTTGCGCGTGCCGCGCCAATTCCAGCGCACGCGCCATAAATTGAAGGTCTGCTGTATTCATCACAATCAAGTATAACGGTAATTAGCAGTCTGGCCTGTCATTAGCCCAAACTGTCATTACATTTCTTAATGTTTAATCCCCGCAAATAGCAGGCCGAAGTTGGGCAAAACCAACCGAAGATCGCTAGAATTAACCTACATTCATGCCCATCTTGGGGGAGTTTCAAAAGTATGAAAAAACTAAAACTGTTTTTATTGTCCTTGCTGTGCGCCTCTGGCCTGACCTATGCCGCGCCTAGCACATCAACCAGTCCAAACTTCTTATTTATTTTTGTTGATGACCAAGGGTTAGACGGCACTTCTGTAGAAATGATCCCTGGCAAGGACTATAGCCATACCGCCAACTACAAGATGCCAAACCTAGAGCGCATTGCTTCTCAAGGCATCATTTTCTCGCAGGCCTATGCTGCTCATCCAAAGTGCGAAGGTTCACGCGCTGCCTTTCAAATGGGTCGCAGCACCGTGACCCTCAATGCGATTGATAAGTGGCATGTCAATTGGAGCGCGCCGGTTACTGATTCAATTGCTAATACATTGAAGCGCGCCAATTCAACTTACCGCGCTGCACACTTTGGTAAATGGCAATGGCCTCAAACGCCAGAACAAATGGGCTATGACGCCAGCGATGGCATTACTATGAATGAAGATGGTGATACCAGCGATCCACTAGACCCAAAACAATCTTTTGGTATCACACGCCGCGCTCAAGATTATATGGATAAGCAGGTCAAAGAAGGTCATCCCTTCTATCTGCAACTGTCTTACTACGCGCCGCACGCCAAACCTCAAGCGTTAGCCTCAACGCTTAAAAATTATAGTGGTCCTACGGCATTAATGGCCGCCATGACTGAAGATCTAGATACCTGTATCGGTGTATTGCTAAAGAAACTGGATCAACTGGGCATTAGCAAGAACACCTATGTGATTTACATGTCTGATAACGGCATGAAGACCAAGTCCCTCAAGGGTGAAAAAGCCGTCCTTGATGAAGGCGGTCTACGCGTACCGCTAATCGTGAGCGGCCCGGGCATCAACGCCAAGGCCTATACCAATATTCCTGTAATTTCCTATGACATGATGCCTACCATTGTGGATTTTGCAGCGCCGGGCTTTGCAATGCCTAAGGGCATTGAAGGGGGCAGCTGGAAGTCTTTGTTGCTAAATAGCGGTAAGGGCGAAGTGAAACGTCCTATCGATCACATGATTTGGCACCACGACGTTGAAGTCCCCCACCCTCAAACCGCAATTCGCAATAATGAATACAAACTGATGTATTACTGGGACACTAAAGATGTATTCCTTTATGACATCAACAATGATGCACTCGAAACCAATAACATCGCCAAATCAAAACCAGCTGTGGCCGATGCATTACTTGCGCAACTAAAGACACACGTCCGCACTAGTCTCGGCGAAGAAAAATTCGCCGCACTAGAAAGCGGTAAATTTGGTGATGAAAGTAAAGGCGGCGCGGGCATGGGTGCTGGCGCAGCTGCTGCGGGCATGGCTGCAGGTATGGAAGCCGGTGGCATGGCCGCTGGAGGAATGGCTGCAGGTGGCATGGCCGCAGGCGCAACTTCCAACTAACCCACTTAACTTAGTCCAAACAAAAACCCCATGCAGTGAGTACTGCATGGGGTTTTTTATTAGGGGCTGAAACTAAACGCTGATTGAATTCAAACGCTCAGCGCAGTCATTAAACTTAGTTAGCAGGTGGTGGTGGCGGCGGGTTAGCGCCTGCTTCAGGAGGAGGTCCTGGAGCTTCAGAGACATCTACAAAGCCGTCGCCACTCTGATCCATTTGCTTAAAATCAGCCATGAACTCATCTTTGCTAATTTTTTGATCGCCGCTCTTATCGAACTTGCCCATGAAGTCGCCGCCACCTTGAGGGGCTTCAGTAGCATCGACCAACCCATCTGCAGAAGCATCCATACGAGTGAAATCCGCCATATATTCATCGGACGAAATTTTGCCATCACTATTGGTGTCGAATCTTTTCACGAAGTCAGCACCGCTTGGCGGCGATCCACCCGCAGCCATACCACCTGGAGGAGGACCACCCGCACCCATACCGCCAGGAGGCGGCGCACCAGCCTGCTGCGCATAGGCAGACATAGCTCCTAATACCAAGGCCAACGCACTTGCCGCGAACACTACATTTTTGCTCATGTAAATACACTCCTCACAACTGAGGTTCAGTGTAAATCAAAACATATGGTTTTGAAACGACGGCACAACATAAACCAGTAATTTACAGGCATTCTAGCGCCCTTAAGAAAGCACCTGACTATTCCGATCAGTCGTTTTTGAAGACAACCCTGCGGCACATGTGACGCAGTAGAGCGCATAAGGCACAACCGCCAGACGCGCAGCACCAATGGGCCGCTGGCAGAGGACACACAAACCGTAACGCCCCTGCTCCAATCGATCTAAGGCCGCATTGATGGCAGCAACTTCCACAGAAGCCGCATCTTCAAGCTGGCGCAACACCTCATCATTCTGAGTCTGCGTTGCACGATCAGAATCATCAGCAAGCAGAGGCTCTTGAGTATGTTTCAGTTCACGATCCGTATTAGCTACGCGCGCATTTAGCTCATCCAATCGACTCAGCAATTGGCTGCGCACATCGCGTAAGGAAATATCTTGAGTCTTATTCATTTGAGCCACCGCAACATAAACACAGTGGAGACATCATGAAATAATGACTGCGGCAAGTCTCTAAGTAACATTCCTCATGTGGAGAGACACCAAGCCAAATAGAATCGGTGACATTAGTGATCTCAATTATAAAAGACGCATACTTTTCAAGCGCAACGCATTGCCAATCACAGATACCGAACTCAAACTCATTGCGGCGCTAGCAATCATTGGACTGAGCAACACACCAAAAAGTGGATATAACGCCCCAGCCGCAATAGGAATGCCCAAAAAGTTGTACACAAAGGCGAAGAACAAATTCTGGCGAATATTTCTCATCGTGAATTGACTTAACAAACGCGCCTTGGCAATACCTCTTAAATCACCTTTTACCAGCACAATGTGAGCACTTTGCATGGCAACATCAGTACCTGCACCCATAGCAATTCCTACCTGTGCCGCGGCTAGAGCGGGCGCATCATTGATACCATCACCCGCCATGGCAACCACCCTGCCTTGCTCCTGCAAGACCTGAATTTGCTGATATTTATCCTGCGGCAATACCTCGGCACTCACCTCATCAATACCTAACTGCTGTGCAACCGCATATGCAGTCTTATGATGATCGCCAGTCATTAATACAATTCTCAACCCAGCCTCACGCAAGACGGCAATAGCTTCGGCAGCAGTCGCCTTAATTGGATCGGCCACACTCATAAAACCAGCCAACTGATGATCGACTGACACATACATCACCGTGTGACCTTTCTCTCTTAATGCTGCAACCTCGCCATCAAAAATACTGCAATCAACGTCAAAACTATGCATTAACCCTGCATTACCCAAAGCCACATGTTTATTATCAACTGTACCCTGTATTCCTTGACCTGTAATAACTTTGAAATTAATGACTGTAGGTAACGAGATATTTTTCTGCATAGCGAAATCAATGATGGCTTTCGCTAATGGATGCTCGCTCATGCGTTCTAATGCGGCTGCATATGCAACGATCTCATGCTCAGTGAACTGCGCACAGGCGATACAGCGCTGAACTTTAGGCGCGCCTTCAGTTAGAGTGCCTGTTTTATCAAGTACCAAGGTATCGACTTTTTCCATTAACTCCAAAGCCTGCGCATCCTTAATCAGCACACCCTCACGCGCACCGCGCCCGACCCCCACCATA
>CANGFV010000079.1 GCA_947453225.1 Pseudomonadota bacterium
AAAACTGGCGGGCTGGCCGATGTCGCTGCCGCCTTGCCACGCGCACTGCATGAACACGGTCATGAACTGCGAGTATTCATGCCGCTGTATGCGTCGCTCCAGAACTCAACGTTCAAACGTCATGCGGTCACAGAGCTGCAACACATCCCGCTAAGGCTTGGCGAACATCATTATGAATTTTCAATATTTAGTAGCGCACTGCCCGATAGCACGCTGCCTATATATTTAATTGACTGTCCTGCGTTATTTAGCCGAGAGGCCATTTACACCAGCGATACCGACGAACATCGTCGCTTCATTCTGCTTCAACGTGCCGCCCTCGAATCCTTACGCGTGATGCAATTTGCACCTGACATTCTGCACTGCAATGACTGGCACACCGCGTTACTGCCACTATTACTAAAAACGGTATATCGCAGCGAACCGCTATTCAACAAAACCAAAACAGTGATGAGTATTCACAACATAGGCTATCAAGGCGTATTTGCCGCCTCAGCCATGTATGACCTAGGCATTGATGATGTGTTCGCACACATTCGACCTGAAGATCGCCATAACGGACAAATCAATTGGTTAAAAGAAGGCATCTACCAAGCCGATATCGTCAGCACTGTCAGTCCGACGTATGCCCATGAAATTTGCGAACCACTTGGCGGTCATGGACTAGATAGCACCTTGCAGGCACGCAATGATGAAATCATAGGTATTTTAAATGGCGTTGATTATCAAAGCTGGGACCCACAGATTGATGCGCTATTGCCCGCACGCTACTCAGTCAAAGACCTCACTGGAAAAATGCAATGCAAACGAGCACTGCTTTCACTAGGTCATCTGGAGCTCAATCTAGAGCGCCCCGTCATCGGCATGGTGTCCAGATTAGCCTACCAAAAAGGCTTCGATTTGCTCATGGGCAGCCTACATGGCTTACTGACAAGCCGAGATTTCACGCTGTGCATTCTTGGCAGCGGTGAGCAGCGCTATGTAGATTTTTTTAATCAACTCATGGGGGCGTTTCCGGAGCGCGTACACTTTCATCATGGTTATGATGAAGCACTGGCACACTTAATCGAAGCGGGCAGTGATATGTTCTTGATGCCTTCGCTGTATGAACCTTGCGGCTTAAATCAAATGTACAGCCTCAAATATGGCACGGTTCCGATTGTGCGCAAAACCGGTGGACTGGCTGATTCGGTCAAGATGTGGGATGGCAAACAGGGCACCGGCATCGTATTTAATGACTATGATGTACCGGCCGTTCAGTGGGCAGTCAATGCTGCATTAGATTTATATAAACAGACTGAAACATGGCATCAACTCATTCGTAACGGCATGATGCAGGACTTTTCTTGGCAACAACAAGTCACCGAATACGAACGTCTTTACCAGCGTTTGACATAGCCGCAGCGTCGGCTATTTCTTGATATTTAGCTCCACCATGCCCTGCTCACTGAAGGGAAACTTAAGCACAATCCCTTTGCTCAATAACACCGACCCTTCAAACGCATACTGAATTTTTCCTTGATCACTAGTATTTAGCTTACTTAGCAGGCGGCCAATGCTGCTCATAAAATTAGTTTTTATTATGGTGTCAAACTCTGCCTCGCCCATGGCCGGCACTACAAATGACTGCTCTGTGGTGCCTTCTGCAAAGCGATCGCCCTGCAAAAACAACTGATATTCAATCCCTTTGATTGGCAATTCAATTTTATTTGGGTTGCGCACATGAAGGCGGATACGAAACTGCTGACTGAACACATCAGCCGAAACCATGCCCACAGTCACCACTGACAACTTAGGCGATTCAAATTTAAGGCTAGCGCAAGACGATAACAACAGCCCCAGCAACAGCGTAATAAAAAGCTTCATTGTTTTGCATTCCATTCATTCGCAGCGTTGAACTTACGCCCAGCATTATACAAGCTTGTCCAGCATTTCGCGCGTAATCAACAATCTGCCTTTCTCGGTCACATAAAAACGGCGTGCATCCTCAGCAGGATCGATACCAATTTGGGTACCTGCAGGTACGACACCGCCAGTATCGATAATCGCATTTTTAATCACACAATCATTACCAATGACGACATCCGGAAACACCAGAGACTTTTCAATATATGAACGATCATTCACCCTGACATTGGTAAACAACAGTGACTCAACTACTTCAGCGCCTGTAATGACACAACCGCCAGAAACTACAGAGTCCAGCGCCTTACCATGATGGCCTGCTGTACTCGACACAAACTTAGCGGGCGGCTGTTGCCGCTGATAGGTCCATATTGGCCATTGTGAATCATAAATGTTCAATTCAGGATCGGCAGAAACCATTTCCATATTGGCATCATAAAACGCATCGACAGTACCCACATCACGCCAGTATTGCTGCGCGCGCGTCACCACATCACGAAACGCATAGGCCATCACATTTAGCCTATCAATCGCTTGAGGAAGAATATTCTTACCAAAGTCATGGGAGCTATTGGGATCTGCGGCATCCGCCTCTAATAATTGATACAACAAATCAGCATCGAACACATAAATACCCATCGACCCTAATGACAAATCTTCGCGACCAGGGATGCAATCTGGATTAGCAGGCTTTTCTGAGAATTTCACCACGCGCTGCTGCTCATTGACAGTCATCACACCAAAGCCAGTGGCATCCTGTCTTGGCACTTCAACCACACCTACGGTGATATCTGCTTTTTGTTCGCGATGGAAGGCCAGCATCGGACCATAATCCATCTTGTAAATATGATCGCCCGCTAGCACCAGAATTAGGCGCGGCCGATGTAACTTCATGATGGATAAATTTTGATACAGCGCATCAGCCGTGCCTTGATACCACTGCTCACTCAACTGTTGCTGCGCTGGAATAATTTCAATGAATTCGCCGAATTCACCGCGCAAAAAACTCCAGCCTCGTTGAATATGTTTGATGAGCGAATGCGCCTTGTACTGGGTGAGCACAGAAATGCGGCGAATGCCTGAATTCACGCAATTGGATAACACGAAATCGATAATGCGGAACTTGCCGCCAAACTGGGTCGCTGGTTTACACCGATTAGCCGTCAGATGCTTAAGTCGTTCGCCCCGACCCCCAGCCATAATGATGGCCAGAGTATCTCTGGCGAGCCATTGGTCATTACGCTTAAGCGCAGCCTGCTGTGCCTTAGGTGGTTTAGCGGTCGCTGACTCTTTAGGATCCATTAGTTTCTCTCTGGCTCGACGAATGGGTTGGTTTTCTATTTCCGACTTGAATTTAGAAGCTAATCTCATGCCAACACGGGCAATATGCCCCAGCGTTGACTAAAAATGAATAGATGTGCACTGAAATAGCCATAGTGATAGATCAAACCCAGACTCACTTGCAGTGCCTACAGCTATTTGAACTTCAAAACAGTGTAGATCATGAACTGTGTTGGATCAGTCCCAGCTCAGGCCGCACCGGGTCAGTGCATCTAGTGCGATATGGAGTTATTCTGGACACCGCTAAATATCAAAATTGAGTTTCTCTACATGAATACCTTACGTCGAATAGCCCTGTTACTCGTACTCAGTGTTTGCGCTTTGCAAAGTACGCATGCAGCCAATGAACCTGATCCAACACTAGAACCGCTAAGCAATTTTCCACAAAGCACCCTGACCATCATCACACCCAATGGGCGCCAACATGTCTTTAATGTCTGGGTAGCCGATACTGATGCACATCGTGAGCAAGGACTGATGATGGTCAAATCTTTGGCGCCCAACACGGGCATGTTATTTATTTTCGACCAACCCGAAAGAATTCAAATGTGGATGAAAAATACGCTCATTCCACTGGATATGCTGTTCATTGACGCACATGGCCGCATTGACAGCATTGCTGCTAACACCACACCAATGTCATTAAAGATTATCGACGCTAAGCGCCCTGTATTGGCGGTATTAGAAATTGCAGGAGGCATGACCGCCAGAGCAGGAATTGGCGCTGGCGCAATAGTTAAACATCCAGTTTTTGGACTGTAATTACACCATTTGCTCAGCTGTATTGCATCGCAACCCATTTGTAGTCTTAGCCTTAGCTAAAACTTGGCTTAATTTATTTACATAGCACTATGTGAGGAGCAATATTGGTACCCAAATGGCTTTTTTGATTAAGAACCCTTTTGAGCCATTAATACATAAGGAATGCCCCCCTAGAAATTCTATCCTTAAGAGCACACCTAATGAAACTTATTAGATCGTTCTTGGTTTTCAGAAAAATATCAGCCCTACTTGCTCTATCACTTTGTCTAGTCACCTTTAACACCGCTCTTGGACAAAGTGCATTAGGTTCAATTTATGGCGACGTCAAATCCGGCTCTAAGGTCACAGTGATTAATGAAGATACTGGACTCACCAGAGAAGCCAGCTCAGACCTCAATGGCAGATTTAATGTTGGTTCTTTACCCCCAGGAAATTACACGGTATCAGCCACCAAGCCAGACGGCTCACCCAGCAAACAAGTCGTACGAGTCAATCCAGGTATAGGCACAGTACTGTCGTTAAGTGAACCCATCTCACTTGAAGAAGTGATTGTATCGGGCCGACTATCCACACAAATTGATACCACCACATCGCAGGTATCAACCACATATAGTGCAGAGCAGCTAGCGATCCTGCCAGTAGCACAAGACATTACTAATGTAGCTTTACTTGCGCCAGGCACAGTCAAAGGGGACTCTGAATTTGGGAACCTGGCCTCATTTGGAGGCTCATCAGTTGCCGAAAACTCGTATTACATTAACGGCTTTAACGTTACCAATCTTTTCAAAAATCTGGCCTATTCCAGCGTGCCCTTTTATGCGATTGAATCTGAGCAAGTACTCACCGGTGGCTATGGTCCTGAATATGGTTTATCAACCGGCGGCGTAGTGAATCTAGTCACCAAAAAAGGCACTAACAGTTGGAAATCAGGTTTGGCAGTCAACTTAGAACCTAAGGCATTTCGCGGTCACAGCCCAACCACCTACACCTCCGCTGGTGAACCTTATCGAAAATATCACGACAACTCTTTCAGCAGCACTACTTATGACGCATGGATTGGAGGGCCACTAATTAAGGACAAGCTCTTTGTTTATGCAATTGGTCAGCTTGAGAAACAAAGCCTCATCTCTTTCCCAAATAGTTATTATGGTGGAGGGGTTATTGATCGAACGACTCGCATGCCATATGGACTAATCAACCTTGACTGGAATCTCAATGCTAATCATACATTAAGCCTGACTGCATTTAACGACTCTACCAAGCAAGAAACCGCTCGATTCGCTGAGGACTATGATGCCGATGGCTGGGCAATACGAGATACATTCTCTGGCACTGACCATAACAACACCGGTGGCAACACCATCATTGGCAAGTATTCCGGCTCACTAACAGATAACCTCTCATTATCCGTACAGTATGGTCAGCTCAATAACAAACGAGAAAACTATCAATTAGCAGCGAATGGAGACATCATTTCCTATAACGGCGTTATTCATTCCGGCAACATTCAAGACTCCGTGCAGCCTGGGTGCCCCTACGTCATCTATCACCCGACGAACTACACCGACCCTCTCGGTGTTGGCAAGCCCAGTTGTTATATAGATGAAGAAATAAACGCTCAGAATAATCGTGATCAACGCAAATCTGGTCGTATAGACATTGATTACAGATGGAGTAATACAAACCTAGGTGACCATCTCTTTAAATTTGGTGTTGAAAGTGATGACTGGTCAAGTATTGATGGTACGTCCAAATCAGGTGGTTTGATGTATTATTACAGGAGATACTCTCAGGTAAATCCAACCCCTGCGGCGCCAATACAGGCGGTACAGATATACCAATTTCAGACCGGTGCCGATGTGGGCGTTAAATCTAATGCCTTCTATTTAAAAGATGATTGGCGCCTCACGGATAAACTACTTGTACAGCTAGGTCTGCGTAGCGACTCATTCCGTAACCTAAATGGTGACGGCATTGCCTACCTAAAACAAAATAATATTTTACAGCCGCGGTTTGGATTTGCTCTAGACATGGCCGGTGATTCGACAAGTAAGCTCTATGGTAGCTATGGCGTGTATTCACTGCCAGTAGCAGCCACTGTTGCGGTACGTGCCGCAAGTGCATCTATGTATAGAAGACAGACCTGGACGTATTCAGCTATTGATCCAATCACTGGTCGACCCACATTGATTGAACCCGTGAATGGCGACAATGACGACACAATGTCTGGAGAAGTAAAATATTTAAACCAAGAAAAAGCAGTGGCACCCAACCCTTCATCGGTAGCCTCAAAGAATCTTGACCCGACCATCCAAAACGAATTTATTCTTGGCTACCAACGCCATATAAATAAGGATTGGACGTTAGGTGCCCGCTTTACCTACCGTGACCTGAAGAAAACAACTGATGACATGTGCGATTGGCGGCCTTTTGGAGCTTGGGCATCAGCTAATGGATATACATTCAAAGATAAAAATCTCCCTGGCTGTTTCATACTCAATCCCGGATCTGCACTTAATGTTGATGCTGATGTTGATGGCGATGGGACACTTGAGAACATAAATTTATCAGCTGCAGATGTAGGACTACCTAAAGCAGTCCGTCGTTACGTGGGTATTGAACTGACCGTCGAAAAAGCCCTAAGTAATAACTGGTCCACTCAGCTTTCTTATACTTATGCGCACAACTATGGCAATGCAGAAGGTCTAGTAAAATCAGACATTGGGCAATCCGACACTGGTGTTACCCAAGACTTCGACGACCCAGAACTGATGGTTGGCGCTTCTGGCAACCTACCCAATGACAGACGTCATACATTCAAGGGCACCGGGCTTTATAAGCTTAACGAAGAAGTAACCCTTTCTTTTGGCACCTTACTACAAAGTGGTCGCCCTAAGATTTGTTTAGGAATTGATGATGAGGATTATATTGGCTATGGCGTAGCTTACTTTCGATGTGGTGGCAATGTTGTTCCGCGTGGCTCTATCGGTAATACGCCTTGGCTATGGAATGTAGACCTTGGCGTGACCTATGAGCCGACTCACTTACCAAACTTAAGCCTTCAAGCCAAAGTCTTTAACTTGCTCAATAAAAACACTGTTACAAACTTAGACTCTGATGGAGAAGATGATGCCGGTGACCCACTGACCTCATTTGGCACACCAAAAAGTTATCAGACCCCAAGGTATGTACAGCTTTCTGCGGTATATAAATTTGGCGCTAAAAAGTAATTAGTAATTGACGAGCAAACTAAAGCCGTTCGGAATTATCCGAACGGCTTTTTTATTTGCCTTAGAAGCTGGATACTGGCGAATAAAACATCAAATGAGCTGTGACCGTGAAATTCGTAACTCCACTTTCAGACCGCCTTCTTTGTGATTCACCGCAGCCACCGTGCCGTGATGCAACCCCACCACTCGAGCAGTAATGGCCAATCCGATCCCATAGCCACCCGTATCACGCTGGCGCGCTTGTTGGGTAACACGGTAAAAGGGTTCAAACAACCGTTGTAATTCTTCTTCTGG
>CANGFV010000080.1 GCA_947453225.1 Pseudomonadota bacterium
AAAGAAAATGCCGAGCACGTGATGCTAGTTGATTTAGCGCGCAATGATTTGGGTCGTGTAGCTAAGGCGGGCAGTGTGCATGTTGATCCTTATCGATCCATTGAACGCTACAGTCATGTAATGCACATTGTCAGTGGTGTTAAAGGACAACTTGCACATGACAAAGATGCCTTTGATTTATTTGCCGCGGCCTTTCCTGCGGGAACACTTGTGGGCTCGCCTAAAGTGCGTGCTATGCAAATTATTGATGAACTTGAACCCTGTCGCCGTGGTTTCTATGGCGGCACCATTGGTTATTTTGGCAACACGGGTGATATGGATCAGGCCATTACTATTCGCACTTTAGTGTTTAGTGGCGATACGTATAGTTTTCAAGCAGGTGCGGGTATCGTTGCCGATAGCGTTCCGAAAATGGAATATCAGGAAGTGCTAGCCAAGAGCGCGATATTGCGACGTGCCCTAGCCATGGCGCAGGAGGGTTTGTAATGAATACGCCCAAATTATTGCTAATCGATAACTACGATTCATTTACCTACAACTTGGTGCAAGCATTTCTTATGCTGGGTGCTGAGGTGTTAGTGCATCGCAATGATCAAATTACCTTGGCACAAGCCGAGGCGTTAAACCCTACGCATTTGTGTATTTCACCAGGTCCGGGGACACCTTACGATGCGGGTGTGTCGATGGACATGATTCGTCACTTTGCCGGTAAGTTGCCCATCTTTGGTGTGTGCTTAGGTCATCAATCCTTGGTTGAAGTATTCGGTGGCAAGGTGGTGCGTGCAGGACGTTTAATGCATGGCAAGGTCTCGCCGGTGAATCATGACGGCCAAGGCATACTTAAAGGCATGTCCAATCCCTTTGAAGCTGGTCGATATCATTCGCTCATTGCAGAGCCGCAGTCGTTGCCGGATGTTTTAGAAGTGACCGCTAGAACGCCTGAAGGCGAGATCATGGGTGTGCGCCATAAAAAGTACGCAATTGAAGGGGTGCAATTTCACCCCGAAAGTATTCTCACGCCCGAAGGGCCAATTCTGATGGGTAACTTTCTCAAGTTAACCTCGCCAATGCGTGAGGGTTAAGTGATGAGTTTCCTGCGCAACACACTCGAGCAGTTACTAGAGCATCGCTCATTAAGTGAAGCCGAGGCTTCACAACTGTTATTAGCGCTTACCGATGAAACCATTGCCCCCGCCATGGCCGGCGCATTGCTTGCGGCACTACGCAGTAAGGGCGTCACGCCAGATGAAGTGCGCGGCTTTGCCAAAGCCATGCGCGGACTGGCGAAGCGTCCAGTCATTTCTTCAGGTGCGCCATTAGTTGATATCGTCGGTACCGGCGGGGATTCTTCGGGCAGTTTTAATTTATCCACCGGCGCTGGTTTATTACTTGCAGCACTGGGCTTGCGCGTGGTGAAGCATGGTAATCGTGCAGTATCGAGTCGTAGTGGTAGCGCCGATACCTTGGAACAACTGGGCATGAAGTTGCCGTTGGATGAGCAGGCTGCCGGACGTTGTTTGGATGCCTGTGGCTTTACGTTCTTGTTCGCGCCGTATTATCACTCGGCCACTAAGGCGGTGACGCCGATTCGTCAGGCGTTAGGTGTGCGTACAGTATTTAATATTCTTGGTCCGTTGTGTAATCCGGCCGAGCCGCCGTTTCATTTGATTGGTGCCTTTAATGTTGAAACAGCCAAGCTCATGGCTGAGACTTTGGCAGGCCTACCGATTGAACGTGCGTATGTAGTGCATGGTGAACCGGGCTGGGATGAGGCGACACCGTGTGGTGTGTTCGAATGTTTTGATGTGCGTCCTGGCAGTGTTACGCAACGTACGCGCGATCCAGCTGAATTTGGCATCTCACGCTGTACGCCTGCCGAGTTGAAAGGCGGTGATGCCACTTACAATGCACAGCAATTACGTGCGGTGTTTGCAGGACAGGATCATGGCGCACATCGTCAGGCCATTTTATTGAATGCGGCCTTAGTGCTGGAGTTAACGGGTCGTGCAGCTAGTCCGCTTGAAGCGATGCAACAAGCCGCTGCGGCCATTGATGATGGTCGGGCTACTGCGGTGTTGAATAAGCTCGCTAACTTTGGCGCCGCGCAATAGTGTTGAGTCAATGGCTTCAGAAACGGCTTCAGATGTAATTTGATCCACAAGAGAATTGAATGTCTGGATTACTGACTGACATGGCTCGTTTAAGTTACGAGCGATATGAACACGCTAAGGCAGTAGTGCCTGAGGCGAAGTTATGGGCGCGTGCCAGCACGATGGCACCTGCACCTGCATTAAAGCTATCTGCTGAGGGCTTTGATTTGATTGCTGAATGCAAATTGCATTCACCCTCAGCAGGTGATTTATCTAATCATACCTCTGATGTACAAAGTCGCGTTGCTGCGTATGGCTTAGGTGGTGCTGCTGCAGTGTCAGTGTTGACTGAACCCACGCGTTTTGGCGGCGCACTCGAACATCTCACTCAAGCGACACAAGTGCTTACGCCTTTAGGTGTACCCACGATGCGAAAAGATTTTTTAGTTGAACCGTATCAGGTGATGGAAGCGCGCGTGGCTGGTGCGGGCGGCGTGTTGGTGATTGCGCGAATGTTAGATAAAAGTCGAATCACTGCCTTGCTGGATTGTGCGGCCATGTTGCGCCTGTTTGTGCTCATTGAAGCGTTTGATGCTGAAGATATTGCGCTGATTAATGATGTGTTGTCCGCTCGCAAAAATCACGATGAAAAAATCCTTGTGGGCATTAACTGCCGTGATTTACAAAGCTTGCAGGTCAACTTCGAACGGTTTGCTGAGTTAGTTTCATTATTGCCAAGTGAGTATCCAAAAGTGGCTGAAAGCGGTGTCGGCAATACAGAAGATGTCCAACGTGTCGTGCGTTTAGGTTTTCAGATGGCGCTGATTGGTACAACGCTTATGAACAGCCCTGATCCGCGAGCGCTGGCGGTTGAGTTGTTGCAATCCGGTCGCAAAACCGCTTTGTCTCTTGAGATGCTGAAGCTTTAATCATGTGGGTTAAAGTGTGTGGCATGAATTCCGAAGTGGCCGTCAGTTCAGCCTTGATTGCTGGCGCCGATGCGATTGGCTTTGTGTTTGCGCCATCTAAGCGGCGTGTCACGCCTCAACAAGCCTTGCGATTTTCATCGGGCGTGCCGACGCGTATTCAGCGTATTGCGGTGATGTTGCATCCTTCGCAGCAAGAAGTGAATGAAGTTCTAGACACTTTTAAGCCCGATGTGTTGCAGACGGATTGGGAAGATTTGCTAGCGTTAAAATTACCGACAACATTGACGGTGTTGCCGGTATTGCGTGCGGGTCGTAAATTGCCCGCAGAATTACCGAAGCGTTTTTTATTTGAAGGCGCAGTCAGTGGTACGGGCGAAACGGCAGATTGGCAGCAGGCAGCAGAATTGGCAGCACAAGGTGAGTTGATTTTAGCAGGTGGACTCAATCCATCGAATGTCACCGATGCCATTAAGTCAGTACGGCCATTTGGCGTGGATGTCAGCAGCGGCGTTGAATCTATGCCGGGCACAAAAGATCCGGCGAAAATATTTGTCTTTGTCAGTGCGGCGCGAACCGCAGTGTAGATTGCAATGCATGGTGTGCGATTTAATGCAGCACAGTATGCGGGAGTGAAGTGATGAAAATTGCCAGCAATACATTGGATCAACAAACGTTGTATGCCAATGTGATTAATGATGTGTATCCAGACGCACAGGGTCGGTTTGGGCCATTCGGTGGTCGATATATTCCAGAAACTTTGGTCCCTGCATTAAATCGCTTAGAAGCCGGCGTAAAAAAATATCTACATGATGCTGAGTTTCAAGCGGAATACATGGCCGAATTGCGTGATTGGATTGGTCGACCTACGGCCTTAACTTATGCGCGCACGCTGTCTAAAAAATGGGGTTGTGAGGTTTGGTTCAAACGCGAGGACTTAGCACATACCGGCGCGCATAAAATTAATAACTCCATTGGTCAGGTATTGCTTGCAAAGAAACTGGGCGCTAAGCGCGTTATTGCCGAAACTGGAGCAGGTCAACATGGCGTGGCTTCAGCTGCAGCATGTGCTCGCGTAGGTCTGCCGTGTACCGTCTACATGGGTGCAGTGGATATGGAGCGACAGGCGCCGAATGTGGGGCGCATGAAATTACTAGGCGCCACTGTAACTCCTGTGACCAGTGGCGATAAAACATTACGTGCGGCTGTAGATGAAGCCTTGCGTGATTGGGTCACTGATCCTAATGGCACCTATTACTGTTTGGGTTCGGCGATTGGTCCGCATCCTTATCCTTATTTAGTGCGTGAGTTCCAAGCCATCATTGGTCGCGAAGCGCGCGAACAAATGTTAGCTAAGGCCGGTGGCTTGCCAGACATTGCTATTGCCTGTGTGGGGGGTGGTTCTAATGCCATTGGTTTGTTTCATCCTTTTGTTAAAGATACACAAGTGCAGTTGCTGGGGATTGAAGCCGGTGGCTCAGGCACAGGGCTTGGACAGAATGCTGCATCACTGGTCTACGGTAAGCCTGGGGTATTGCAAGGCTGTTATTCCATGTTGCTACAAGATGCCAATGGTCAAATTCAAGAAACCCATTCGGTATCGGCAGGGCTTGATTATCCCGGTGTTGGACCGGAGCATGCGCTATTGCAAGCGGCAGGACGCGTTACTTACGCCGGTGTGGAAGATGATGATGCATTAAATGCATTAGAAGAGTGCTGTGCTTCAGAAGGTATCTTGCCTGCGATTGAATCGGCACATGCACTCGCCGGGGCACGTCGTTGGGCCAAACACAATCCAGGTAAGAAAATACTGATTGGGATGTCAGGTCGTGGTGATAAAGACATGCCGACGCTGCAACGCACCATCTTGTTGGGAAAAATCTAATGTTACCGCGTGAATATATTGCTCAGTCTATTCGTCAAGCGCAGTCTGCAGGCCGTCCTGCAATTGTCGCGTTTTTAACCGGCGGCTTTCCTGAGCCAACTCGTTTTCATGAGTTGCTTTGTCAGGTTGCTGCCGTGGCTGATGTGGTTGAGATTGGCGTGCCATTTACTGATCCCATGGCCGATGGCTTAACTATTCAGCGTTCAAGTCGTGTCGCTTTAGATAAAGGTGTATCGCTGCAATGGATTTTAAGCACATTAAAAAATGCGCCACAAAAACCAAAAGCGCCGATTTTGCTCATGAGTTATCTCAATCCGCTGTTGGCGTATGGCTTCGACAAATTACCGCAAGTCGCTAAAGACGCGGGCGTGTCTGGATTCATTGTGCCGGACTTGCCTTTTGAGGAAAGCGCGGATATTCGCACAGCCTTAGAGGCTCAAGGCATGGCATTGGTACAAATGGTGACACCAGTAACGCCCGATGAACGCTTAGCAATGTTGTGCAAACAAGCTGAAGGCTTTGTCTATGCGGTGACTATGACCGGTACCACGGGTAAAAATGTAGCCGTCCCTGCAGATGTGCTGGCGTATATGGATCGAGTGCGTAGTATGGCATCGGTGCCAGTATGTGCTGGCTTTGGTATCCGCAGTGCTGAGCAAGTAAAGCTCATGACCGGCCATGTTGATGGTGTGGTGGTCGGCTCTGCTTTAGTGGAAGTGCTGGAGCGTGGCGATGATCCAGTAGCCTTCTTGCAAAGTTTGCGTGGCTAAAATCATTAGTAGTTTGGCTGTAAGTAAAGGTAAATGATGGAACTAATCACTTGGTTTGTGAGTGTGGTGTTACACCTAGATAAGCACCTGACAGAACTGATCGCCGCTTATCAGTTTTGGGCGTATGGCGTGTTGTTTCTGATTATTTTTGCTGAGACCGGTTTGGTGGTGACACCTTTTTTACCTGGAGACTCTTTGTTGTTTGCCGTGGGTGCGCTGGCGGCAGTAGATCAAACCGGTACCTTAAGCGCGCCGTTGATTTGGATATTACTGATGATCGCTGCGGTCATTGGCAATGAGCTCAATTTTCGTATTGGCGGCTTCATCGGCCCGAAAGCATTCAGTGGTCAGTTTCGTTGGTTGAAATACGATTACTTAGTCAGAACACAGCTGTTCTATGACAAGCATGGAGGCAAGGCGATTGTGTTGTCTCGGTTCCTACCCATCATTCGAACTTTTGCGCCCTTTGTTGCGGGCGTAGGTCGCATGAAAGCGGCAGAATTTATGAAATTCAACCTTGTTGGCGGCGTGGCTTGGGTCAGCGCCTTTATCTGGGGTGGTTATTTATTTGGTAATGTGCCGATTATTAAAAATAATTTCGGTGTAGTGACCATTATTATTATCGTCGCCTCGTTGCTGCCATTGGTGTGGGCTGCGTTACAATCTGCTCAAGAGTCACGCACGCTCAAGTGATTTGCTAGGGTGTGATATAAACATTAACGTCTATGTTCTCTGTAGAGGGGTTCTAGTATGGCCTGGATTGAATTAATTACTGTACTTTCTGTCCTGCAGTTGTTTGTATTCAGTGTGTTGGTGGCGCGTGCGCGCGGCCGCTATGGTGTGCATGCCCCAGCGGTTACAGGTCATGAAGTTTTCGAACGCTATTACCGCGTACAAATGAATACCATCGAACTGTTGATGTTATTTCTACCATCCTTATGGATAGCGGCGCGGTGTTCCGATGGTTTATGGATCACCATCGCGGGCTTGGTCTATTTGGTGGGTCGTATCGTTTATCTTTTTGGCTATGTCAGCGATCCAAAAAAACGTGGCCTTGGGTATTTACTCAGTATTTTGCCAACCTTGGCGCTCATGGGTTCGGCGTTGGTATGTTCCATACAGATGATTGAGCTTTAGGCTGAGTTCTGATGAAGCCTTCAGGAAAAAGTTTCCCTGAAGGCTTAAGTGATTTTACTAGAGGCCCTAGAGCTTGTGACTCATCTGCGGTGTCGAACATTGCCAAAGGATGAGCGGCCTCTCTACAATAGAGACGCTACGCGGGTGTGATGTAGTGGTAGCCTGGAACCTTCCCAAGGTTTTCGTGCGAGTTCGATTCTCGCCACCCGCTCCAACTCCCACAGTAAAGAGTTATGACAATAACAATGCGTGTTGATGGGAGCGCTGTTCAAACATGAAAAAGCCAATCTATACCGTTCTCTATGTGCAAGTGCTGTTCGCTATTGTGTGTGGTGTGGTGCTTGGGCATTTCTATCCAGAACAAGGCGCAGCACTTAAACCTCTGGGCGATGCGTTTATCAAGCTCATCAAAATGCTAATTGCGCCCATCATTTTTTGCACTGTAGTTACCGGTATTGCCGGCATGCAAGACATGAAAAAGATTGG
>CANGFV010000081.1 GCA_947453225.1 Pseudomonadota bacterium
AGGCGATACAGCGCTGAACTTTAGGCGCGCCTTCAGTTAGAGTGCCTGTTTTATCAAGTACCAAGGTATCGACTTTTTCCATTAACTCCAAAGCCTGCGCATCCTTAATCAGCACACCCTCACGCGCACCGCGCCCGACCCCCACCATAATAGAAATGGGTGTCGCTAACCCAAGCGCACAGGGACAGGCAATAATGAGCACCGATACAGCAACCACCCACGCGTTAGCGAGTGCAGGCGCAGGCCCCATTGTTACCCACAGTAAAAACGCTATCGCACTCACTCCAATCACGCCAGGTACAAAAAAAGCAGCCACTCGATCCGCCAGTTTTTGAATAGGTGCGCGGGAACGACCGGCCATATTCACTAACTCAATAATCTGAGCAAGCAACGTATCCGAACCGATTTTTTCAGTCCGAAAGGTAAACACACCTGTTTGATTGATAGTGCCCGCGCTAACTTGAGTGCCAGATGTTTTTGTAACAGGCAGAGACTCTCCTGTAATCATAGATTCATCCACTGCTGAGGCGCCTTGAGTCACTACGCCATCAACGGGAATCTTGCCGCCAGGTTTCACCCGCAACAGATCCCCAACCTGAACTTGGATAATAGATATTTCTTCCTCACTGCCATCTTGATTAATGCGCCATGCCGTGTTTGGCGCCAGAGTTAAAAGTGACTTAATGGCTGAATTAGACAGCCCACGTGCACGTAATTCCAGCACCTGCCCTAACAATACCAATGAAACAATGACTGCCGAGGATTCAAAATAAACCGGCGCAATGTCATGCATCATCCAAGCTTCCGGTACAGCCTTGGGAAATAACAGCGTGAATAAACTAAAGAGATAGGCTGCACCGACACCAAGGCCAATCAGGCTAAACATATTTAGATTGAAAGTAAGGAATGAAAAATAAGCGCGCTGTAATAATGGCCAACCCGCCCACAGCACGACCGGCGTCGCCAATATCGCTTGCAACCAGTTAAACGAAACCAAGGAAGTTGAATGGTGTAACACCGTCATCGGCACCATGCCACCCATACTCAACACCAATAGCGGTATAGAAAACACCAAGCTGCCCCAAAAGCGAAAACTCATATCTTGAAGTTCAGAAGATTCTTCTTCGTGAACCATCGGCCGCATAGGCTCCAAGACCATGCCGCAGAGTGGGCAAGGCCCCGCAGTGTTACTTTTCACCTCAGGATGCATAGGACACACCCACAGCGTTACTGAAGCTATATCCTTTGCCTCTATTGAGCGCGACTGCTTCACACCACAGCAGTGCGCTTGAGAAGAATGGTTATTGGGATGAGTCATTAGGTAAGCCCTGTAATTCTTAAGTCTGAGCGTATAAACCGATAAGACCATGCCAATCGTGGATTACACGTAAGTCCTCATGGCTTTTTTAATCAGAGCGCTACACCTTACCCTAAGTCACACTTACGTAGATTGTTTGACTATCCCGTGAGTCATAGGCATACAATCAGCAACATACGTAGCACAACAAATTCACAGCCCATGACAGAACAAAAGAAACCCAACAATTCAAACGGCTTACTCCCCTGGCAAAAAATTAAATCGCCTAGTGAAGACCCAACCGCACCAGAGCGAGTTAAAGCCATTCAAGCACACCCCAATTATCGGGAAGCTGATCAAGATACGGACTTTCTGCATCTGTCTGAGAATCGGGATATTCGACTCCAACTCGACTATGCCAAAACGGAAATGGTGCTTAAGCAACATGGCATTCAACACACAATTGTGGTGTTTGGGAGCACTCGCTTAAGTGAACCAATGGCAGCGCAAGCTGCCGTTGATCAGGCGCAAGCACTCCTAAGCAACGCACCACAGAATATAGAACTTAAAAAAAAGCTCGATATTGCTCATCGACTGCTCGATAAGAGTAAGTACTACACGGTGGCCAGAGAACTTGGACAATTAATCGGCAATGCTGGTTCATGCCCAGAAGATTGTCGCGTCATTTTGATGACAGGTGGCGGACCTGGTGCCATGGAAGCAGCAAACCGCGGTGCATTTGATGTGGGCGCTCGCTCTATTGGTCTTAATATCACCCTACCTCATGAGCAATATCCCAATCCTTACATCACGCCAGAACTGTCTCTCAGGTTTCACTACTTTGCGATGCGCAAACTCCACTTCATGCTACGCGCTCGTGCACTGGTGACATTTCCGGGCGGATACGGTACTTTCGATGAACTGTTCGAAACACTGACCTTAATTCAAACCCGAAAAATGCCCATGGTTCCGATCGTGCTGGTGGGCGAAGAATATTGGAAGAAAGCGATTAACTTCGATTATTTAATCGACGAAGGCGTAATCACTCAACATGACCGAAATCTGTTCTGGTATGCCGAAACAGCGCAGCAGATTTGGGACAGCATTCTTCATTGGCATGAAGCCAATGGCACTCCATTGTTTGGATAAACCCTCGCTATTTTCTCATTATAGGTAAAGTCATGAAGCTGTCATTCCATGGAGCCAATCGTAATGTCACCGGATCGTGTCATTTACTGGAATGCGCAGGCAAACGCATCTTGATTGATTGTGGAATGTTTCAGGGCAGTCATGAACTGATACAAGATAATACCGAGCCATTTGGCTTTGATGCCGCCAGCATTGACTTTGTTTTACTCACTCACGCTCATCTAGATCACTGCGGCCGACTGCCTTTGCTTGTCAAACGAGGCTTTCAAGGCGAAATTATTTGCACTACAGCTACACGCGAATTAGCCAGGGTCGTGCTGCTAGATGCCGCTCATTTACAAGAGGAAGAGTCACTACGTAGCACGCGTCGCGCTCGCCGCCATAATCAAGAGAAGGAAGCACAGCTACCCCTATACAACTTACTGGATGCGATGAACTGTTTCGAAAGTTTCGGCCGCAAAGCGGTATACGGTAAGTCACTGTCACTGGCCCCCGGTTTGTCAGCCACTTTTTACGATGCGGGCCATATTCTTGGCTCTGCGAGTATTCGTATTGAATATCAGAACTCGGGTCATACCAAGAGCATCATTTTTTCTGGCGATATCGGCAATAGTGGTCGTCCATTATTGAGAGATCCGGTTTCACCCCCAAAGGCAGATACCGTGGTGATGGAAACCACCTATGGTGATCGACTACATCGCTCACTGCCAGATTCTATAGAAGAACTCTATGGTGCGATCAGTGATGCTTTTCAACGTGGCGGCAATGTCATCATTCCTACATTTGCCTTAGAACGCGCACAAGAAATATTGTTTTACTTACGCGAAGGCATAAAACAAAAAAAACTTTCAGGATCAATGCAGGTTTTTCTAGATTCACCAATGGCGATTTCTGCAACAGAAATCTTCAAACGCCATCCAGAATGTCTTGACGACCAATCAACCACACTGGTACGCAATGGTACTGATTTATTTTCAGTCCCCGGACTGCACATGGTGAGAGAAACCACAGAATCCATTTCCATCAATAGATTCTCTGGGGCGGTTATTATGGCGGGCTCTGGCATGTGCACCGGCGGTCGAGTCCGACATCATTTGAAACACAACCTATGGCGCCGCGACTCAAGCATCATTTTTGTCGGCTATGCATCGTCTGGAACATTGGCAAGAAAAATTATTGATGGCGCCAAGTACGTGACTCTATTTGGCGAAGAAATCCCCGTGCAAGCCAAGATTTACACCATCAATGGCTTCTCAGCACACGCCGATCGAGATGAATTACTGTCTTGGCATAAAGCCATTTCACCTTCTAAAACATTCTTAGTGCATGGTGATGAACAGGTCATGCTTAACTTCAGCAAACATCTTTCAGGCCACATTGAGATCCCAGAAAAAGATCAGGTGGTTGAGTTATAAATTTAGCAGCCGCGAAAGCCTAAGCAAGATTCAACTATTAAATAACATTATTGCTTAGACTCTCCAGAACGCAGCTTACTGCGCAGCGTATCTAAATTTTTAGCGTAAGCTTCAGCGTCTCCAAAATCGACAAAATGCTGATAATGACCATGCGCATGATTAATTTTGCGCGCATGCTTAATAGGACACCAGTACTGTTCAGTACGCGCAGCTATTTCGACCGCATAGGCCAGAACGCCATTACCGTAAGAACAATATATACAATTCAACTTTTCAATAAGATTAAGATACGACAACTGCTTACGATCAAAGATTAGGTAATCAGCTCTTTTCACCGTATCTATTTTGTAGATCGGAAAACACACTTGCTGATAAACAGTAAAGAACAAGTCGACTAACAACAGCGGAATAATCATGGAATAGATTACAGGTGATACCAGCACCACTATTAAACGACTACTAAATAAATAGCTAATTAGACCAGCGCGATACTTCAAATGCTGACGCTCGACCAATTTATCGAAAATTACCCTCTTCTCATGCAGCGAGTAACTCAATTCTTCTCGACGCCTGACCATTTCGTTATCGAGCTCTTGCTGTAGCTCGCGAATTCTTGTAAATAATTCTGTTATTTTATTGCTCATAAGATATGGATAATCCGTAAATTAGATCAATTTAGAAGCAGCATAACCCAACTTTCAGTAAAGTTAATTACTGAAAATCCGCCATTTTCTTGCCAGCCAAGTCAGAGCCAGACTCGACAACACCACCAAAGAAAGAGCCCCTATAGGCGGCGCCCGCAGAGAAAATAGCTCGGCGACCACGGGCACATACAGCACTACTGCTAAAGATATTGCAGACACTCCTGCAATCCACCAATGAATCATATTCACTCTGAAGGTGCTAGATGCTTTATCCGAACGATGATCAACATCATCGCCTCGACTCAAGAAGATCAATAACACGCTACTGAGTACTAAGGTTATAAAAGACAACGCCCTTGCCTGCTTTGCTTCAAATAGCGCAACTGAAGCCGCATAGACAACTATATTTAGCACTAACATGAGTGCACCACGCATCAGGCTATTAGAAATATTTTTTCTTGAGAAAATACTTGAATTAGCCAAGCGTGGCGGTTGCTTCATTAATTGCTTGGAGCCTGCATCTGCTTCGAACACCAATGAACATGCCGGGTCAATCACAAACTCAAGAAACATCACATGCAGTGGATACAACACTAATGGCCACCCCAGCACCGCTGAAAAGAGCCCCATGCCTGCAATAGGAATATGCACCGAAATAATAAAACTCGTGGCATGCCTGATATTTTCATAAATACGCCGTCCTGATCGCACCGCATCAACTAATGCTGCAAAGTCATCCTTCATGAGCACCAAAGAAGCAGCCTGTCGCGCCACTTCCGTACCACGCCCACCCATTGCCACACCTACATGCGCCGCCTTCAACGCCGGGGCATCATTCACCCCATCGCCAGTCATCACGACAATCTCTCCATTCGACTTAAATGCCTGCACTAATAATAATTTTTGTTCAGGCGCCATGCGCGCATAGACATTAACACTGCGTGTTCGAGCCATTAGCTCTTGACTAGACAAAGTAGCCAGCTGAGTCCCTGTCAATGCACCAGCAGACACCTCTATGCCTGCCTGTTCTGCAATAGCCAATGCTGTGCCCACATGGTCGCCAGTCATCATCACCACGCGAATGCCAGCTTGATGACACTCTGCTAAATTCTCAGGCACTTGTTGCCGTATCGGGTCTGCCAAACATAGGAACCCTAGGAACTTCAATTTGAACTCATGCGGCGAGGCAGGAAAAGTTTGGCCTGGATATTCTCCCTCAGCGATAGCCAATACCCTTAATCCCTGTGCGCCGTACAGCTCAACATGCTGATGTAATACCTTACGCTGCGCTGCATCTAACTGGCATAAATTAAATACCGCCTCTGGCGCGCCTTTCACACAAACACTGTAGGCAGCCGTATTTTTTTGCTGCCACACATGAGTTACCGCCAGCAAATCTTGCGTTAGATCATATTCATAAACTAACTCCATCGAGGCCAAATGCTGAGTCTCTTCTGTGGCATGCAACACCGCCGACTCTCGAATTGCGTGCTCCATCGGATCAAACACATTACGCTCACTTGCAGCCAAGGCAACCGCCAACACATGACGATCAGCCTCACTCAATTGGCAATGATCACGCCGCAAATCACAACTGGTGTGCAGCGAATCAATCACCACAACCTGCATACGGTTTTCCGTTAAGGTGCCCGTTTTATCAACGGCGAGAATGGTCGCTGCACCAATAATTTCAACCGCCGGCATGCGCCGTGTTAGCACACTCTGCCTAGACAGCCGCCACGCACCCATGGCTAGAAAGACGGTTAACACTACGGGAAACTCTTCAGGCAATACACTCATTGCCAAGGTAATTCCCGCTAGCACACCGCCCAACCAGTCAAGCCGAGAAAGCGAATAAAAAACTGTAATGGCCGCACACAGAAGAAGTCCTGCGATGGCTAACCAACGCACAACACGACGCACTTCGCGAAACAAGGGCGTCACTTCAGGATCAAGCAAAGATAACGACTTGCCAATTTTTCCCATTGCAGAGCGAGGCCCAGTCGCAGTTACGCACGCCGTGGCAAAACCTCGAACAACTAAACTACCGGCGAATAGTTGATTTGATTGTTCTGCATTATTTCCCCCCACCATTTTATCAACTGGCAGCGACTCACCAGTCAGCATAGACTCATCTGCACTTAAAGCGGTTGCACTGATTAGCAGCGCATCAGCGACCACTTGGTCGCCCTCATTAACTAATAACACATCACCAACCACCACTTCCCGACTTGGAATTTTCACTTGGATGCCATCACGCATGACTAGCGCTAAGGGATCAGCCATATCTTTCAGCCTGGCCAGTGCATGCTCGGTACGCCGCTCTTGCAGCACCGTAATCAAAATAACAATGACGATAGAGGCGGATAAAGCCATGGCCTCACGCAACTCACCTAACAGCAGATAAATCCCACAGGCCGCGAGTAACAACAAGAACATGGGTTCGGATAAAACATCACGAACAACCAATGGAAAGCTTCGCACCTTACTGCCAGGCAGCTCGTTAGCGCCTTGCACTGTCAGCCTTGCCTTAGCCTCCGCGGTGGTCAGACCGATAGAAATTTCTTGAGCAGTGTGATGATCGATCTGCATGCCCCACTCGATAAAAGCTTATTAGGGCTAAATTACCCGATTATTTTGATATTGCACATCGTCTCTAGTCCCTATC
>CANGFV010000082.1 GCA_947453225.1 Pseudomonadota bacterium
GGGATGTGTTGCAGCTCTGTGACCGCATGACGTTTGAACGTTGAGTTCTGGAGCGACGCATACAGCGGCATGAATACTCGCAGTTCATGACCGTGTTCATGCAGTGCGCGTGGCAAGGCGGCAGCGACATCGGCCAGCCCGCCAGTTTTCGCAAATGGGGTGATTTCAGAAGCAACAAAGGCGATTTTCATAAGATATAGAGTCTAGCAGTACCACAGGAGGCGCATGAACTGGCTGCGCTTCATATTTTGGACACACAACTGCGATTTAATGTGTTATTTCAGCCTGAAATATCCATCGGCTATGTCAACAGACGCAAAGGCGCTCGCCTCAGGGCGCTGAACGGGGGATACTTACGGTTTGGGATTTAGGAGTGTAATCATGATTTATGACAACATCCTCGGCACCATCGGTCGTACTCCGGTGGTACGCATTAATCGATTGGCGCCTGTGCATGTCACCATGTATGTGAAGTGCGAGTATTTCAATCCGTTGTCATCGGTCAAAGATCGCCTAGCCATTGCCATTATTGAAGATGCTGAAAGACGCGGTTTGCTCAAGCCAGGTCAGACGGTAGTTGAGGCCACTTCGGGTAACACCGGCATTGCTTTAGCCATGGTTTGTGCGGTTAAGGGCTATCCCTTTGTGGCCACGATGGTGGAAACTTTTTCTATCGAGCGTCGCAAAATCATGCGCGCCTTGGGTGCCAAGGTGATTTTAACTCCTGCGGCTGAGCGTGCCAGCGGCATGGTACGTAAGGCTCAAGAATTGGCAGAGCAGCATGGTTGGTTTTGGGCGAGACAATTTGATAATCAGGCGAATCCCGAATATCACCGTCAGACCACAGGGCCGGAAATTCTCAGTGACTTTGCGGGCAAGCCGTTGGATTTTTGGGTGAGTGGCTGGGGCACTGGCGGTACCTTAACCGGTGCTGGGCAGATGTTGAAAAAAGCACGTCCTGATATCAAGGTGATTGCCACCGAACCGGCTTCGGCTGCGCTGCTGCAAGGTGCGGAATTTAAGCCGCACAAGATTCAAGGCTGGACCCCAAATTTCATTCCTTCTGTGCTTGATCAAAGCATTGCAGACGAAATCATTCCGGTCACTGATGAAGAATCCATTCAGACTGCGCGTGATTTGGCAGCTAAAGAAGGCATTTTCTGTGGGATTTCAGCGGGCGGCACCTTTGCGGCAGCGCTCAAGGTGGCCGCCAAAGCGCCTAAGGGTTCGGTAATTTTGGCCATGCTGCCTGATACAGCTGAGCGCTACTTGAGTACGCCTTTATTTGAAGGGATCAATGAAGGCAGTGATGCGGAGCTTTAAGTGAAGAAATTGATGATGTATTCGATGACGCGCTCACTGTGTGCGCTGTTTGTTTCTTTTGTGCTGGTGGGCTGTGCCAAGCAAGAACAGTCAGGCGCTTCTCAAGCTGCAAGTGGGGCTGGTCAGTCTGCAGCTGCATCTAAGGGTGCAAGCGGTGCTTCTGGTAAGAACGGCGGTAAACGAGCCTCGCCTGTGATCACGGTGACGGTGGCTTCTAGCATATTCACTGATGAGACTGAGGCGCTTGGTACGGCAAAGTCGAATGAATCCGTTGATATCACGGCGAAGGCAACCAATCGCGTCGTGGCAATTCATTTTCGTGAAGGTGAGTACGTTAAAAAAGATGCCGTGATTGTTGAATTGGACGGTTCAGAAGCACGCGCCAATCTTGCTCAAGCACAGGCCTCCCTGCGCGATACTGAAAGTCAGTATCAACGTAGTCGCGAGCTCTATCAGACCAAGGTGTTGTCTGAATCTGACCTAATTCAGTTGGAAGCGAAAATGCTATCTAGCAAGGCGCAAGTCGCTGCCGCTGAATCGCGACTGAGCGACACCATTATTCGTGCGCCGTTTGCTGGACGAGTTGGATTGCGCAATGTCAGCGTGGGTAGTCTGGTCACTCCGGGGCAGATCATGACAACGCTCGATGATATTAATGTGATTAAGCTGGACTTTACGGTACCAGAAAGTTACCTCGCGACAGTGAAAGAAGGTCAGCAGGTGGAAGCTAAAACCAGTGCTTACTTAAACAAAACCTTCCGTGGACGCGTTAGCAGTATTGCAACGCGTGTTGATCCGGTCAGTCGCTCAGCTGTGGTGCGTGCCTTAATTGACAATCGTGAGCAGCAATTGAAGCCTGGCATGTTTATGACTGTTCACTTGGCGCGCTCGCAAAGTAATGTCTTGTTAATTCCAGAGCAGGCGCTCATGCCAGATGGGGATAAACAATTTGTCTACGTGGTTAAAAATTCCACTGCTACTAAAACATCAGTGCTGATTGGACGACGTAAGCCAGGTCAGGTCGAAGTGAGACAAGGATTGAATGCAGGTGATGAAGTTGTCATTGAAGGCGGCGAAAAATTAACTAATGGCGCTCAAGTCTCCGTTGCATCTGGTGATCGTTCTACGGAGCCTCGTTCATGAGGATTGCTGATATTTCAGTTCGGCGGCCCGTGTTTGCCGCCGTAATTAGCTTATTGCTGATAGTCATCGGTGTGATGGCCGCGATGCGCTTACCGATTCGCGAATACCCCAATGTTGAGTCGCCGCAAATCAGTGTCAGCATCAACTATCGCGGTGCCTCGGCAGATGTAGTGGAAACCAAGATTACGCGTACCATTGAAAATCAATTAGCCGGTATTGAAGGGTTAGAAAAACTAGAATCCTCCAGTGAGGATGAGCGCGCACGTTTAAGTCTTGAATTTACCGTAGATACTGACATTGAAGCCGCAGCTAATGATGTGCGAGATCGTATCTCGCGCGTACAAAGCAGTTTGCCGGTAGAGGCTGATCCACCACAAATTACCAAAGTGGATTTGCGAAACGATCATGTCATTAGCATGAGTCTGACCAGCGATTCGCTTAATACCGGTGAACTGACAGACTATGCCACGCGCTATATTGTTGATCGGTTAACGGTCGTGCCGGGCGTGGCTACTGTGGCGTTATACGGATCACAAAAATTTGCCATGCGTATTTGGTTGGATCGACGCGCTTTGGCTGCTCGTCAGTTGACGGTACAGGATATTGAAAATTCACTTCGCAAAGAAAATGTAGAGTTACCCGCCGGTCGTCTTGAGTCTGAACAGCGTGAATTTACTTTGCGTACCGATACGGGCATGCGTAGCGAAGAGGATTTTCGACAACTCGTTATCGGGCGCGGTGCTAATGGCTATTTAGTGCGTTTGGGCGAAGTGGCAACGGTAGCAATTGGCCCAGAAGATTTACGCACAATTTCAAGACGTACGGGTCATCCGGATGTATCGCTAGCGGTAACGCCGACTTCTACAGCGAATGTCTTGGATGTGGCCAGTGGTGTACTGAAAGTGATGGAAAACATCCGTCAAGATCTGCCTAAAGAAATTCAGCTCACTGTTTCTCAGGACAACTCGACCTATGTGGCGCAGTCAATTCATGAAGTGGAAGTGACTATTCTGATTGCGCTGCTGCTGGTGTTAGTGGTGATTTATGCGTTCTTGGGAAGCTTGCGCGCTACCTTAATTCCGGCCTTGACCATTCCGGTGTCAATTATTGCATCTTGTATTGTGATGGCGGCACTGGGCTTTTCAATTAATGTGTTGACCTTGCTAGGTGCAGTACTCGCCATCGGTTTGGTGGTGGATGATGCCATTGTGGTGTTAGAAAACATCGTGCGTCGTATGGAGCAGGGCACGCCGGCATTAATTGCCGCAGTAGATGGCACTAAAGAAATTGGTTTTGCAGTCATTGCTACTACGCTGGCATTAAGCGCCGTATTCCTACCAATCTCATACATTCCCGGGAACATCGGTCGGTTATTCGGTGAGTTTGGCATTTCAGTTGCTACTTCTATTTTGTTTTCAGCCTTAATCGCGCTGACCTTAACCCCCATGCTGGCATCTATTTTATTTGCAAATGGAATTAAGCATGACCGGATGACGCAGCGCGTGGATACGGCGTTTAACTGGCTGTCTAATCAATATCGGCGTAGCTTATCTGTGGTTGTACGTCATGCTTGGGTTGTGGTGATTATGGCATTGATGATCACTGCGCTGGGCTATGGCGTATTTCGATCATTGAACAGTGAGTACACGCCTTCCGATGACCGCAGTTTATTAATCATTAGCCTCACTCCGCCCGAGGGGGCAAGCATTCAATACATAGATCGATATTTACGCGAAGTCGAAAAAATTGGTGAGGAAGAAGTTCAGCGGGGTACGGCCAGAAGCTTAATCGCACGCGCAGGCGTCAGTGGTGGTTTTAGTGGCGCCAGAGTTGTATTACCGCTTACAGAATGGAATGAGAGAAAGGAGTCTGCTCAGCAAATCGCTGGACGATTACGTGCGCGACTGAGTTCACTGCCTGGAGTTAAAGTTAGCGTGATTGCGCCTACGGGGTTGGGTGGACGTAGTTCAGGCTTGCCAGTGCAATTTGTCTTGGAAGGTCCAAGTTATGAAGAGTTAGTTAAGTGGCGTGATATTGTGCTGAAGCGTGCAGAAGAGAATCCGGGATTAGTCAGTCCGGACTCTGACTATGATGAACGTAAACCACAAGTAAAAATTGAAGCTGATCGTAGCCGTGCTGCTGATCTTGGTGTTTCGTTAGATACTATTGGTCGTACGCTAGAAACTATGTTGGGTGCGCGGCGTGTCACGACTTATGTAGATCGTGGTGAAGAATATAATGTGATGTTGCAGGCGCGTAGTGAAGATCGTGCTACACCAAGTGATTTAGAAAATATTTATGTACGCTCAGATAAAACGGGCACGCTCATTCCGTTATCTAACTTGGTGATTGTCAAAGAAGTCGCCGGGCCTGGTGAGTTGAATAGATTTGATCGTCAACGCGCGATCAAAATTACAGCAGGCTTGGTCGATGGTTATTCACTGGGTGAGGCATTGACCTTCCTCGAAAATGTAGTGAAAACAGATTTGCCACCAGAGGCCTCCTTTGGTTATGACGGACAATCGCGCGAATTCAAAAAAGCCAGTGGTGCTTTGTATGTCACCTTCTTATTGGCTATCGGTATTGTTTATCTGGTACTGGCTGCGCAGTTTGAAAGCTTTCGCCATCCTGCAATTATTATTAGTACCGTGCCATTGGCGTTTACGGGCGCCGTACTTGGGTTGTGGTGGCAAGGCAGTTCCATCAATATTTTTAGTCAAATTGGTGCCGTGATGCTCATTGGTTTGGCGGCTAAGAACGGCATTTTGATTGTTGAGTTTGCCAATCAGTTGCGTGATAAAGGCCGTGAGTTTGTAGATGCAATTATTGAAGGTGCAACTGTGCGTCTAAGGCCTGTGCTGATGACCAGTTTGTGTACAGTATTTGGTGCAATTCCTTTATTGATTGCCACCGGCCCTGGCGCTGAAAGTCGCCGTCCAATCGGTGCGGTGATTGTATTTGGCGTGCTCTTCTCGCTAATACTGACGCTGTATGTGGTGCCTGCGGTTTATATGTTGATTGCTCGCAATACCCGTTCCCCAGAGCATGTGGGCAATATGATTGCTAAGCTGCGAGCTAAGCTGGCACCAGATCAAGTTGCTACCTCAACAGAGAAGCATTCAACTGAGCACCAAGGCTAACTAAAGTTGAGCCAAGAGCAAGCGGTAAGGCTTGCTCTTGATAGACTGATAGTCACCACACTAAATCATCAGGCACAACGTAGTCTTTGTATGGGTCGTCAGTGGCTGTGTTATCTGTCGAAGTTGTGCTATTAAGGTCAACAATCGCCTCAGCGTCTAGCAGCTTTACGCGTTCGGCAATCTCTGGCAATACGGGTGCATAAAACTTTCCGTAACGCACAATAATGACCTGACCGTTCTGAATGCGTTCGCGTAGCGCTGCATCTACGCCAATGCGATGGATTTTGTTGGCGTGCACAAAGTTAAAGTATTCATCGCTTTCTACACGCGGCACTCGATTTTTATCGACCAGTTGCCATATCTGAGTCATACGCGCTTTGCGTTCGGCCTTTTCTTGTTTTAGACGATTGAGCTCCTTATCTTGTGCTACCTTTTCGGCTTGCGCTTTTTCAAGTGCAAGCTGGCGATCCGACTTAGCATTCGGATTGAATTTGCCTTTGGGGCGTTGTTTGCTTTCTTGTTGCTGCGCTTGCTTGACCTGCTTGGTGGTAACCAAGCCGGCCTGAAGCAATTGTTCGCGTAATGACAGACTCATATAAAAAGACTCGTCTTCTTAATTAGTGGGGAGCGTACCCTGCATTCGTCATCAGCTTAACTATTTTTGGTACGGTTTATGCCGTCGATAATCTCTTGTTTGGCGTCATCAATACCGCCCCAGCCTTGCACTTTGACCCATTTGCCTTGTTCCAAGTCTTTGTAGTGCTCAAAGAAATGCTGAATCTGATGCAAGCGATGATCATTAATATCTAAATAAGACTGCCAGTGGCTATAAATTGGCAACACTTTGTTATCTGGCACTGCCAGTACTTTGGCATCGCCACCCGCTTCATCATTCATTTTTAGAACGCCTAATGGGCGGCAACGCACAACCACGCCGTGAACTAATGGGAATGGCGTGATCACTAAGACGTCTACGGGATCGCCATCATCAGCAATCGTGTGCGGTATGTATCCATAGTTACATGGGTAGTGCATGGCTGTGCCCATGAAGCGGTCTACGAATAATGCACCGCTGGCCTTATCGACCTCGTATTTGATCGGATCGGCATTCATCGGAATTTCGATGATGACATTAAAAATATCCGGTGCTTTGTCACCGGGCATGACCAGATCCAGACCCATACA
>CANGFV010000083.1 GCA_947453225.1 Pseudomonadota bacterium
ACTTTACTAGCGTCATCGGGATCACGAATGCCCACCATCCACGGCCGCCCCTGTCGATCCCCCAGCACATAACTATCACCACCGGCAGAGATGAATGCCCGTGTAATGCCCTGCTGTTTTAGGATCGACAGCGCGCGATCCACAGCATATCCTTTAGCAATACCGCCTAAATCGATACGTACCGCAGGATGGTTGAACGCAATGGTCTGCTGTTTGGCATCTAACTTGAGATGCCGATAATTAATGGCCGGCAGTAATGCGTTAACTGTCGCCTGATCGGGCGCGGTGTGTTTAACAAAATCGTACTTAAAGCCAACGCTGGCATAAGTGACATCAAATGCACCTTGTGTGAGCCGCGAAAACTCTAGCGATTGATTAATTAAATTAAACAGCTCAGCCGAAATTTTGACCGGCTGTTGTACCGCCAAAGCGTTCACTTTGGAAATTTCACTCGTCGACTTATAGGTACTCATCGCCGCATCAATACGCCGCAGCTCTGTCAGCACGGCATCAATAGCGACATTACCTTGTTGAGGAGTGTTCGCCCATACTTCGACCGTGACGCGCGTACCCATGATGCCTTCGGTCACACGACTGACCCACTCGGCACGCGCCTGACTGGCACCCATTAGCAGCCACAAAAAAACGCAGCAGGCGCGCCAATGCTTCACGGCAAATCCGCAGTTGCATCCTTTTCAAGTGAAGCAAAACTGGCCAGCAACTCTGGAGTGATCTCACGTAAGTTCCGTAACGAAGCAAAATCAAAGTGCTTCGGATCAGCCAGATGCGAGGGCACTACATTACACAGGGCGGCAAAAATATTTTCACTGCGGCCTGGATATTCAGACTCCCACTGTCGCAGCATATTTTTAATAATGCGCCGTTGCATGTTTTCTTGTGAACCACACAAGTTGCAGGGAATGATGGGAAACTTGCGTGCATTGGCATAACGCTCAATTTCACGTTCCGCCACATACGCCATGGGGCGAATCACAATATTGCGCCCATCTTCGGACAACAACTTCGGCGGCATGGCTTTGAGCTTGCCACCAAAAAATAAATTCAAGAACAGTGTTTCGATAATATCGTCGCGATGATGACCGAGTGCAATCTTAGTAACACCATTGGCCGCAGCGTAGGTATACAACGAACCGCGCCGTAACCGCGAGCACAGCCCACACATGGTTTTACCTTCGGGCACAACGCGTTTCACCACGCTATATGTGTCCTGCTCAAGGATGTGATACGGCACACCGAGCGACTTTAGATACTCAGGCAAAATATGTTCAGGATAATCCGGCTGCTTCTGATCAAGATTAACCGCAATTAACTCAAAGTCGATCGGGGCGCGGCGCTGTAATGACATCAACATATCGAGCATGGTGTAAGAATCTTTACCACCAGACAGGCACACCATGACCTTGTCACCAGCTTCAATCATCTTGAAGTCTTCAATGGCCTTGCCCACTTGTCCACGAATCTGCGCTTGCAGCTTCTTAAAGTTATTGGACATGGGTTCTGATTTATCTAAGACGGCATTCATTGCAGTGTGCACTCGAAGAGCAAAAAGTCACATCAGGTGACTTTTGAAAAGAACATAGCGATATTGTTACCCATTGATTGTTTAACCGACAGGATTTTCAGTGCTTGAGGTGGGATTCGCCCAAAAAAAACATAGCAACCAAGAGAATTTAGGTTGATTCTGCCGCCGCAAAGCCCAACCGAACGCGCAGCCCGGGCGCTGCATCTTCAAGCGCAAGGCTAGCGCGATGAAACCGACACACGGCAGCCACCAAACTTAAGCCCAAGCCCGTGCCTGGCTCTGCTTGAGCCGAATCTAAACGCACAAATCGCTGCAACACGCGCTCACGATCAGCTATAGGAATCCCCGGACCGTCATCCTGCACCACCAATTCAACCTGCTTTGCTTGCGTACTAACCCGCAGCGAAACGTTGCCACCTGAGGGAGTGTACTTAATCGCGTTATCCAACAAATTAGCCACCGCATGTGCCAATAACTGACGACTGCCCTGGATCACGCCGGCTTGCGTGCTATCCACCTGCAATTGAATACCACGCTGCTCAGCCAGTGGCGCATACAACTCCGCAATTTCTGCCGTGAGCTTACCCAAATCAAGTACAGCGATTTCGGCATTGGCAGCACCACTTTGAGCTTGGGCAATACGCAGCAACGATTCAATCGTATTGAGCAATGTATCTGCATCCTGCATTGCGGCATCAATCATTTCTCGGCCGTCTTGATTAGCAGTTGCCAAGGCCTGCTCCAACCGCAAGCGCAATCTATTCAAAGGACCACGCAAATCATGCGCAGTGCCATCAATCACAAAACGTAACGCTAAGGTCAGTTGTTCAATACGCTCGAGTAAGCCATTCAAACTGATTGCCAATTCATCCAATTCATCACCACGACCTGTGACAGGCAATCGCCGCGAGAAATCACCCTGAGCAATCTCCTGTCCCGCATCAGCCATAGCGTGCACCTGTTTAAGCACGCGCCGATTCATACGCACCGCAATGACGGAACCAATTAATATCATCAATGCTACCGCCAGCGCACCAACACGCTGCATCACCGCTGCCAAACGAGCGCGCTCAATCACATCGGTACCAATCAGCAAACGATAGTTATCAGGTAATGTGACCAATGCAGCACGAATAGGATGTACCTCGGACTGCTTGTCATGATTGACCTTCACTTCAAACTCAAACCACTGATTGTGTTGAGTCGTTAACTCAGGCCAAACATCAAGATTACCCACTACAGTCTTATAGTTTTCATCTACTAAGAGATATACCGCACGCGAACGATCGAGACTTTGACTTCGTTCCCGAATGACCGCGACCAAGCCACGTAGCCCCAAGGTGAGATACTGTTCAGACAACCCTTGTATTTGCGACTCCATTAAATCTTCGGTCGCTGAATCCACAGCACGCAGCGTTAATACATAAACACTGCCGAACAACACTGCAGTGGTCAGCGCAAAGGCCGAAATATAAATCAGGGCCAGCCGTACTACGCTAGTACGAATAAAGTTTCGCGATATCCTAACCATCACTAGTCATCAAGTGATTCACCAAATACATAACCCGCACCACGCACCGTGTGGATTAACAATCGCTCAAAGCCTTTATCAACAATTTGCCGCAAACGACTCATGTGCACATCAATTACATTGGTTTGTGGATCAAAATGTAAATCCCATACCTGCTCGAGTAACATCTTGCGCGTGACTACTTGATTGGCGTGACGCAGTAAAAAAACCAACAAATCAAATTCACGCGTGGTGAGCTGCAAAGTTTTGCCAGATCTTTTTGCTGTTCTGTCTAACAAATCAACTTCTACATCGGCGTAGGCCAAATGAGTACTGACATCCACCTGTTTGCCACGACGCAGCAACCCTTCAACACGTGCAAGCAACTCTGCAAAAGCGTAAGGCTTGGTTAAATAATCATCACCCCCGGCGCGCAGGCCGCGCACGCGATCATCTACTTCAGCCAGAGCACTAAGAATAAGAATAGGCACTTGGCTGCCTTTGGCACGAACCTCTTTAACAATGGTCAAACCTTCCATCTTGGGCAACATACGATCGGCAATTATCAAATCCCAGGACTGCTCCAGCGCTCGTTTCAGACCGCTTTCACCATCAGCCACATGCTCAACCACATACCCCTGTTGCGCCAAGGACTGCCGCATTAACTGAGCAGCTTGCAAATCATCTTCAATAAGTAGGATAGCCATAGTATTTATACCGACTGTAAATCTACGCCAATCTTATGACACCGGACAAAGCTCGCACATCTGTTGCCACCGCGTATGCCAGCCTCGCCATTCTGTAGTAACACCTTCTGCCAACTGCAACTCAATTCGACTGTCCTGCCGCCACGTTGAGGGCGCTATTGAATACTGCTGACCCCAACGCTGCAATAAATGCCATCGATCCACGCCCGTGCGTACAATTGCCTTGAAACGTTCAACTCCGTGCCACAGCGCATCATCAGCTAGCATCAACTCTAATTGCGATACATCAAACAGTAGAGAGGCCGGAATCATCCAGCCACACGCCTGCCGCCCTAACAAATGTAACACCTTGGCCTGAACGGGCTGCTCAAGCCAAGTGAGATAACAAATTACTTCGTCAGGCGCATGCGCATGAGGTTGTGAACCGGAATGCACTTCGGCATGAACAGCCGGTCGCAGCCTGATTTCAAACTCATGTTCTGCTGGCGGCGGATACAGCGCTTGCGCGGGGAGCACGCCTTGTTCACACACACCTGCATATCTCTTTGCGGGAAACAGCGTCTGCGCCCAAGCCATGAAACTTTCGTGCACTTGCGACTGAACCAGCTCAGCCTTAGAGAGCAACACCACGTCAGCGGCGTCCACCTGTTCAACAACCAGCGAGCTGAACGATTGTGAGTCCGCCCACGACTCTGCATTTACCAAAGCAATGGTACTGAGTAACTGCACCACCCCACTGCGCTGGAATCCGCGCAGCTCTTCAATGACCACGCCCGGATGCGCAATACCCGAAGGCTCAATCACAATCCGAGCCGGCCAGTGTTCTGGAGGCTGCGCCAGCAGGGCCGTCAGCTGGCGCCGAAAGTCCTCTTCGCCAGTACAACACAGACATCCACCAGGAATAGTGCGCAGATCATAAGCACCCTGTGCTGCCGCCGCCAAGGTTAGGGTATCGATGCCGGTATCCGTAAATTCATTCAGGATAATGATCCAGTGCTCCTGTGGCGGCTTGGCTGCTAGCATCTGAGCAATGGCAGTGGTCTTCCCAGCACCCAACTGGCCCGTGATGATATTCACAGGAATTGGCGACGGACGAGGTGCGGGAGTAGACATCCCGTTATGCTGGGCAAATCCGCCGTAGAGTGCAACGCTTTACTATTAATAAGTGTTAATCAACGCCGCATACATAAAGCCACATTGGCAGGGCATCTACCCTTGCGAGAAGCTACAATGCCGCGCACAAAAATGATCTGAAGATAGACCCTAAATAGAATTATTTACCATGTTGAAGTTTTTCTTAAATAAAAACAAAGCCCAAGACGCGCCGCAGCAGAAGAGCAGCGAGGCAACTCAAGGCACTCAGCAAGCAACCACAACTGCAGCGCAACAGAGCAAAACACCGCCACTTGATAGTGAGGCGCTACTGCTTTGGCAGCGCCGTATTGTAGAAGCCGCACAGGACGATACAACGCTCCTGCAGCTGGCACACGATGCGCCCAACATAGAATTGAAACTCACTGCCATCCAAACTATCGCTAGTGAGAGCGCACTCAAACAAGCGATGCATGATTTTCGCGATCATGACAAACGATTGTATCGCGCCGCGAAAGGCAAATGGGAAATCGCGCAGGCGACACGCATTGCAACCGAGGCCACACAACACCTAATCAACACAGCTCTCCAGTTGTTGGAACAACAGAACGTGGCAGTTAATTACATCGTGGAACTAGAGCGCACATGGAAAGCCACCAAGCAAGAATTAGTTGATCTAGAGTTAGCGAGCACTTTTAATCAATTGGTGGATCAACTGGCAGAGAAAGTCAGACACCAAAGCGAAGCAGCACAATCAGCGTCTCTATGGCTAACTAAAATAATCGCCACTCAAAATGAATTCAAAAAGCATATTCATGAACTCGCTGCAAGCAATACAGATTTCTCAAGCACAGAGGGTATTAGAAAAGAACTTAGCGAACTGATCGAAGCTCAACCGACGAATAAAGATAATACGCATATCGCCGCAATTCAGTCCTCAACAGAATTGCTCGCTGTCGAACACAACCTATCTCAGCGAATTGTGTTTTTAAATACGCTACCCGCAGCGGGAAGCGTCACACATGAACAGGCTCAGGCGCTCAAAGATCAATGGCACAATTTGAGCAGTGAACTCACTAGCAAGCATCACCAGACATACAAAGCCAGTGAGCAAACCTTCAGCGCATGGCTTCAGTCAAATACAAACCAGTTGAAGCAACTTGCTGAAACTCAGGCACAGCAACAGCGTGAAGCGCGAGCCAAAGAAAATTTACAGCGCCGCGAAACCATTCAGCAGCATATTAAAGACGCAGAAACCGCACTAACAGAGGGTCACACGACTGAGTTGACACACTTACTTAGCAAAATAGAAGCAATGCAAGAGGCGGGATCAGTTAACGCTACACTAAGCCAACGCATCGATTTTTTACGCCGTGAATTATTCAAACTAAAAGATTGGCAGCGCTGGGCTGGAGGTAAAAGCCGAGAACAACTCGTAGAAGAAGCCACCGCCCTTGCTCAATTCGCCACAGGCAAGGTTGATCTCAAAGCTCATGCAGAGGCCATACAGAAGTTACGCACACAATGGAAAACCGTGGATAAACTCGGTGGCGCATCTAACCAAACGCTTTGGCAGCAATTTGATCAAGCGTTAAAACAAGCCTACACACCTATCGCCACTCAAATTGAAAAAAGAACGCACGCACGACAAGAAAACCTAGCCGCGCGCGAAGCCATCATTGCAAACTTAATTGAGGCGAAAGGACGATTAATGCCGCCAGCAGAAGAATTAAATGAAACATCTGTAGAAATCAACTGGCGCGCCGTAATTCATGCCTTAGAACAAG
>CANGFV010000084.1 GCA_947453225.1 Pseudomonadota bacterium
AGCACGCTCATGCATGGGATTTTGCTGATGCGCCTTTGGCCTATCAGGCCATGCTAGGCACTCAATATGCCGATGATGGCGTACAACTCACTTTGCTTGCCCCCACCGATCAATTCCTCCAACTGGGTGTTGAATTGGGTCGCGGTGCTGGCTTTCCTGGATCGGATAAAAACCGTAATGGCGCGGGCTCAACAGCTATCACCATTCACACAGGCGGTGATGTAGGCGATAGCCACAGTTGGCGCGCCGGAATTTCAGGCTTAAGGACAAAAGCGGATGAGCAGGAACTGTTTGATAGTTTAGATAGCGCCATTACCAATAGCTTTACTGGTAAGACAAATGTTTGGATTGTGGATGCTGTATGGAAATGGGCGCCTAACGGAAACGCCACCCGCACTAATTTCAAATTACAGGGAGAATACCTACATAGTAATCGTAAAGGTATTTTCACCCATGACATTAAAGACACCTCTTATACGCCAAATGATGATTACAACAACAAACAATCTGGCTGGTACCTACAAGCGATTTATCAATTCATGCCACATTGGCGCGCAGGCGTAAGAACAGAACAACTGGATTCAGGTTTAACCACTCAAATCAATCAAGCTCGCAAACACAGCGCAATGCTTGATTTTAGTCCAAGTGAATTTTCACGCTTCAGACTACAACTTGCCAAAGACTATGCACGTGGAGATGCAGCTGACAATCAACTCGTACTACAGTACCAAGTCAGCTTAGGTGCCCATGGTGCACACAGCTATTAACAACCCACCCATACCTCACGGAAAAAATCACATGTTAAAAAAGTCATTATGGGTCGGCTTGATTACACTGCCTTTACTAGGCCTGACCAGTACGGCACATGCAGCCTTGAAAGTATTTGCCTGCGAACCTGAGTGGGGAGCACTTGCGCAGGAAATTGGTGGCAAACTTGTTGACGTCAACGTAGCCACCAGCGCATTACAAGACCCACACCAAATTCAAGCTAAACCCAGCCTGATCGCACGAGTTCGTAATGCCGACCTTGTGATATGCACTGGAGCAGAACTTGAAATTGGTTGGTTGCCGGTGCTATTGCAACAATCGGGCAACGCCAAGGTGCAACCAGGTCAACTCGGTAACTTCGCTGCGGCGGATTACGTACGCAAGTTAGACATTCCAACTCAACTAGATCGCTCACAAGGCGATGTGCATGCTGCAGGCAATCCGCATATTCAAATGGATCCGCGTAACATCGCTCTAGTGGCAAACGCTTTGGGTGCACGCCTACAACAAATTGATAGCAGCAACGCAAGTCAATATGCACAGAATCTCTCGAGCTTCTCGCAACGCTGGCAACAGGCCATGGCTCGATGGACAACTCAAGCCGCCCCATTGAAAGATATTGCCGTTATTTCTCGACACAAAGCCTATCCTTACCTGTACGAGTGGCTAGGCATGAAAGAAGTCGCGGTACTCGAACCTAAGCCTGGCGTCGAACCCACAGCATCACACTTGCAAGGTTTATTGACCTCTTTGAAAAGCACGCATGTTCGAATGACGCTTTACTCTGCTTATCAAGACCCAAAGGCTTCAGAATGGTTGAGTAAGAATGGCAACATTCCTGCCATCAAACTACCCTTCACCGTGGGCGGCACTGATGGAGCCAAGGATTTATTCAGCTTCTTTGATGACACCTTGACGCGCCTTCTTGCAGGAGCGAACACCAAATGAACTTGAGCGCACTTGATTGGAATATCCTCGGCCCTGCGTTTATCGCAGGGCTAATTGTGCTGGTAACTCACGTTCCTCTCGGCACCCAAGTCCTAGATCGTGGCATTGTCTTCATTGATCTAGCCATTGCTCAAATCGCCGGACTGGGCGTAATCGCCGCAAACGCACTGGGACTGCCCGAGGGTGGCTTTTATGTTCAACTGGCTGCAGCCATTGCCGCACTATTGGGTGCATTGCTGCTGACGTGGACTGAACGCCGAATGGCACATCATCAAGAAGCATTAATCGGCGTAATGTTTATCTTGGCAGCATGTGGTGGAATTTTATTACTCGCCAACAATCCGCACGGTGGCGAACACCTGCAAGACTTACTGGTCGGTCAAATTCTTTGGGTGAACACCACACAGCTATGGTGGCTTGGCGGTCTCTCATCGTTCATTGTGATTGCACTGTGGCGCAATTGGATACAAAAACTAGGCCGCTTTGGCTTTTATGCAATTTTTGCTTTAGCGGTCACTGCCTCCGTACAACTGGTAGGCGTTTATTTGGTGTTCTCTAGCCTCATTATTCCTGCATTGGCAACGCGCGGCGACTCAGGTTTCAGACGCTATCGCAAAGCATATATCACGGGCGTAATCGGCTATGGCGCAGGATTGGCGCTGTCCGCTGTTCTAGATTTGCCTTCTGGCGCAGTGATCGTTTGGACTTTAGCAGTATGCGGATTGATCACCGCCATGCTGAGTAAACCTCAAACTACATCTTGAGTTTAGAGCCTTTCACCAAGACTCCTGCACTAAACCGCATATCCCGTTTGTAACAACACCTCTTTTACAAACGGGATGGTCAACTTTCGCTGAGAAGCCAGTGAAGCCAAGTCCAGATGATCAATAAAATCACATAAGATGTGCATGTCTCTAGGCAGACGGCGTAAGAGATAGCTCAATACCTCTTCTGACAAAATCAATCCCCTAAGCTTTGCATGCATGCACAACGCCTCTGTTTGCCCACCCTCATCCAAAGACTGTACACGCAAGACAGTACCCGCAAGAATTCGTGAAGCCAGATCCGGCAACGCAATTTTTAACGCTGCAGGCGACTGCTCATCAGCGAGCAACATTTTTGCCCCGCGCTCTTCTAACTGACGATACAAATTAAATAACGCTAAACACCACTCTTTGACGTGCAGAACAGCACCTACATCATCAAGACAGACCAAATCCATCTGCTCAGCACCCTGCAACAACTCGGTGCCATATTGATGCAACTCACTTAAAGGAAAATAACCTACCTGCATTTTCTGTTGCGCCACACTGACGCAAGCTGCTTGCAGCAGATGCGTTTTACCTACAGCACCGGAACCATATAGAAAAATTACTGGATTAGGTCCAGAGCTACGCAAATCCTGCAACACATTCAGCGCCTGCTGATTTTGGCCTGCGCAATAACTGGCAAATACTGAACTTGCACGCAACTGAATCGGTAACGGCATTTGCTGCGCAATGGGCGGCTTGATAGACATGAGAGGCTTATTTCGCTCGTTGCGCGCGGCGTGCATTGATAGCACGCCGACTGTAAGTCACGACGTAATCGACACCACTACTCAGCGTAGTCACAACGACCATCCATAAACCAAACTTCAGAACGGCATCCAACGGCCAATCCAAATGTAACGAATGTATTGAATTAATTGCCGCTACGGCAACGACACCAGCTACATAAATAATTTGTACTAAAGTATTTATTTTACTGAGCAACGTAGGCTCCGCCCCCACTATTGGTCCGTAAAGGCAGCGATAACAAATCGCACCTGTCGTAATGGTTAAGTCACGCAGCACCACAAGCAATGCTAGCCACAATGGTACTAACTCCAATTTAGCGAGTGTGACAAATACAGTGATCAACAATAACTTATCGGCCAGTGGATCAAGCGCCTTGCCAAGCTCGGTCTGCCAGTTGAATTTTTTCGCTAAAAAGCCATCCGCAGCATCTGTGACGGCAGCAAAAACAAAAACCAATAAGGTCAACATAAATTCGCCGCGCAGCATCAACCATGCGGTCGGTACGCTTAACAGCATCCGCAACACACACAGAAAATTTGGCAACCAGCGCAGAGTCATATCCGAAGGATGGGTTCGCTTTTCAAAAATAATCTTAAGGATTGTAACGATATCGCAGCACATCAGCAGCTTCAGCAGTTGATGGCTCATGTTCAATCAACTGTTTATCCACCGCCAACAAACGACGCAGTGTTGTTTGCGTACCGCGCACTTCAAGCTGCAGATGCAATACGTCACCCTTTAAGGCTTGAACTGATACGCGCCTAACTGTGAGGAGACTGCTCAGGTAATTGGTGATTTGCCCATAACTTTGCACACTGCCCACCCCCGATACTTCAAGCAGGTGTTGACTGACCTGTTTTCCAGAAACGGCGTAATAACGACTCAACTGCTCTGCGGTAAACCCCACTCCCTCCTCTGGGATACCACTCCATTCCTGGCTGCCCCCATCAAAAACCAGTTGCCAACGCAAATTGGCAGACGCACCCACCGAACTCGGAGTATCCCCAAACATGCCCGCCAACAGCACCGGTTGGGCACCATACTGGGCACCGAGTGCCTGAATCTGGGAAAAACCTTTGCTGGCAAATACGTCACTGTTCTCGGTTATCGCCCAGACGATCGGTAAACCACGGTCTCTGGCAGCCAGTTCAAGCGCCGCCCGCACTTCTGGAAGCCCCTGTAAGGCGCCAGGCAAGACGATCAGCAATACAGGGCGAATACGATCCCAGAAGGGCATGCCGGATTGATCTAGCAGGCTATTGATGCGCTCAGAGTCAAACCCCACCTCCAACTGCCCGCCCGACACATAACCCACCCGTTGCACCAAACGCGCCGTATCGGTCTGCGCAGAGGCCACCCGCACCGCCAATGCTTTCTGCCCGCTCAATTTGGTAAGCACCACGGCCAATGCCTCACCCACCGCCTGATCTCGTGCCGAGACACTGCGATCGGCCACCCGCACTGTCGCGCTATACAAATCATTCACGGTTACCGCCATGGTAAGCAGCGGAACGCAAACCAAGGCCAACGCAGTCAGGGCGAGCACCCAGAATTTTGGCAACGCATCGAGGCGAATTTGGCGAATTGACCGCATAAACTTGCTGATTTTTCCCGAACTATCCGCGTGATTGTATGAATTACATTCAGTGTCGTGCTGATGCCGTGTAAAATAACACACCCATTGCTGACTACACCCGTTCGCGGGCAAGTCATTCCTATCACCGAATAGCCCAAAGCGAAATTGAGCCCCTCATGTCTGACCAACCTTCACTGACCTATCGCGACGCTGGTGTTGATATTGATGCAGGCGAGGCGCTTGTTGATCGCATCAAACCGCACGTGAAGCGCTCCATGCGACGCGAGGTGATGGGTGGACTGGGTGGCTTTGGCGCGTTATTCGAAGTCCCGCTGGATCGTTACCGTAAACCGGTATTGGTCTCCGGCACGGATGGCGTGGGCACCAAACTGCGCTTGGCCATCGAAACCGGCCGTCACGACACCATTGGCATTGATTTAGTCGGCATGTGTGTCAACGATGTCGTGGTGCAAGGTGCCGAGCCATTATTTTTCTTGGACTACTACGCCACCGGCAAACTCAGTGTTGATGTTGCTGAATCAGTCATCAAAGGGATTGTCGATGGTTGCGTGCTAGCAGGCTGCGCCCTGATCGGCGGCGAAACAGCGGAAATGCCCGGCATGTATGCCGCCGGCGACTATGACTTAGCCGGCTTTTGCGTCGGCATTGTTGAGAAAGATCAAATCATTGATGGCAATAAAACTAAGGCAGGTGACGTACTCATCGCACTGCCCTCCTCAGGTCCACATTCCAATGGCTATTCGCTAATACGCAAGTTACTAGAACGCGCCCAAGCCACCTCTGACACTAAACTCGGTGATGGTTTGCTATATGACGCGCTACTGGCGCCTACGCGTATCTATGTGAAAAGCGTATTGGCGTTAATGCAACAAGTTCCGGTGCATGGCGTGGCGCATATCACCGGTGGCGGCATTCTCGAAAATATTCCACGCGTGGTTCCTGAAGGACTTGAAGTCGTCATTAATCGTAAGAGCTGGACGCTGCCGCCCGTATTTCAGTGGTTACAGCAGCAAGGCAATATTAACGAACATGAAATGCTACGCACCTTTAACTGCGGTGTAGGCATGACGATTTGCGTTGCTCCAGAAAATGTCGATAAGGCCTTAGCGATATTGAAGTCACTCAATGAACCCGCATTCATTATTGGCAAGGTACGCACAGGCCACGGTGGCGTGGTGGTTGAAGGCTGATGTCTGCCACTGGCAACCCATTGCCGGTGGTGATCCTGATCTCAGGCACTGGCAGCAACATGTGCCGCATGGCCGAGCTGATGCAGGCGGGTAAATTACCGATCAGCATCAACGCAGTGATCAGCGATCGTGCTGATGCTAAAGGCTTAAGCATCGCAAAGAGCATGGGCATTACCACCGACTCGCTCAACCCCAAAGCGTTTGCCAACCGCAGCGAATTTGATGCGGCCTTAGCTGAAAAAATACTCAGCTATCAACCCGATCTAGTCATCCTTGCCGGATTTATGCGCATCTTAAGTCCTGAGTTTGTCGCCACCTTTGCCGATC
>CANGFV010000085.1 GCA_947453225.1 Pseudomonadota bacterium
AGCAGTGCAGCGACGGTGTTCCCAAGCTCGGGCGCAGCCTATGTCATCAATAGCAGTCAGGTGTTGTACAACAGCTTGAGTGCTTCGGGATTAGGCAGTGCGTTCACCGCGGTCAGCTCGGTGTACCCAGGTAACACGGCGATCGGTATCTTCCGATAACTGTCATTACCTCAACCTAACCACGGCGGCGACCCCACAAGGGTCGCCGTTATTTATGGATGATGAAATTCCCAACCTGAGTCGGGTGAAAAGTGGCTGCCGTATCTTGTCATTAATTCATTGAGCTTATTGATGATCTGCTGATTACCAAGATCACGAGCATAGTTTAGCGGGCCGCCTAAGAATGGCGCAAAGCCTGTACCGAAGATTACCGCGGCATCCAGTAAATCTGCATCACTTACTATGCACTCACGTAGTACCGCCATAGATTCATTCACCATTGAAAGGACAAGGCGGTCTTGCAGATCTTTAGGGTAGGGCAGTGATTTAAACTTTGGTTTGATGGGTTTACCGTCTTGCCAGCGATAAAAACCTTCGCCAGATTTTTTGCCCAGCTTTTTCTGATCCACTAGGTTCTTAATGATATTGGCTTGTGGTCTTGAATAAGCCTTAGCTAGGATGGTGCCAACGTGTAGGCATACATCCAGCCCAACCACATCGGCCAGTTCAATTGGGCCCATGGGCATACCAAAGTCAGTCGCTACCTGATCAATGTACGCCAAGGGAATGCCTTCATCAGCGGCACGCATGGCTTCATTCAAATAAGGCATCAAAATGCGATTGACCACAAACCCTGTTGCGCTACGACACGGTACGGGGAGTTTATCGAGCTGTCGCGTGAAGTTGATCGCCGTTTGAGTAATATCTGGTCTTGTCTTATCTGAATTAATGATTTCAACCAGCGGCATGCGCGACACGGGATTAAAAAAATGTAGGCCCACAAACCGAGTTGGATCTTGCAGATGTTCAGCTAAGGTTTCTAACACAATGCTCGAAGTATTGGTTGCAAGAATGGCGGTGGGCTTGAGTTGAGATTCAAGTCTTTTATAAAGCGCTTGTTTGGCCTCGATATTTTCGAAAATCGCCTCAATCACGATGTCAGCAGTTTTTACACCTTCACCACTGATATCTGCTGTAAGGCGAGATAATGCTTGTTCGCGTTCTGTTTTATCAGAGAAATGTTTGGTAAATAACTCTTCAGCCCGAGTCAGCGCGGGTTGAATAAATTTTAGTTCGCGATCTTCGAGGGTAACTTGCAAGCCACGCAACGCGCACCAACTGGCAATATCACCACCCATCACGCCCGCACCAATGACGTGTACCTTGGCAATAGGATGATCTGTGGGCTTGGCTATACCTTTCAAGCGTTCTTGTAGCATGAAGGTTCGCACCAAGTTGCGAGAGGTTGATGTGCAGAATAGTCGTGCGGCTGATTTAGCTTCGGTCTCGTAGGCGTTGATGCCTTTCGCGCCTTCATGTTGCCACACATCAATAAGCGCATACGGGGCAGGGTAGTGATTAGGCTTGGCGCTTTTGCGTACCTGCTGTCTGAGTTTGTTAGCAATGTAGGGTCTGATCAGCGCCCAATTAACAAGACGAGCAGAAAGTGGAGGGCGATGAGTGGGGCGTTTAGATAGCACTAATTGTTTAGCTGCCTCACGAAGTTCGGTCAGGGGAACTAAACGATCTACAAGACCCATAGAAAGTGCTTTTTCGGCTTTAATGGTTTTGCCAGTGAGCATCAATTCCATAGCAGTAAGCGCGCCAAGTAACTGCACGCTGCGTACAGAACCGCCAAAACCTGGATGAATGCCGAGCTTAACTTCAGGAAGGCCAAACACTGTTTTGAAATCGCTGGGGGCAATGCGATATTTACAGGCAAGCGCCAGCTCTAATCCGCCACCTAACGCAAAACCATGAATGGCGGCAACGGTTGGGTACGGTAAATTTGCCAGTCGATCAAGTACACGCTGACCTGCACGAATATGTGTATAAGCGTCTTCAGCATCATTCAGTTGAATAAATTCTTTAATATCCGCGCCTGCAATAAAGCCGGAATTTTTCGATGAATAAATGACAAGTGCTTTAGGGTTGATGGCTTCTATATGTGTTAGTTGCTCATCAAGTGCTGACATTGCGGCATGAGACAGCGTATTCACTGAGGCACCGGGCACATCGAGCTCAAGCCATGCGACTTGATCTTTATCTATATTCAAGTGCCAAATGTCGGTAGTTTTTTTAGCAATGTCGTTCATGATTTATCTTGAGTGATTTCAAATTCACAGATTAAAGGCAAATGATCTGAATAGAGTTTGCGTGGAACTTCAAACCGATTAATGCGTACTTGTGGCGAATGCAAAATAAAATCCAGCTCCATGCGTGGCGCGATGCTGGGATAAGTAAATATGCCAGTCGTGTTTGCGCTTTTTAAATTGGCTGCCTGACAAAATAAAAAAATTTCGTGATCGCCCCAAAAAGTATTGAAATCTCCAGCCACAATCACTGGTTTTTTTGATTGAGTGACTAGATTGTATAAATGCCTAAGTTGGTCATGCCGATGCCTAAATTTGAGCGATAAATGCACTAAAAAAATTGCACAGTCTTCAAGTTCCAATTCAATGATGAGTCGCTTGATGCCTTGTTCAAAATAATGAAATCGCTCGCCATGCACGCGCGGCGCCGCTAAAAAGGCATTAGATTGCTTTCTAATAATTGGTAGAAAGTGATTAATTGAGGTTTGGCCGTACTTGCACTGATAGATTGAGTAGTGACCAATAGAATCGGAGATGTATTGAACTTGGTTGATAAGCCCAGAACGTACCGAACCAGTGTCAATCTCGATTAGTCCAACAATATCTGGATCTTCGTGTTTGATGAACTGTGTGATCTGGTTGAGGACTTTACGATTACTGCGAAGATAGCCTGCGCCGGGAACTGGTAAGTGAAATGCAGCGCCTGTGCCGGTGGCGTAGCGAATGTTGTAGAGAATAAATTTCATCAAAAGCCGTCTGGGGAAGGTCTAAGGCAACAGTGAAGTACTTAAGGACAAATGGCTATAAGGATGATACCTAAGGCTGGCTTTCCTTCAGGGTTAATCTAATGCTGCGCATAATGTATATTATGTAATATAGTATATGGACGTATTAAAGGATTACCGGCAAGTATCCCTAAGGTATCATTCGCACCCCTGTTCTCCATTCATGTTCTGCCAAGGCTTTATTTAATGAATCTGAGCTCTCTTACCGCAATTTCTCCAGTTGATGGCAGGTACGCGGACAAAGTATCTGAATTGCGTCCCATTTTTAGTGAATACGGATTGATCCGCCAACGCGTACGCGTAGAGGCACTTTGGTTCAAGGTGCTGGCCGGCGAATCTCGTATTAAAGAACTGAATAACCTACCGCCTGCTGTATTTCAGGTATTGGATGAGCTGGCTACAGGTTTGTCACTAGAGGATGCTGCTAAGGTTAAAGGCTACGAAAAGACCACAAATCACGATGTAAAGGCGGTGGAGTACCTGGTGAAGTCTAGGTTGGATGAGTTCAAAGAAGGTCGTGCTGCCCGTGAATTTGTTCATTTTGCGTGTACTTCTGAGGACATTAATAATCTCAGTTATGCCCTGATGGTAAAAGAGGCGCGGGATGTTTTAGATAAGGATTTATTATCATTAATCAAAAAGTTAACTACTTTATCTCATAATTATTCTGAATTGCCAATGATGGCTCGTACCCATGGTCAACCAGCCACACCAACCACCTTGGGTAAAGAAATTGCCAATGTCGTTTATCGACTGAACCGCAAACGTCAACAACTGATGGCCGTACAGATTCTAGGTAAGATCAATGGTGCCGTGGGTAATTTTAATGCTCATGTGGTGGCTTATCCTGATGTGGATTGGATGGCCCTAAGTCAGCGTTTCGTTGAGTCGCTAGGGTTGACTTGGAATCCTTACACCACTCAAATCGAACCGCATGATTTCATGGCTGAGTATTTTGATGCGTTGGCAGGTATCAATACTGTGCTAATTGATTTCGCTCGTGATGCGTGGGGCTATGTCTCCTTAGGTTATTTCAAACAGAGAGTGGTTGCTGGTGAAACCGGTTCCTCTACGATGCCGCACAAGGTCAATCCTATCGATTTTGAGAATGGCGAGGGTAACTTAGGGCTAGCTAACGCCCTGCTCCGATTTCTTGCTGACAAATTACCTATTTCTCGTTGGCAGCGTGATCTGACTGATTCCACTGTGGTGCGAAATATTGGTGTTGCGGTAAGTCATGCCTTGCTCGGTTGGAAGTCGATCAATCGTGGATTGGATCGTATTGATGTGAATGCTCAGCGACTTGCTGAAGATTTGGATGCAAACTGGGAGTTGCTTGCTGAACCTATTCAGACCGTAATGCGTCGCTATGGCGTTGAGAATGCTTACGAGCAACTTAAAGAATTAACTCGCGGTCAAAAAGTAGATACCGCGGCGATGCAAAAGTTTATTTCCGGTCTGGAGTTGCCCGCAGAAGCGAAGCAAACACTATCGCAATTGACGCCAGCCAACTACATTGGTTTGGCGGCTGAATTAGCCAAGAAGATTTAATTTTTGAATCATGATTTGGAAGCCTGATGTTACCGTTGCCGCAGTAGTTGAGCGTGAAGGACGCTTTTTACTTGTTGAAGAGCAAGTAGGACAAGCGCTGGTAATTAATCAGCCCGCCGGACATTTGGAACCCAATGAATCACTGCTGATGGCTGCTGTTCGTGAAACCTTAGAAGAAACGGCGTGGCATTTTAAGCCGGAAGCACTGTGTGGAATTTATCTTTGGAAGAATGCTGAGCGTAATGTCACCTATTTGCGCGTGGCATTTGCAGGTCAAGTCACGGAACACTTCAGTGATAGAGGCCTTGACCGAGGCATTCAGCGTACGCTCTGGCTAAGTCGTAATGAGCTGATACAACGGTCAGCAGAACTGCGAAGTCTATTAGTGCTGCGCTGTATTGATGATTATTTAAGTGGTACTCGCTACCCGCTCGATTTACTGACGCACTTAGTCGATCCAGTGCAGTTTATTCAATCTCAAACGGCCTAATGCCTCCCGAAGCTCGGGCCATGTCAGCTCCCTCTTCTTCTCCGTTAGTCATCGTGGGTATGTCTGGTGGCGTCGACTCTTCTGTCGCTGCCTATTTGCTCTTACAGCAAGGCTACCGAGTTGAAGGTTTGTTCATGAGTAACTGGGAAGAAGACGAGGATGGCTATTGCACGGCTGCCGAAGACTTTCAAGATGCACGTAAAGTGTGTGAACAATTAGGTATTGCCCTGCACAAGGTTAGCTTTGCTAAAGAATATCGTGATCGAGTGTTTGCTCATTTCTTGAGTGAATACCAAGCCGGTCGAACGCCGAATCCAGATGTGCTATGTAATCGGGAAATAAAATTTGGTGTCTGTTTCGATTATGCAAAACGTTTGGGTGCTGAGTTATTTGCAACGGGTCACTATGCGCGTGTAGATCATCATCCGGTACCTCGCTTGCTGCGTGGACTAGATGCTGGTAAAGATCAAAGTTACTTCCTTCATGCGATGCCCTCTTCTGCTTTGGCCAAAACTTTATTTCCTATTGGTGAGTTGCAAAAAGATAAAGTACGGCAAATTGCCAAACAGCTTGCGTTACCAACGCATGATAAGAAAGACAGTACAGGCATCTGCTTCATTGGTGAGCGCCCCTTTGCTGAATTTCTCTCCAAGTATCTGCCTGCACAACCAGGCGACATTCGGAGTATTGACGGTGAATTATTGGGTCGTCATACAGGCTTAATGTACTACACGCTGGGACAGCGTCAGGGCTTAGGTATTGGCGGTCAATCTGGATGCGAAGAGGCACCATGGTTTGTCGCCAGAAAAGACCTGAAACTGAATCAGCTGATTGTTGTGCAAGGCCATGATCACACTGCCCTACAGCAGAATGCGCTTGATGCGGTTGAGTTAAGCTGGATTGCAGGCCATCCACCTGCGCAGCAATTTAGCTGCACAGCAAAGGTTAGGTATCGTCAGGCCGATCAAGCCTGCGCGGTTACAGTTCATAGCGACAATACTGCGCATGTTGACTTTGCTTCACCGCAACGTGCAGCAACGCCCGGACAATACGTTGTTTTTTATGATGGAGAGACTTGTTTAGGTGGTGGCGTGAT
>CANGFV010000086.1 GCA_947453225.1 Pseudomonadota bacterium
GTAATCTTACGGATGCGATGATTGGACGTGTCTGCTACATAAACATTACCAGCCGAATCTACCCCGATACCATTGGAGCCATTAAACGAAGCTCCCGTACCAGTGCCGTCAACAAAGGAAGGACTGCCCGAACCGGCTAACGTTGTCACCATATAGGATGCCACGCTGCTACTTGAGCTACTTACTGAGTTGGACACATCTCCGCCACCGCCACCACAACCAACCAGTGAAAGCGCGAAAGCAATAGAAAGAGAAGCGAGGCATGTGCTTTTAATCAACATGTTTGACTCAAATTAGACTGCGTGAGACTCGAAAAAACAAACCCAACAGGACTTGACTCCATTTTCACTTAGCATATTAACTAATTTCCTTCCTTGCCGCCTCAATCCATTCACGTTGTTCTTTGCGGAATACTGCGCCCGCAAGTTCAGCATTGGCTAATAATTCTTTTAACAAGGTATTGCTGCGTTCAAGCTGTCCTTGGCGCTTCAGCAGCATGGCATGGCGATACATCGCCTCGGCTCCAGAGTAATACTTACTCAGCGACTGATACTCACTTAAGGCTTTTTCGAGATTACCTTCGGCCTCTAAAGCACGCGCATAAAGCAAATGCCCTTCAGCTGATTTGAAGTCAGGATTGTTAGCAATCAATTCATCCAAGGTTTGACGAGCATCAATCCATTGACTCAATGCGAATTGTGATTTCGCCACGCCTAACATCAGTAACGGCTCATGACTATAGATGCCCGTCATCGCCGCGCGATAGTGCTGTAGCGCCTCGTCAAAACGGCCGCGCTCAAACAATTGATCGGCCACCTTACGACGGCTATCTACACTATCGTTCACAGCAAGCCTTTGATTGGCGTGTCGTAAATCTCGATGCGGATCAACGGTTTTTCGCAAGCCCGAGGCCGCGCGCTTGGCCATACGACTTTGTTTAATCTCCGGCACAATCTCCACAACACAGTAAGCCAGCCAGCAGATCAATGAGAGCAGCGGCTGTAGCGCCGTAAACACAAAAAGGTAAATCCACAGGGTATTGCGACCGGTTTTTACCACATGGGCGATCAGCCCAATGGTGATCAATACCGTGACCAAATAAGAAAGCATGCGATTGGCACCTGATCAAAGACATTCACATCTTACCTGTTTCGGCAAAGCCAGTAGAATGTCCGTATGCTAAATCGTCCCGCACCCGAAGTCCTTGAACAATTGCGACACATTGTCGGACCGGCAGGCGCGCTCGACCAGCCGCAGGATGTAGCGCCGTTTCTTGAAGACCACCGTAAATTGTTTCGTGGCGCAACTTCGCTAGTATTGCGACCAGACTCCACCGAGCAAGTGTCACAAATTCTCAAGCTCTGTCACGCGCATCGCATCGGCGTCGTGCCCGTAGGTGGCAACACCAGTTATTGTGGCGGTGCCACGCCTTCGAGCAGCGGCAATGAAATCGTGCTGTCGCTTGCGCGATTGAAACGCATACGTCATGTGGACGCCAACAATTACACACTGACCGCAGAAGCCGGTTGTATATTGGCCTCCGTGCAACAAGCCGCTGAAGCGGTCGATCGACTATTTCCATTGAGCCTCGGTTCTGAGGGCTCCTGCCAGATTGGTGGCAACCTCTCAACGAACGCGGGTGGCACGGCAGTATTACGCTATGGCATGGCGCGCGACTTGGTCTTAGGTCTAGAAGTGGTATTGCCCGATGGGCGGATACTGGATGACTTATCCGGTCTGCGTAAAAACAACACTGGTTACGATCTGCGCAACTTGTTTATCGGTGGTGAAGGAACCTTGGGCATCATCACTGCCGCCACATTAAAACTGTGCCCACTACCGCGCACCTATGTCACTGCATTGGTGGCAGTCAATAATCCAGCCGCAGCGGTTGAATTACTGTCCTATCTGCGCGGCAGTGGTAGCGATACTTTAAGCACTTTTGAATTGATTCCTCGCATCGGAATAGATTTAGTATGCAAGCACATCACAGGCATGCATGATCCATTTGAAAGTGTTCATCCTTGGTATGTGCTGCTCGAAGCAACCAGCGCTCAAGTCACCGATCAACTCACTGACGAATTCAGCGCTCTACTTACACACGCTCAGGAAAGTAACTTAGTACGCGAAGTCTTATTGGCTCAAAATAGCACGCAGCGTGATTTCTTCTGGCGCATTCGTGAATCAATTCCCGAAGCACAAACGCGCGCCGGCGGCAGCATTAAGCATGATGTTTCAGTTTCGATAAGCGATATACCTAAATTTATTGAAGAAGGCAGCACAGCGTGTCAACGCATCGCACCTGAAGGTGTATTGGTGATTTATGGTCACCTAGGCGATGGCAGCTTACATTTCAATATTAATACGCCAGATGCCGGCGCTCATCCTGGATTTTTCGCAAAGAAGAACGCGCTTAACGCAGCGCTGCATATATTGGCAAAGAACTATCGCGGCAGCATTAGCGCCGAACATGGTATCGGCCAACTAAAGCGTGACGAATTAGCCACATTCAAAAATCCAGTAGCACTACAAGTCATGCGCAGCATAAAACAAACACTCGATCCGCATGGCATCATGAATCCGGGCAAAGTATTAACAACAAGCTAGCGCTGTCACCTGCTTTTAAAAAAGTCACGCCCCAATCACACCACCATCTTCTTTGCGAACAGCAATCACTGTGGATCTTGGCACGGCATCACCGCCATCAGGCCAGTGACTGGCCAAATTAGAGAGCGAACCCTCTTCTCCCGGATGCTGAATACTTAAGAACAAAGTTTCATTGTCCGGTGTAAACACACAGCCACACACTTCAGCACCAATTGGCGCGCTCATGAATTGCTTAACCACCCCACGCTGATCGCCAGTTGTTGGACAGACAAAGCAACCGTTATTGTTATTACTAGGTTGTGGGCCATCGGTCACAATCCATAAATTACCAGAGGCATCAAAACCCAGATTATCTGGAGAACCAATGAAACAAGTACGCGGAACTGATTCAGTCGCAGCATCGCCACCCATCAACAACACTTCCCAACTGAACTTTGTTGCAGTGTGATCGTTATTATTTTCAGTTAGCTCAATAATATGACCCCATAGATTTTTACCGCGTGGATTAGCGGCATTAGGTCCCAAATCTATCTTGCGATGACCATAACTGCCTTGTACGTTCTGGTCAGCACGAGATTCATTGCGAGTACAGACAATATACACTTTGCCCGTTAGCGGATTGGGCTCCACGTCTTCAGGACGATCCATCATGGTGGCACCCAACACATCGGCCGCAGCACGCGCATTAATCAACACCTCTGCCTGATTGCGAAAACCAGTCGCTGCATTAAGTGGTCCCTCAGGGTCATAAACCAAAGGTAGCCACTCGCCTCTGCCATCAGCATCAAAGCGAGCTGCATATAAAGTTCCTTGATCAAGCAAATCAGCATTAGCTGCGGGATGCTTAGCATCAAAATGCTGACTACTGACAAATTTATAAACATATTCAAATTTGTCATCATCACCCATGTACACCGCAACCTGCCCATTGGCGGCCACTACAGGGCTTGCCGCTTCATGAGCAAATCGACCCAATGCAGTCCGCTTCACGGGGGCCTTGTTTGGATTTAATGGATCGACTTCAACAATCCAACCAAAACGAAAAGCCTCATTAGGTTCATGACTGACATCAAAACGCTTATCAACAACATCCCACCCATAGGGCGACGTATCTGACCACATACGCCAACGCTGGTGCGCCGCTACAATCATGGGGTCAATACCCTTACGCGCGGAGAAGCCAGCAAAATTACCGAAGTAATCTTGGATATTCTCTTCTGCAGATAAATAAGTTCCCCATGGCGTTCGACCACCGGCACAGTTTGCAAATGTGCCGCGGACTTTTGTGCCCGTGGGATCTGCATTTGTTTTTAGCCAAGCATTTCCACGTGCCGGTCCTTTAATGTCCATCCAAGTACTAGGCGTGATGCGTCGGTTGTATCGTGAAGTTTTAAGATAGCGCCACCGACTCTGATGCTTTTCTACTTCAAGCACCGAAATACCTTGTGCCGCCTGACTCATTTCTACTATTGAATGATACTGCTGTATTTGTTCCTTCACGTGCTGCGGATCAGTACCAAACACTTTTTTGCGACCGGGGTACATCAGCCAGTCATTGGTGTATTCATTGTTAACGCATAGAACACCCCGGGTACTTTTGAGGCCTGTGTTTAGTTGAAAAAAATGAATGGCATCGCAGTTGCTGCCAAATTGCTGCAATTGATATGACGCTGCCTCAGGTTTCAACAAACTACCTTTTGGGATACCGGCCGCATCCATATCTGCAACCTTGGGATCTAGAGAATCACCCCAGCGAATTACGGCATCGTACACATACCCTTCTGGCAGAATAATACGATCAGCCTGACTACCAGCGATGCCCTTAAAATCTAGTGCAGCAGAATCGATACCTGCCGCTCGTGACGCCAATGGCAACAGGCTAGAAAGTAACGTCGACTGGAGCAATTCACGGCGAGTACACCTCCGCTCAATAACTTGCCCGATATAGGTTCGAGTCATAAGCCCCCATCCACTCAAAGATGACAATAGACTGGTTAAATATTACAGATGGTCATAACTTAAATATGACGCCGCAGCCGGTCTTTTAGCAAATTCTTTCAGCTCTAGGCCAGCCAACATGAGATTATTCACTTGTTTTGTTATTCCCAGCTTGACTTGAATGAGCAGCAGAAGCACTTGGCGGATCAACCGTAATATAAAAGGGCTGGCCAGGTTCAGGTTGCGAGACGACTGGCGTTTCATCTTCCGTCCACAACTCAAAAATACGCTGCATGATTGCAACGCCATAATTAATTAAGATAATCAAACCAACGACAGTCAATATCGATAACCCAGCAAACACTAACTTTCTACGCACTGATAAACGCGGTTGATTTTCCTGATTTTCGATTGTTCTTAAAGCACGCGCCTTAATTGCACGCTGCAAGGGAGACAACTCAACGCCCAAGCTTGGCTGCTCCGTTCTTTCTTTTTCTATCGGATGCATATTGAAATACTGGCCCTAAAGAAAAAGCCCCGAACTTGCGAACGGGGCTTTCAAGGAACTCATCTAAAATCTATTGACTGATTATTACCAAGGCAACTTAGTTGTTACAGACAACACAATGCGATTTGCATTGTTCATTTTGTCAGTGGTTACACGGTTGCCTTTAGCGAGAGTGGTATTGGTGTTGACATACTGTAACGCCCAATCAAGTTTACTCATTTTGTAGCCAGCGCCCACAGAGTAGTCAAGGTATGCGCTTCTACTGCCATTTTCAGTCCAATATTCACCGGTGTTATATCCAATATGGGCGAGTAGAGAAAAATCAGCGGACAGTGTCTTTAAACCATCTAGCGCGATACCGTAAGCAGGTTTACTGATTGACGTGTCATCACCGTTGATGAAATTCGGTGAATAATAGACCGAACCTTTAAGATTGGATTTATAAGTGGCAGAACTATAAATCTCACCGTGATTCAATGAATTTGAATTGTAGGTGTAGTACTTGCCTCCAAAATCTAATGACAGATCTTCAGACGCTTTAATTTTGTACCCTACATACACATCTCTTTCCAGACTGAAATATTCGGTCTGTTGTTTGCTCTTATTACCATCAAAACTCACCGAGCTAATAAATGCGCCCATGTACAAACCGCTCTGACTGGCGACATCTAAGCTTGCCTGCAATACCGGCCCTTTAGCATTCTGACTAATGCCGCGCAGGTTGTAATCAGTGGCAGCCGTCAAGGTGGACGTTACCCCAGCATTTGCCACACCAGCGGCAACCATCAAACCAAGAGCCAAGATTTTTACAGACTTCATAACCACCCTCTTCAAATTATTAAACCA
>CANGFV010000087.1 GCA_947453225.1 Pseudomonadota bacterium
ACTGCTGCGAGGTTTTTTATTAGCTGAATACGGAGTAATTATTTTGCCGTAGAGGCGCGCGCTGCCACTTCAGCCAACGGTTCGCCCTTCTCCACGGTATATCCTTGCAACACACCGCTACCGGCCAACACATCACCGGCCGACATACCTGGTGGTGGCGCGGCAGCCATCCCTGCAGGTTCTGCGGCCATACCACCTGCTGCCATGCCTTCTTCAGCCAGACTGCGAGGCGCGCGGGGTGCAGCATCAAGATTCAGCAACAATTGCTTCACCTTCTCAGGTTGTTTAGCCGCTTGATCAGTCGTTTCCGAAGGATCGGCCACCACATCAAACAGCATCACTGTTTTACCATCAGCACCTAAAGCAGGCGTCGTCGCTGCGCCAACGAGTGCCGTGGGTGCACGTAACACTTTCCATGGCCATTGATAAGCCGATTCGTAATACCCCGGTGCGCCATTCACCACCCGATTACCTAATACCATGCTGACACCTGCTGCTTGTGGTGCACCTGCCAATACGGACATCACATCTCGACCGACTAAGCGCTTGTCATTAGGTACGTTGCCACCGGCAGCTTTAATCAATGTTGGAAACCAATCCATCACACTGACGACAGATTCTAATTTCTTGCCACCGGTTAAATGCCCCGGCCAATAGGCAATAGCCGGCACACGCTGACCACCCTCAAAGGATGAAGCCTTATCACCGCGTAAACCACCAGCCGTCGCACCGCCTGGTAGTGGCGGACCATTATCGCTGGCCCAAATAATCAGTGTATCGTTGGCCATGCCTTCAGCTTCTACTGCGGCCAGCACTCGTGCAATTTGTGCGTCGTTATGATCAACCATCGCAGCAAAGGTACGGCGCACAGGATTACTGATATGCGCATAACTTTTCACCACTGACTCAGGCGCTTGCAAAGGTGCATGTGGTGCATCGTAAGCCAGATACATAAACAATGGCTTGCTCTTATCGCGTGACTTAATTTGCTTAATTGCATCGTCAGTAAATAGATCTGTGGAATACCCTTCTTCACGTACCGACTTACCATTGCGCTGCCAATCCAGCTGCCCACCACTAGTTAAGTGTGTGTAATGATCAATAAAGCCGCCCAAGAACCCGTAGAAATAATCGAAGCCACGCTTGTGTGGCGCATATTCCTCACGGCCTTCACCTAAATGCCACTTGCCAATCATTACGGTTTGATAACCCAGTTGCTTAAGATGCTGAGGCAATAATGTCGCCTCCATCGGTAATGTTTCTTGTTTGGCTATCGGCGCATCCACGCCCGTCTCTAGTGAAGAGCGACCCGTCATGAGCGCTGCTCGTGTGGGACTGCACACCGCAAAGGTGTAATAACGATTCAGTTCTACACCACGTTTGGCAAGTTGATCCAGCGTTGGTGTCTTAACTTCTGAGCCGTGATAGCCCACATCCCCCCAACCCAAGTCATCATTCAAAATAAAAATGATGTTGGGTTGTTTAGAGGCAGACTTAGCACTTTGAGCCTGTACTTGCTCAGATGAAATTAAGCCAGACACAGCGATAACCGCCGCAGGCACTGCCAGCCACAACACGCTCTTAACAAGCGACCGATCTACAAACCAAGATGAATTCATATTTTTCATTTCATACCCCCAAGCTTTACCGCATGCAGACACACCACGGTTAACATTTTTGCAAAAACACCGAGCAGCGTTTTTACGCCGCAGGCAAAGTCAATTTAAACTCAACAATATCTTCTGCCGTATTTTCTAGCACCAGATCGCCACCATGCGCACGAGCGATTTCCCGAGCGAGACTTAAACCCAAGCCGACCCCTGCTTGAACCTGAGAACCCGCATCCTCAGGACGATAGAAACGATCAAACAAGTGCGTGCGCTGCTGAAATGACAGCGGCTTGGAGGTATTTATAAATCGACTCTCAACCATGCCATCAACGCGCCTACTGCTGATACGAATCGGCGTATTTGGCAAGGCATATTTAGAAATATTAGTCAGCAAGTTAGTACATAAGCGCATCAACAAACAAGAATCACCCACAATAATCAGGGATGGCTCTATAGATAAATGAAGTGATGGCAAATCAAGCAGCTCACTAGAATCATTGAGCTGCGCCTTGAGCTGCTCAGACCAGTCAATCTGCTTTTTCTCTAGAGAGAGATTGCCCGTATCCGCCTGCGACAACAACAGTAATTTACGCGCTATGGACGTTAAGTGACTCACCTGAGTTTGTAATTCAATTAAAATATTCTGAGCTTTATCGTCTTCAACTTTATTAATTGCCGCTTCAATTTTTCCCTGCAGGATAGTCAGCGGTGTCTTTAATTCGTGGGCAGCATCGGCAGAAAAGCGTTGCGACTGCGCAATGCATTCTCTAATTTTACCTAACATCACGTTATATGCGTTCGCTAATTCCTTGAGCTCTGGGATTGGGCTATTCAACTTAACTTCATCATCAAATTTATTTCTATCTACAGCTTGCATCGCATGACTTAATTGACTGACTGGCTTTGAAACAAATCTCGCCAACCAAGCCACGCAGACCAGCAGCAATACAATCAAAAAGACACCCACTGGAAACACGCTAGGATAGAAGAACTTAATTAGCCTCGACGATAATGCTTCAAGCCTAGCGCCAACATAGACCGTTCCTTGACTATGTTTGACTTTAACTAAATGCCAATTGCTCGAATCAAAAGTAACATGCGCCTGATCACAAAAAGCAGGAGCACCGACTCGTTTAGATAAAAGACTTTCATATTGAATATAAAACTCAGAGATGTCTTCACGATGCCAAGCAATCTGATCGAGCGACAAAGCCTCATGCCAGTGATTACTTTTCCAACCAGTACTCACATCATCCGTAGCTACCTTGATCAAAATATCTGATGGCAGACGCATGCCGAGGCGATTCAATATATCTACTTCTAAATAAGGCCGGTGCGCAGGTTCACTATAAAAATCATCGCGCTGGGCAACCATGCACAGCGAATCATTTAGCTCTCTAAGCTCAAGCGACCACAGTCGCTCCCAAAAGATCAAACCCAAGCAAAGTATCAACACTCCACTGAGCATAGTGGAGGCAAGCATAACTCGTGATTTGAAATTTAATTTCATCTTGAGCTAGATATTCAGCAATTAGGTAACCATACCTTCAAGCTCACCACATCCTCTGCGCTAGGCAACAACTCAAGACTGCCGCCATGAGCCTCGGCAATTTCTTTTGCCAAACTTAGCCCCAACCCACTTCCGTTCTGATCTAATTTCACCAATTCATTATCACGGTAGAAACGATCAAAGAACCGAGCCCTTGAATCAGCACTAATGGGTAAACACTGATTACTGATTGTTGTTACCACACCGCCCTCATGGACTTTGGCAACGACCTCAGTCCAGCCATGCGCTAAGCCATAGCGGGCGACATTACTTATTAAGTTAGAAAACAATTGATGCAACAAAACTTCATCGCCCTGAACACATAAGTTAGATTCAACTGACACCCTTAAGTCATTGCTGCCCTTAATCAACTCAAGATCACCGATATGCGCTTGAACAAAACTCGTCCAATCAATGTTTACTCGATCTAACACCAACTGTCCTGCATCAACTTTAGACAACAGCAATAATCTAGAGGTGATATTCGATAAATGACTAACTTCTGTCTGTAAACCCAACAGCAACTGGTCGCACACTTCTAACTTAGGATCATTTAGTGCGCCCTCAATGCGACCCTGTAAAACCGTAAGTGGGGTTTTTAATTCATGAGCAGCATCGGAAGAGAAACGTGCCGCTTGCTCGTAGCTTTTCTCGAGACGATCCAACATAGCGTTATAAGATGCAACAAGCGTTTTAAACTCTGAATAATATCCCTCTAAACTTAATCGCTTATTTCTTTTCTCGGGCGCAATCCCCACCAGACTTCGAGCCAAACGATCTACCGGCCTCATGGTAAAGGCACTTAATAGCCAGGCCATTAAGAGACTCAAGACAATAGATACGGGCACGACTAACGATAGCAAGGGTCTAGTGACATAGAGATATGTCGCATCAGAAATAGCCTTCATATCAACTGCGATAAAGCCATAGCCTTCTGCTGTCTGAGCCCGAGCGGCCATCCAATTTCTATCTGGAATATCACTGGTGATAACAAAGTCGGCACGCTCGCACACCACCGAGGTTACCGACCCTTTTGCTGTCATCACTTCATCCACTGGGGTTACCGGCACTTCCTTCCACAGCAAACCCTCTTTATTTATTTCGATTGGCCAATTATCGGATCGCCATACCTTCCCCTTGGTATAGTTTTCCCAGTAAATAAGCAGATCATTTGTTGATGTAATCCTTAATCGGCTCGCCACACTCTGAGCCATGCTGTTTACTGGGCTTTCTGTTCGAACGTTTAACGCCATGCGGCGAACATCAAGACAGAGCGCAGTGATCCTATCCTGACGTTCAGTTTTTAATAACTGATCCTGCGCAAGCCACACCACTGCTGATAACAGTCCCATAGTCAGCAACAAGGCAACTGTAGCAATACGCCAACGTAGAGGTATCTGACTGATCATGGCTTAAACCTATAGCCCACGCCGCGCACCGCATCGATATGCACAGACAAATCCTCACCGTCTTGCAACAACGCCAGCTTGTTGCGAATCCGTTTGATGCAAACATCGACCACATTGGTGGTTGGGTCAAAATCATAGCCCCACACATGCTCAAGTATTTGCGCACGGGTGAACAATTGCCCTGGCGCTCGCATCAAATACTCAAGCAAAGTGAACTCACGCGCGGTTAATTCCGCTTCACGCCCTTCATAACTAAGCTTGCGACTGACCAAATCCAAACGAAATTTTCCATACTGCAGCACATCATGCCCCGCACCCAAAATGCGACGTCGAATCACATGCAGTCGAGCCACCAACTCCTCAACAAAGAAGGGCTTGGCCATGTAGTCATCCGCACCCAGCTCTAAGCCTTCCAAGCGATCGCCCAATTCATTGCGCGCGGTTAACAAGACAACTGGCGTGCTGATACCTAAGGCTCGAATTTCTTTGAGTACGGAAAGTCCATCACGACCGGGCAGCATGATATCGAGCACAATGAAATCATGCTCTTGACGCTTAGCGGCCTCCAAGCCTTGGTGACCCGTTCGACAATGCTCCACCACAAAGCCGCGTGCATTCAGGCCACTACAGACGAAATCAGCAATCTTCTGCTCATCCTCTACAAGCAGCACGCGCAACGATAGTTTTTCTTGGTGGGTTGACATGAAATCGTTCAAGCTCGCATCAAAATATCTTACTGACTGAAACCGTAAAATAACCTACTCCAGCCACTTAAGCTGCAATTTATAGACCCTATCGACCCGACAATCTCAACCCTGAGACCTGCTAATATAGACCGAGGCTTGCTCTAGCTTTGGGGCATAGCCACTCCCGCGGAGAATTCATGCGACGCATCTGGACAACTTTCATTTCAGGCCTGGCCGCGGTACTGCCCGTGACCCTGACCCTGTATTTGATCTTCTGGCTGGGATCGACCGCGGAATCAGTACTGGGAAACGCCCTGAAACTGGTCTTAGATGAAGCGCATTATCGTCCCGGCATGGGCTTGATCGCCGGATTTGTCGTCATTCTCATTGTCGGCACCTTAATTAATGCCTATGTGGTGCGCTGGGCATTTCGGCGTGGCGAGGCGTGGCTGGCGCG
>CANGFV010000088.1 GCA_947453225.1 Pseudomonadota bacterium
AACGCCCTGAAACTGGTCTTAGATGAAGCGCATTATCGTCCCGGCATGGGCTTGATCGCCGGATTTGTCGTCATTCTCATTGTCGGCACCTTAATTAATGCCTATGTGGTGCGCTGGGCATTTCGGCGTGGCGAGGCGTGGCTGGCGCGCGTACCGCTGATCAAAACGGTGTATGGCTCGATCAAAGACATCACCAAATTTCTGCCTGGCCAGGAAGATCGTCCTGATTCTCGTCGCGTGGTGCTGTGGCTGAATGATGGCGCCTACATGATTGGCTTTGTCACCGCCGATCAAGTCAGCCCTCACCTGCCGCAAGATCTTTTGACTAACCGAGTGCCGGTATATTTCCCGAAAAGTTACCAAATTGGCGGCTATACCTTGTATGTGCTGAAGTCTGAACTGATCGAAACCAACATGTCGGCGGAACAAGCGATGCGTTTAGTGCTGATTGGTGGGGTGACCGCCGAAACCGCCGAACATGTTGCCCGTCAGACAGAGAAACAGTAACTGCACCTTGATTAAAATAAGTAGCCTCCATCCTTTAACTCGTCCCTCAAGTTATACGCCAACCGCTCATGCCCCAATATCTTGGCACCACCGATTACGATCACCGCACTCCTGAACGGCTAGGGGTATTGCTGGTCAATCTGGGCACGCCTGATGCGCCGGATACCAAATCAGTACGTCGCTACTTAGCTGAATTTTTATCTGACCCACGCGTAATTGAATATCCACGCTGGCTATGGTCGATTATTTTGCACGGCATCATTTTGCGCGTGCGCCCAAGACGCAGTGCCCATGCTTATCAACAAGTGTGGACCGAGCAAGGCTCACCACTGCTGGTTAATTGCCAAGCACTGACTGACAAACTCAGTGCACAGTTAAGCACTCAAGTACATGCTGAAACTAAAGTCGTGCTGGCCATGAGTTATGGCAGGCCTTCAATTCACGATGCACTAGAACAATTGCGCAGCGCGCATGTGCGCAAACTCATTGTTTTACCGCTCTATCCGCAATATTCAGGCAGTACCACTGGCTCGGTGTTTGATGCCGTCACTGCACAGCTACAGCAATGGCGCTGGGTGCCGGCACTGCAATTCATCAATCAGTATCACGACGACCCCGCTTACATTCAGGCGCTGGCCAACTCGGTACGCCAGCATTGGCAAACTCACGGCAAGCAACATCTACTGATGTCTTTTCATGGATTGCCCAAGCGTTATTTGCTCAATGGCGATCCGTATCATTGCCAATGCTATAAAACTGGACGATTGGTGGCTGAAGCCTTGCAGCTCAATAAAGACGAATGGAGCGTCAGCTTTCAGTCGCGGGTGGGTCGCGAAGAATGGCTGCGTCCATACACCGACGAGTTATTACTGCGCTATGCCGCCAGCGGCCCAAAACGTATCAGTGTGCTGTGCCCTGGTTTTGCTGCCGATTGCTTGGAAACTATTGAAGAAATTGCGCTGCGTAATCGCGAAGATTTTCTTAAAGCAGGTGGTGAATCCTTTGATTACATCCCTGCGCTTAATGACAGCGCAGAGCATGTTCATGCATTGCAGCAGTTAATCACGCGGCATGCACAAGCGTGGTTGCCACTAGATGCTCGATTACACACGGCGCCCTTGGCTAAGGTGCGGGGCGCTGCGCAATAAATACAACTTAGTTGAAGGCTCGAGCAATGCGCTCGGCTTGATGCCGGAGTAATTGCCCAAAGTTGGCGGCTTCGTAAATTTCATAGAGCCTACTCAAATCAGGCGCTTGGCGTGATAAAGCGCGCAACTCCACCTCTAATGGCATGTCGCACTTAATGGCGGTGAGTTGTCGTGCCAGCAAAGCCGAGTCTTTGTGTTCCCGCAACTGACTCACCACAAAACTTGGATTGCGTAACTTGAGCTTATTTACCTGCTCAAGGTTGTCATAAAGATGCATCAACGATTCAAAATGCTTAAATAAGGTCGATGCCGATTTACTGCCCAAGCCCGGCACGCCAGGAATGTTATCCACCGCATCACCCATCACCGCTAGATAACAAGGTATACGCTCGGGCAGGACGCCAAATTTTTCGGGGATGTCGTCGTATTGGTAGCGCTTTTCACCCAGATAATCCCAGTACACATCGCCGGGACGAATCAGTTGCGTTAAATCTTTATCGCGCGACAGCAAAACAATCGACTTCCCCTGAGCACGCATACGAGTCGCCAACGTACCAATGATGTCATCGGCTTCGTATTCCAAACTGCTAAAGCACGCCACACCCAAAGCCTCACAGACCTGACGACACAGTGCAAATTGCCGCTTTAATTCCTGCGGTGCGGGATCACGATTAGCTTTGTAAGGGGGATACAGTTGATTGCGAAAAGAGTTTCGCAGACTGGCATCAAAGGCGACCGCCAGATGTTTGGGCTTCACTTGCTCGAGCAGATCACTAATAAAGCGGGCAAAGCCATGTAATGCGTTGACGGGATTGCCGCGGGCATCAACCAAGGTGTCAGGCACCGCATGCCACGCACGAAACACAAAAATAGATGCATCAACTAAATAGACTGGCTCGCTCACAGCCCATTATAGAGCAAAGCCTAGAGCAGCCCCTATGCCACTGCTTTTTTTAATCGCGCATGTAGTGGACTAGTACGAGGGAAATGCGCCAGTAGATACTCCATTTGATCTGCCAACACGCGCCGACCTTTAAGATAAATGTATTCCGCATAGGTGGGCGCAAATGGCACGGCCAGTAATTGCATACGCGCCTGTTCAGGGGTACGCCACGCTTTGACGTTATTGCATTGACGACAGGCGGTGACCACATTAGTCCAGGTATCGCGGCCGCCTTTGCTGAGTGGTTGCACATGATCGCGCGACAACTGACTGCTGGGAAAACGCTGTCCGCAATACAGGCATAGATTGGCATCACGCCGAAACAAGGTTTCGTTGTTCAGCGGTGGCACATAGTCGTGGCGTAAATTGCCGGGATTATGTGAATGCCCAAGCGTGGACAGAATAGTGGGAATTTCCAGCACGCTCTGCTTACCCGTCAGGGCATTGGTGCCGCCATACAGACGAAATAGCGAGTTACCGCAGGCATACGCCACCTGACCGGTGTGATACAGCCGCACGGCGTCACGGTAATCAATCCACTCCAACGGCATCCCAGAGATGTCGGTGCGCAGAATTTCCTGATTTAATTTTTGATTCAAAAATTGCACAAAACCCTCGCTTAGCGTCGAGTTCAACTGCAAATACCCCTCAAAACCATCATTCCCACCCTAGCGCGGCAGGCCGTCTGTCATGCCTTTTTCAACCCGAATCCTGTTTTCCCTGTAAAATGCCCCAGCTTTTATAACCCTATGCTTATAACTCGGACAATAAAAAGTATTCGGCTGCCTGTCCAGCCCTGACTTTGATTTGCCAAGCATCAGTCCTGTTGGAGGATTCATGACCCTTACGTTGGGTGTACTGAAGGAAACCGCACACGGCGAATGTCGCGTCGCATTGGTTCCAGAAGTTGCCGCCAAATTTATCAGTGCCGGAGCACGCGTCTTGCTACAGCGCGGTGCCGGTGTGCCTGCGCAATTTCCAGATGACAGCTTCAAGAACGTTGAGTTTGCGGATAGCGCGCAACAGGTTTTAAGTGCTGCCGATATCCTGTTAAAGATTCAGCCACCGACACTTGAAGAAGTGGCACAGATGAAATCGGGCGCGACCTTAGTGTGTTTTATGTATGGGCATCTGCGCTTAGATGTAGTCAAAGCACTGCGTGACAAACAAGTCACCACTTTGGCTACAGAACTCGTGCCACGCATTTCTCGCGCGCAATCTATGGATGCACTTTCTTCCCAAGCCGCAGCGGCTGGTTATAAGGCCGTGCTGATTGCCGCCAACACTATGGATAAGTTTTTACCGATGTTGACCACTGCCGCCGGCACTATTCGTCCCGCGCAGGTACTGGTGATCGGTGCCGGTGTGGCCGGACTTCAAGCCATCGCCACGGCAAAGCGCCTCGGCGCCATGGTTGAAGCCTACGATGTACGCAGCGCCACCAAAGAACAGGTGAAATCACTGGGCGCCAAATTTGTCGAAACCGGTGTATCGGCTGAAGGTCAAGGCGGCTATGCGCGCGAACTGACTCAAGAAGAAAAAGATCAACAGCAGGCAGTGCTGGAAAAACGCATTGCTGCGGCTGACGCGGTAATTACTACGGCGGCCATCCCTGGACGCCCAGCACCCAAACTGATCCGCAAAGAAGCGGTGTATGGCATGAAGCCTGGTGCGGTGATCGTCGACATTGCTGCTGAAACCGGTGGTAACTGCGAACTCACTGTGCCCGGCGAAACCACACTCGTTAACGGCGTTAAAATAGTTGGCCCCTTGAATCTAGCCAGTTCCTTGTCGTATCACGCCAGCGAAATGTATTCGCGCAATCTATACAACTTGATTAAGCCTGCGCTCGATCAGGGCGTATTTAACATTGACTGGAATGACGAAGTGTTTGCCGGTGCAGCGTTGACGCATGCCGGTACGGTTCGTCATGAACCCACTCGTAAGCTCATTGAAGGCTGAGGTACTGATCATGACTGGAATGTTAGCCCTCTATATTTTCATGCTCGCCGCATTCACCGGCTATGAAGTGATTTCCCGTGTGCCGGTCATTCTGCATACGCCATTGATGTCGGGTTCCAACTTCGTGCACGGCATCGTGCTGGTTGGTGCGATGGTGGCGTTAGGTCATGCAGAAGGTCCGATGGGACTGACCATTGGCTTCATTGGTGTCGTGCTCGGTGCCGGTAATGCCGTGGGTGGTTACGTTGTTACAGAACGCATGTTGGAAATGTTTAAGTCCAGCGGCCAGAACAAGAACAAAGGAGCCCACTAATGGACGCACGTTTATTGATTGATGCCAGCTACTTGCTGGTGGCGTTCCTGTTCATCATGGGCTTGAAGCAAATGAGCTCGCCGGTGACTGCCAAGCGCGGCATTTTGTGGGCCGGTGCGGGCATGGTCATCGCCACGCTAGTGAGCTTTACTTACCCGGGCATGAGTCATTATGAATTGATTCTCGCTGCCATTGGCATCGGTAGCGCCATTGCTTGGTTCACTGGCAAGCGCGTAGCCATGACTGATATGCCCCAAATGATTGCGCTGTATAACGGCATGGGTGGTGGTGCTGCGGCTGCGATTGGTGCCGTCGAACTGTTCTCTGGTGAAGTGCATAACACCGTGGCGCTGATTCTCGCTGTGGTCGGTAGCATCATCGGCAGCGTGTCCTTCTCGGGCAGCCTGATTGCGTTCGGTAAACTGCAAGGCTTAATCAAAAAGTCATTTCGCTTTGCCGGTCAACAAATTTTCAATTTGCTGCTCGTGGTGGGTATCGCCGCCTGTGGCGTCTTAATTGTGATCACTCCAGACGGTGCCAGCACTAGCGTTGTCGCTGCGCTGTTCATTCTAGCCTTGGTGCTTGGCCTGACCATGACGCTGCCAATTGGCGGTGCGGACATGCCGGTGGTGATTTCTTTGTATAACGCTCTCACTGGTCTAGCGGTGGCATTTGAAGGCTTTGT
>CANGFV010000089.1 GCA_947453225.1 Pseudomonadota bacterium
AATGAACTGGAGTTAAGAGCGCGGTTGGTCATTAGATCGCCGACCGAGCCTGACGATTATGAGTAATCGCTGCAGCGCTCCTCGGTAGCGGGGTGCGTAAGATACAACTAAACCAGATCAGTTGGAATAATTTCCAACTTAATCTGGCTTAAGTGATCGGGTGGGGCGACTGTCTTAGAGCTTAGCGTCTTTGCGTAATGCCGCTGCGCGATCGGTCTTTTCCCAAGAAAAAGCAGTGAATTTCTCTTTCTTGTTTGCAGGATTGACCATCTCGACAGGGGTACGGCCAAAGTGGCCATAAGAAGCTGTCGCCTGATACATTGGGTGTAGCAAATCGAGCATCTTGGTGATGCCGTACGGACGTAGATCAAAGTGCTTGCGTACCAGCTTTTCGATCTTTTCATCACTGATTTTGCCGGTGCCGAAGGTCATCACGGTGATGGAAGTAGGTTCAGCCACCCCAATAGCGTAAGACACCTGAATTTCGCAGCGGTCAGCAAGGCCCGCGGCGACGATATTTTTTGCCACATAACGCGCGGCATAGGCGGCAGAACGGTCGACCTTTGAAGGGTCTTTGCCAGAGAAGGCACCGCCGCCGTGTCGGGCCATGCCGCCGTAGCTATCGACAATAATTTTACGGCCGGTCAGGCCGCAGTCGCCCACTGGGCCACCAATCACGAACTTGCCGGTCGGGTTGATGTGGATTTTTTTAGCTGGCAGAGTGTCAAACCAGGCCTTAGGCAGCACGGGCTTGAGGATTTCTTCAATCACTGCTTCGCGCAAATCTTTGTTCTTGATCTCTGGATTGTGCTGGGTAGAGAGCACAACGGCATCAAGACCGACAGCTTGATCGTTTTCATAGCGCAGGGTCACTTGGCTCTTGGCATCAGGGCGTAGCCACGGCAGCACGCCTTTTTTACGTACTTTAGCCTGACGTTCTACCAAACGATGGGCGTAATAAATCGCTGCTGGCATCAGTTCTTTGGTTTCGTTACAGGCATAACCGAACATTAGGCCTTGGTCGCCAGCGCCTTGTTCTTCAGGACTCTTGCGGTCTACGCCCTGATTGATGTCAGGGGATTGTTTGCCGATCAGATTGAGAATGCCGCAGGTAGCGCCATCAAACCCGACGTCGCTGGAGTCGTAACCGATATCTAAAATTATCTTGCGGGTGAGGGCTTCTAGGTCAATCCAAGCGCTGGTGGTGATTTCGCCGGCCACAATCGCAACCCCTGTTTTCACCATGGTTTCGCAGGCGACGCGCGCAGATTTGTCCTGCTGCAGGATCGCGTCCAGTACGGCATCAGAAATTTGATCGGCGATTTTGTCTGGATGGCCTTCAGATACGGATTCAGAGGTAAATAGATAACTGCTCGACATGTGGTTTTATCCCTGCGGCAAGAAAAAAAGGTGCGGCAGTATACCCAGCCTTAAGCCAATTGGCTGCATCCACTTAAGGCTGGTTTGATGGTTAATGGCTCTGTTGACGATTTGATTTTTTGCATATGCCGCATTCTTGTTTGCCCCCAAGCCAGTCATGGGTGAAAATGTACGGCTACATCCACCTGCAGCCCTGTTCGGAGCCTCGTTTTTCATGACCCAGTCGCTTAGCCGTCGCGTGCTTGCCAACGCGATTCGATTTCTTGCCATGGATGCGGTTCAACAGGCGAATTCCGGGCATCCCGGCGCACCGATGGGCATGGCCGACATCGCGCAAGTCCTCTGGCGGGATCACCTAAAACACAATCCAAATAACCCCACATGGGCCGATCGTGATCGTTTTGTGCTGTCTAACGGCCATGGTTCGATGTTGTTGTATGCCTTATTGAACCTGACCGGCTACCCGCTCAGCATGGATGAGATCAAACGCTTCCGTCAGTTGGGCGCACACACCGCAGGTCACCCAGAATACGAACCCCATTTAGGTATTGAAACTACGACGGGTCCGCTCGGTCAGGGCATTGCTAATGCGGTAGGTATGGCGCTGGCTGAAAAACTGCTGGCCGCGCAGTTTAATCGCCCCGGTTTTAATGTGGTTAATCACCACACCTATGCATTCTTAGGTGACGGTTGTTTGATGGAAGGTGTGTCGCATGAAGCCTGTTCATTGGCGGGAACGCTCAAACTAAATAAGTTGATCGCTTTCTATGATGACAATGGCATTTCGATTGATGGCGAAGTTCATGGCTGGTTCACCGACGACACACCCAAGCGCTTTGAGTCTTATGGCTGGCAAGTGATTGCCAATGTAGATGGTCATGATGCAGTGGCCATAGAGCGCGCTATTCAGCAAGCCAAGAGCAGCGATCGTCCTGTGCTCATTTGCTGCAAAACGGTGATTGGTTTTGGTGCGCCCAATAAGCAAGGCACTGAAGCCACTCATGGTGCGGCGCTGGGTGTTGATGAAGTGACTGCGGCACGTAAGCATTTGGACTGGCCGCATGCGCCCTTTGAAATTCCTGCAGATATTCGCGCTGCGTGGGATTGCCGTACTTCAGGTGCTGCGGTTGAGCAGCAATGGAATGAAGTATTCAGTGCCTACGCCAAACAATTTCCAGAGTTGGCCAGTGAATTTAAGCGCCGCATGGCCGGTGACTTGCCAGTGAATTTCCAATCGGTACTAGATGCTTATATTGCTAAAACAGTAGAAGCAGCGGCAACGGTGGCGACCCGCCAAGCATCACAAGCGGCACTGAATGGTCTAGGTCCGAATGTTCCAGAATTATTGGGCGGTTCGGCCGATTTAACTGGTTCGAATAACACTAATCGCAAAGACTCTAAGTCTATTTCTGGTGCTGATGCGAGTGGTAATTATCTACATTACGGTGTGCGCGAATTTGGCATGGCTGCGTTGATGAATGGCTTGTCATTGCATGGCGGCTTTATTCCTTATGGTGGCACATTCTTAGTGTTCTCCGATTACGCCCGTAATGCGCTACGCATGTCAGCGTTGATGAAGCAGCGTGTCATTTATGTTTTCACTCACGACTCGATTGGTTTGGGTGAAGACGGTCCGACCCACCAACCCGTGGAGCATGTGGCCAGTCTGCGCATTATTCCTAACATGCAGGTGTGGCGACCCTGCGATACCGTGGAAACCGCAGTGGCGTGGGGCGAGTCAATCAAGCACGCTACCGGTCCAAGTGCCTTGGTATTGTCGCGTCAGGCGTTAGCATTTCAGTCTCGCACGGCGCAGCAGGTGGCGGACATTGCTCGCGGGGGCTATGTGTTAGTTGAATCGCAAGGTGCGCCTGAATTGATTTTGATTGCCACGGGTTCGGAAGTGGCTTTGGCCGTTGATGCCGCAAAACAGTTGTCCGCGGCGGGTAAGCGAGTGCGCGTGGTGTCTATGCCTAATGTCAGTGTGTTTGCTGCGCAGGATGCAGCGTATCGTGAGCAGGTTCTGCCTGCCGCAGTTACGCGTCGTGTGGTGATTGAAGCGGGTGTCAGCGAGGCGTGGTATCGCTATGTGGGCACTCAGGGTGCGGTGATTGGTATGGATAGTTTCGGCGCTTCAGCGCCAGCTAAAGATTTGTTTAAGCACTTTGGTTTTACGGTTGAGAATGTAGTTCAAGTGGCACAGCAATTGCTTGCTAATTGATCAATTGATTTAAGTGTATTAGTTGAATTTGACCCCAACGGGAGAGGCGCAGCATGAGCATTAAAGTCGGTATTAACGGGTTCGGTCGCATTGGCCGCATGGTGTTTCGTGCTGCGGTACAGGATTTTCCTGATGTTGAAATCGTAGGCATCAACGATTTGCTCGAGCCTGATTATTTGGCTTACATGCTCAAGTACGACTCTGTGCACGGTCAATTCAAGGGCAGTATTGCTGTTGAAGGTAATACGCTAGTCGTCAATGGCAAGAAGATTCGTCTTACGGCTGTGAAAGATCCTGCAGAATTGAAGTGGGGCGAGGTCGGTGCCGATGTGGTGGTTGAATCCACTGGATTGTTCTTGACCAAAGAAACTTGCGAGAAACATCTGGCGGCAGGTGCCAAGAAAGTCATTATGTCAGCGCCATCGAAAGATGACACACCAATGTTTGTGTTCGGTGTAAATGACAAGACATATGCAGGTCAGGCAATTATTTCTAATGCATCTTGCACCACCAACTGCTTGGCGCCCATTGCCAAGGTCTTGAACGATACCTTCGGTATCAAGCGTGGCTTGATGACTACCGTGCATGCAGCAACGGCTACACAAAAAACTGTGGACGGTCCTTCGAACAAAGATTGGCGTGGTGGTCGCGGTATTCTGGAAAACATCATTCCTTCTTCAACCGGTGCCGCGAAGGCCGTGGGTGTGGTGATTCCAGAATTGAATAAAAAGCTTACGGGCATGTCATTCCGTGTGCCGACTTCAGATGTGTCTGTGGTCGATCTGACAGTTGAATTGAAAACCGACACGACCTACGAACAGATTTGTGCTGCCATGAAGAAGGCGTCTGAAGGTGCGATGAAGGGCGTGCTGGGTTATACCGAAGAAAAGGTAGTGTCCACTGATTTTCGTGATGACAGCCGTACTTCTATTTTCGATGCAGAAGCGGGCATTGCATTGGATGGTACCTTCGTCAAAGTGGTGTCGTGGTACGACAACGAATGGGGTTACTCAAGCAAAGTTCTGGAAATGGCGCGCGTCATTTCTAAGTGACAAAAACAGGGTGTGCTTCGGCGCACCCTTTTTGATTGTGGGAATCGGTTTATAGCAGGTTAAGCGTCACGTTAAATCACTTGGCGCATGTTTTATAGAGACAAAGTATGAAAGTGTTGCGCATGACGGATCTGGATTTGAAGGGCAAGCGTGTACTGATTCGCGAAGATCTCAATGTGCCCGTGGCAGAGGGTAAGGTGACTTCTGATGCGCGCATTCGTGCATCGCTACCTACAATTCTGGCAGCACGTGATAAAGGCGCGGCCGTGATGTTGATGTCGCACTTAGGTCGTCCCGATGAAGGCGTGTATGCCGAAGAGTTTTCATTGGCGCCAGTTGCTAAGCGTTTATCAGAATTACTGAATGCTCCAGTGCGTCTTGTCAAAGATTGGTTAGACGGCGTGAACTGCGCGCCGGGTGAAGTGGTGCTGCTAGAAAACGTGCGCTTCAATGTGGGTGAGAAAAAAGATAAGGAAGATCTCGCCAAGAAAATGGCGGCATTGTGTGATGTGTATGTGATGGATGCGTTTGGTACGGCACATCGCGCCGAGGCCAGTACGCATGGTGTGGCGCGTTTCGCTAAGGTGGCCTGCGCCGGCACATTGCTTGTCAATGAATTAGAGGCATTGGATAAGGCGCTGGCCAATCCAAAGCGTCCGTTGACTGCCATTGTGGCGGGTTCAAAGGTGTCTACTAAACTCACGGTACTAGAAAGTCTGATGAGCAAAGTAGACCAACTGATTGTCGGCGGTGGCATTGCTAATACTTTTTTAGCGGCGGCC
>CANGFV010000090.1 GCA_947453225.1 Pseudomonadota bacterium
GCGGCCCCCAATGGCCAACAAGTGATTTGCCAGCACATTCGCGGTACGCGCAATCAGCCCGAAACTTTGGGCGATCAACTGGCCACTACCGTGTTGGAACTAGGCGCAGCGCAACTGCTGGCGCAATTGAAATGATTCCTTACGTTTTACCACCACTGACAGGCTTACATATTTTGGTCACGCGCCCCGCGCATCAGACCGAACCACTGAATAGCCGCTTAACTTCACTAGGCGCACAAATCACGACGTTGCCTGCACTGGATATTATTGCCCATGACCATGTAATGCCCGCTCAACCCTACGATTTACTGATCTTCATTAGCAGTAACGCAGTGCGCTTTGGTCAGCCCCTATTGGCCGCGCAACCACAGGCGCGGATTGCTGCAGTGGGCAATCGTACTGCAGAGGCCTTGCTGGCTTCAGGTCAGCAAATTGATATTGCACCTGAGGCAGCCTCTAGCAGTGAAGCCTTACTCAACCATCCATTGCTGATCAATCCACCCAAAAATATTTTGATCGTGCGCGGTGTCGGCGGCAGAACACTACTGCAAGAAACGCTCACCGCACGCGGCAGCAAGGTCGATGTCATTGAAGTGTATCGACGTATTGCGCATCAACCCGATCCACAGCACTTACAGCACATTCAGGCGCAACTAGAAGATGACCTGATCGACCTCATCACGCTCACCAGTGTTGAAGTGGTACACGCAGTACAAGGTATATTTGGCTCATTGATTGCCCAACGCAACATTGGCCTGTTAGCCGGTAGTGCGCGTATTGCCCAAGCCGTACATAGCCTAGGTTGGCAGGGCGAAATCATACTGGCCGACAGCCCCGAAGATGAACAACTGATTAGCGCTCTGACCCGCTGGCACACCCGCGCACGCAGCGAACTGGTAAGATAAGATTCGTTTTATTGCTTCAAGCACACCTTACTGTCGAGTCTATGCGACATGGCTAACTCTGATCACACGCAAACTTCATCACGCGGCAGCAATCGTACTGCACTGATTGCGGTGGGCATTATTGCCCTGCTGGGATTGGCGTATGCCCTATTAAGAGTTGATATTCTGCGCGCTCGTATTGCCACGCTCCAAGGCGTGACGCAGGCGATTGAAGACGAAGATCAACAGCTGCACGCTCAAGTCGACGAGCTACTGAAGACACAACAAAAGAACAACGTACAACTTGATCAGTTAATGGCTCAAGTAGGGGCCATTAATGAACAGATTGGCGGCCTACGCTCGGGCGCCACCGCAACCAAACAACAATGGTCACGTATCGAAGCCTTATATTTGCTGCGTCTGGCGCAAGAACAACTCACCATCGGTCATGATATTGCCAATGCCACCAAAACACTGACCGCGGCACTCACCGCACTGGGCGATGACAACGCCACTGCCGAGGTGCAGCGGCAACTATCGCAGCATCTAGAACAACTACATACTTTACCTACTGCGTTATACACACAAACCGAACAGCAGTTACAGCAAGCCGCCGATAGCATCATGCAACTGCCCCTACGCATTAACGCTACCGGAGCGCCCGACGAAGGCGAGCCGCTGCCCGAATCTGGCATTGATCAAAAATGGTTAAAGCTACGGCGCGCACTGCATTCACTGTTTAGTATTCGTGAAGATACGGCACCTACACTCAGTCAAGGCGCGCAAGTACTCGGTCAATCACAAGTGCACACTTTATTACAACAAGCCGCGTGGGCAGTACGCACTCAAGATCAAACCAGCTACATCGCCATGCTAAAGCAAGCGCAAGTGACGCTATCCATCGTACTAGACACACAGCATGCTGGCGTCAGAGGGTTACAAAGCCAGTTACAGCATTTAAGCACACTCACTATCGCCCCTGCGTTGCCCAATCTTGAACAGAGCATTGCCACACTAGAGCGCGGTGTGCCACGCACTGCTATTAACACCACAGGCAAGCAGCCATGAAACAAGGCTTAACCCTTGCGTTGGCACTGTTTAGTGGCGCACTGCTGGCCAGTTTTTTATTAGACGATCCAGGCAAACTCACCATCAGCTTACATGGCACCGTGATTGAGATGTCGCTGCCTATTGCAGTACTACTACTAATAGCACTGTATGCAGTGATCCGCTTAGGCAGTCGTTTGTTCTCTAAGCGCAGTCGATCCGCAAAGACCACACGATAAAGTCACGCAACGAGTTACGGCGTGAATACACCTCGCACAGCGTTGATTGTCGGATGTGGTTATGTCGGTCGTCGCCTCGGCCAATATCTTGCGGAGCAAATAAATGCGACGCCCCACACCCCATCGAAAGTTTATGGCGTGATTCGCAGCCCTGAAAAAGCTGACGCGCTACAAGCTATTGGTATTCAGCCCATCGTATTAAATCTAGATCAACTCGATCGCACTTCACTTCAAGCCGAGTGGTGCAAAGACAGCGCAGTATTTTATTTTGCACCACCGCCCAATGAGGGCGAGCATGACACGCGACTTGAACGCTTTTTACAGTCGCTCCCCACAACACCACAAGCATTAATACAAATCAGTACCACGGGCGTATATGGCAATACCCATGGCGAATGGGTTACTGAAAACTCGCCACTTAATCCACAAACCGCTCGTGCGCGCCGTCGCGTGAGCGCCGAACAGATTTCCGAACACTGGTGCCAGCAGCATGATGTGCGTCGTATCGTGTTACGTGTGCCGGCCATCTATGGACCAGACCGTTTACCGCTGGAGCGAATTCGCGCTGGTGAACCGGTGATTCGTAATGAACACTCGCCGATCATTAATCGCATTCATGTCGATGACTTGGTCAACATTTGCTTTGCTGCTGCGACGAACGCTCACCTACAGGGCGTGTATAACGTGAGCGACGGCAATGCCATGACCATGACGGAATACATTCAGTTAGTGGCTCGTCTTGCCCATCTGCCCATGCCAAAAGAAATTTCGCTTGAAGAGGCCAAACAAAAATTAAGCCCAGAACTCATGTCTTACATGAATGAATCGAGACGAGTTGATAATTCGAAGTTGCTTAGAGAGCTTGGATCGAGACTCAAATATGATCATATTGAGCAAGGAATCATCTCAAGCAGCAACTAGGCATGAAATGATTTTGGACGTACGAGAGCTGAAATTATTTTAGTATTAACCTATAACACCGTGGTTGACCAAGCTCTTCTTAATCCAAGAATCCGATTGTTTTAAATGGTCATCTAGGCGCTACTTACCTAGATGACCGCTTTGGATTTGCTTCTATTTAGACTTAGTTACAGTGTGGATCAAGAACATAACTGGTTTGATCAAATTGATTCCACGCTCCCGTGCCAGCTCCATCTACCATAAGTATTGAAATGAGCCCCCAATCAATAAAAACACCAAGAAGAGTAGTTGCATCAAATGATTTTGATGCGGGAAGAGAATTGTCGGTACACCCAGCTTTTCGTGCTGTAAGTACATAATTCTTATTTTTCTGAAAGACAGTAACCCCATTATCTTTTCCTATATATGCTTCATTAGCAAAGAGTTCAGTGCCGGGCACATTGCTCCGGATGGCAATCTGTTGAGTAGAGCCATGAAACATCGTTGCACATCCAGTCATAGATATTGAAACCAGAGTTACAGCCATTAATGTCGAGAATAATTTCTTCATTCTTTACTCCTAGAATCAGTTAAGGTAACCATGATAAAACAATTAGCTATAAAAAAGGCGCAGCCTTTCGACTGCGCCTTTTATTTATTCTTACTAGGGCTGGCTCTTTTTACTGTCTAGCCACTTGGTGATGGGTTCCCACTGCTGCCAATCTGGCCATGCCAAATATTCTGGCAATTCAAGCACACCCATACCACGCTGATAAGCACGCAAATAGTTTGTTGATTGGCGCAAAGCACTTAAATAAGGCACTTTGAGTTTGCCCAGATATTTATCCAGCGATTCAAACGCCAAAGTATTCTCACGCACGCGATTCGCCACCACCGCTAAACGAGCTTGATCGCGCTGTACACGACCGAGTTCTTGAATTTCTTCCATAAAGTGAGCCGCAGCCTTCATGTCGATGGGCGATGGCACGACAGGAATCAAAATAGTTTCGGCACGACGCACCAATTCGTTCATTTCAGAACCATGAGTACGCGCAGGCGCATCAATCACCACCACTTCGGTATCACGCGAGACATTGCGCAAACCATCGTCAAAGGCAGCAACGCCAGAAATTTTAGGTAGATCGGTGGAGCGTAATTCCAGCCAGTCCAAGCTGCTGCGCTGGGGGTCGTAATCGGCCAACGCCACTTTGTAGCCCTGCTGGGCAAAATGAGCTGCCACATTGGTGGCCAGTGTGGTTTTTCCACACCCACCCTTGGCATTCATCACCATCACGTAACGCATCGCTATCCACCTCTGAAATCATCAATTATTGGTTATGCGCCACGGCAAAGCACCCGTGGCAACGCGCGTAAATTAAATGGCGGCGCGGCAATTGTCTATGCATATGTTAAATGGCGAGAGGGTGCCAGATCGCCGACACAAGCTGGTATTCTTTACCAATGCAACTTCGTTTCACCAAAATGCATGGGCTGGGCAATGACTTTATTGTCTTTGAGGCTGATGCACAGCACCTACCCACCACTGCCCAACTGCGCGCCTTGGCCGATCGCCGCACCGGCATCGGTTTTGACCAAGCATTGGTGATTCAGCCCCCGCGGCAAGCCAAAACAGATTTGTTTTACCGCATATTCAATGCCGACGGCTCGGAAGTTGAACAGTGCGGCAACGGCGCGCGCTGCGTAGCCAGCTTGGTGGCGCAACAACACCATCAGTCGCTGCTGCATATGGATTGCCCCGGCGGCTTGGTCAATGCCGAGTTACTGGCCGATGGTCAGGTGGCCGTAGATATGGGCATCCCGCAATTTGCGCCTAGCGCACTACCCTTTGTTGCTGACCAGCAGACTAAAAGTTACAGCATCGAGGCGGCCGGACACACTTTAGAGATTGGTGCGGTGTCGATGGGCAATCCGCATGCCGTGTTGTTGGTACCCGACATCACCACCGCTCCGGTGGCCACCTTAGGACCAGCGCTGGAAAACCATCCCCGCTTTCCGCAACGGGTGAATGTCGGCTTTATGCAGGTGGTCAGTCGTAATGAAATCAAGTTGCGCGTATTTGAACGCGGCGCAGGCGAAACTCAAGCCTGTGGCACCGGTGCCTGTGCTGCCGTTGCCGTGGGTCGCGCCTTGGGTTTGCTTGATGAAGTAGTCAACGTACACTTACCCGGCGGTGCCTTACAGATTCGCTGGGCAGGCGGAAGTTCGCATCTGTGGATGACCGGCCCTGCGGTTAGTGTTTACACTGGGCAGATTGATCTAAGCCAATTGACCTCTAAC
>CANGFV010000091.1 GCA_947453225.1 Pseudomonadota bacterium
AATATGACAGTGAATTACGAGGGCGGTTGTTTATGCGGTGCGGTGCGCTATCGGGTGACCGCTGAGCCGATTTCGATGCGGCTATGTTGGTGTCGTGATTGTCAGTACTTGGCGGCGGGCAATGCAACGGCCAATGTGGTGTTTCCAAGTGATGCCATCACGATCACAGGTGCGTTGAGTGATTACACCGGCACTGCCGATAGTGGCAATGTTATGCATCGTAAGTTCTGTTCGACCTGTGGTACGCCCATGTTTAGCCAGGCCGAATCCAGACCACACTTGATTATTGTGCGAGCTGGCACACTTGATGACCCCGAGCAGGTTCGGCCGATAGCTAGCATTTGGACGGAATCGGCGCCGAGCTGGGCCTGTATTCACCAAAATCTGCATCAATTTCCCCGGCAGCCACCGCCTGCCGGCTAATTTGCGTCCTCAGGCTTGGAGTTCCTGAAGCCATCACCAAGGCTGTCATTTGCACATAGCAAAAGTGTCTGGTCGGTAAGCCGCGTCTCGGCTAAAGTGCGCGCCCATGTATAAATACGATCCCATCGACCAGCAAATCGTTAACGAACGTGTCGCGCAGTTTCGCGACCAAACCCAGCGCTTTTTGGCCGGGCAACTGTCCGAGGATGATTTTCGGCAGTTACGCCTGCGCAATGGGTTGTATATCCAGCGTTATGCGCCCATGTTGCGGGTTTCGATTCCCTACGGTTTGCTGTCTAGTGCGCAGCTACGAGTCTTTGCGCGCATTGCTCGCGAGTACGATAAAGGGTTTGGGCATTTCACGACGCGCCAGAACATTCAGTACAACTGGCCGGAGCTGCCTAAGGTACCGGACATTCTTGAGTTGCTGGCCACGGTGGAAATGCATGCCATTCAAACCAGTGGTAACTGTATTCGTAATGTGACGTCGGATCATTTGGCTGGCGTAGCTAAAGATGAGCTTGAAGACCCGCGTCCATGGTGTGAGTTGGTACGGCAATGGGCGACCGTACATCCGGAATTCAATTTTCTTCCCCGCAAATTCAAAATTGCCGTGACTGGTGCGATAGCCGATCGCGCCGCAGTGCGTGTGCATGACATTGGTCTGATTCTTAAACGTAATGCTGCCGGCATGTTGGGTTTTGAAATTCTGGTGGGCGGTGGATTAGGTCGTATGCCTATTATTGGTAAAACGATTTATGACTTTGTTGAACCGCATGAATTGCTGAGTCGTCTAGAAAGTATTTTGCGCGTCTATAACTTGGAAGGTCGTCGCGACAACATTCATAAGGCACGCATTAAAGTCTTGGTCAAAGCTTTAGGTATCGATAAGTTCCGCGAATTGGTCGATGCAGATTGGGCGGCATCTCGTGATTACGCGCCTTCATTAACAGCGGCTGAAATTGCGCGAGTAAAATCCTTCTTCACCCCACCTGCGTATCAAACTTTATCTGATGTAGACGTGGTGACCGGCAAGGGCAATGAATTCCGTCGTTGGTATCAGCAAAACACTCGTGCACATAAAGTGCCGGGCTATCGCGCTGTGTTCCTGTCATTAAAATCGACGAAGCGTCCGCCAGGTGACATTACCGATGCACAGCTTGATGCCGTGGCTAATTTGGCAGAGACCTACTCGTTTGGTGAAGTGCGTGCTACCCATGATCAAAATTTAATTTTTGCTGATGTGCGGCAACAAGATTTATTTGAGCTGTGGCAAAAGCTTGAAGCCATTGATTTGGCGCGCGCTAATATTGGTACGCTCACTGACATGATTGCCTGCCCTGGACTGGATTTATGTTCGCTTGCTAATGCGCGCACCTATACCGTGGTGGATTTGATCAACGAGCGATTCGATGATCTTGATTATCTCTATGACCTCGGTGAAATTCAGTTGAAGATGTCAGGGTGTATGAATGCCTGTGGACATCATCATGTGGGACACATTGGTATTCTCGGCGTCGATAAGCACGGCGAGGAATGGTATCAAGTCACCATTGGCGGCGCACCAAATGGTCAAGAGGCCGATCTAGGCGAAGTGATTGGTCGTTCGTTTAAGCAAGAAGAAATTCCCGATGTGCTGGAGCGCTTGTTCCGTGTGTATATCGAATTGCGCGAAGAAGGTGAGCGTTTTGTCGATACCGTCAGACGCTTAGGAATTGGGCCATTTAAGGCAGGTGCGTATGCGCAAGATCATTAAGCAGCGTCAAATCATTGCGGACAGCTGGCAGTATGTTGAAGAAGCGCCAGATGCATCTGCGGTGATTCTGTCTTTAACGCAATGGCAGGCGGAGCGCGAATCCTTGTTGGCTTCAGGTCGCAAGCTGGGCGTCAAGATTGGTCCTGCCGATAAAGTTGAAATGCTGGCCGAAGATATAAGCAAGTTACAATTAATTGCACTGGAATTTACTGGCCTAGGTGAAGGTCGTGGTTATAGTCAGGCGCATATTCTGCGTCGTCGTTATAGCTTTAATGGTGAGTTGCGTGCGATAGGTAAGATTCAGCGTGATCAACTATTTTGTATGGCACGCTGCGGTATTGATGCGTATGAGTTACCTGAAGGCAGCAATCTAGAGGTCGCTTTGACTGCATTCACGGATTACAGCGTTGCCTATCAACCGGGTATTGATGCTGGCGGTGTGCAGCTCAAACAACGCGCCAGTTAAGTTAATCTAACTTAGTACTTGCTAATAAAGGCCAGTACAGTCCGATTGTAAATGTCTGGATTCTCCCAGAAGGCTGAGTGTCCGCTTTCTGGAATCACGGCATATTCAGCGCGTTTTACATGGGAAGTAAACATCCGCAACACTGAGGGTGGCGTGTATAGATCGGCATCGCCGGTCATGACAAGGATAGGTACCTTAAAGCCTTCAAGACTATGCCAAGTCACTAAGTCGGTAGTGTTCTTACCTGCCCCCATATCATTCGGGTGTTCACTCTTTGCATTCATGCCGGTGGTGGTTTCTTTGACTGGCGGCGCACTGTCTTTACTTTCATTCACTACGGATAGCCAAAGTTTTACACCATCGGGATTTGCTGCTCGATAGGATGGACCTAATTCACGAATCTCCAGTGGAATTTGATTGAAAGACGTAGGTCTTAAGCGCGCATTAGTTTGGTTATAGTTTTCATCCTGCACATTACCGATGCTATGGCTGATGATTAGGCTGCGGAGTTTGTCGCGATTGCCTAACGCATACTTCATGGCGGTGACGCCGCCTGATGCAGTACCTAATAGGTGGAACTTCTGAATACCTAATTTTGTGGTGAGTTGATTAATGAGTTCAGGAGCGTACTCATTACCTTGGGCAGCGCCAGTGATGCACGGGCTGCGGTAGTCAATCGCAATAAAGCGATAGCCGGCAGCAGTGAATGCCGGCATCTGATATTTCCAGATTTTGCTATTGCCGTAGCCGCCATGCAGAAAAACAACCGGAATACCCTTGCCGCCAGAATCCAAATAAAACACTTTGCAGTTATGAAAGGACATCAGGCTGCCCGGGATTTTGTTATCCACGGTTCCCTGCGCCCATAGGCCGCTGGTCAGCAGTATGCTGCCGACTAGGCTCAAAACTAGGTGTGTTAAACGGGCTTTGACCATTACCAATACGGGTGGGGCTGTCCTAAATCCGTAGTGATTCTGGCATGTCGCTGTAGTCGCGGCTATTGAAGAATTGAAAACAATATTTAAGTCCTAGCGGATAAACAGGGCTTCGAGCCTAGAAATAAAGGAACTGGCGACTACAGGAACGAAATCGGTTCGGGTTTGGGGGCGTGTCCGACCAGCCAGACGAGCGCGGCGCACAGGCCTAGAACCAGTAAGGCTGCTAGCCATAGTCGTGAGGACTGAATCTCAACGGATGAATTCACTTGGTTGCGCGGCTTGCGTCCGGTGAGCATTGCGCGGATGAGATTTTCTTTTTTAATGACCAGATGAAAAGTTACCGCCAGTACATGTATCGCTACGGCGGCTACAAGTAGGTCAAATAATTGACGATGAATCGAAGTAAGTTTCAGACTGAATTCATTACTCACGTAACCGTACAGCGGCCCAAAGTTAAGAATCTCGTCATTGCCGAACAGCCCAGTGATGCCTTGTGCTAGCAATGCTATGAGTAACATGATCACCATCCATGCACCTAATGGATTGTGTCCGGTGTAATGGGTTTCTTTGTTGTTGACTAGATCAATGCCATAGCGAATTGTATGCGTTGGCTTTTTTAAAAAATTCCAGAATCGTGCGTGATAGGTGCCAAGCACTCCCCAAAGGATGCGAAAGCTGACTAATATCACTACAGCATAGCCACACCATAGGTGATAGATAAAATATTCAATTCCAGCTTCATGGCTGATGTAAGCCCCGAGCACAGCTAGCACCAGTAACCAGTGGAATAGCCGAACTGGCAGATCCCACACTTCAATTGTTGAGGTGTCTTTGTTGTCGGTCATATCAATGATGCTGAGGGCGATTTAAATAAATATCCCCGCTTACGCGGCGCGCAGGCGGGGATGGTTCAATTCACGTGTTTGATGATCCGTTATTTTGTACGGAACTTATCGTGACAAGCTTTGCAGTCACCGGCCACAGCGGTGGCGGCAGTTTTGAATTCTGTACTGGCTGTTTTGCTGTCTTTTTTCAAAGCAGCAACTAAGGCCGCACTGTGATCTGCAAAGTCTTTGGTCAGCTTATCGAACTCGGCGCGATTGTCCCAGATTTCGGCAGAGGACTTAGAGCCCGTTGCGGTTTTTGAGAAATCAGGGAATGCATCACCGACCATGGCTGCCAGTTGTGCAGTGCGTTCTGCGTTTTTAAGTGCAGTGGCGCCATTAAATTCGGCGCGGCCTTGCAGCATATTGCCGATAGTGCCGAAGTTGCCGGCAATGAGCGTGAATAAAGCTTGGCGATATTTAAGCGCTTGATCGGCTGGATTCTGTGTTTGTCCACCTGCACCCATACCTGCTTCGCCACCTGCGGCCATGCCGCCGCCCATGCCTTCACCTGCAGGGGTTTGTGCCATTGCTAAAGAGCTGAATACACTGAGCAAAAGCGCGGTCACAGTAATTAACAGGCGATGTGAGGTGGGGAACTTCATGTGTGTCTCCTAAAGATGTTGTAAGCGTGTTGGTGAATCTTAAGAATAACTTGGTTTAGAAATTAAAGAGCACAAGCGATAAGTTTGGCAGGATCTCCTTATGAATTTAGCTGATCAAGCCTGAAGTTGTCATGTCAAGTTATGTCGGTATTGAATTGCAGGGTGGCCAATCTTGCGTAGAGCGGACAGGTTTGGAGTAGTTCGCTGTGGCTGCCTACGGCAATGAGTTGCCCTTGATCCATGACCACAAT
>CANGFV010000092.1 GCA_947453225.1 Pseudomonadota bacterium
AATCTGGTCGTAAGCCTTAAACTCACCACCAAACTTCTCAGCCATCACCTTGGTCAAGGCCGCCGTCAACGTCGTCTTGCCATGATCTACGTGTCCAATCGTGCCCACATTCACGTGCGGCTTCGTACGCTCAAATTTCTCTTTTGCCACAGCAGCGACCCTCTAAAAAATGCGACTAAACAACCCAACCAAAACACACAGCCAAACGCTTTATTTTCAGCGCCAAGCCCACTTTACAAACAGCACACCTAATCACTAGGCGCGCCTCAAAAACCCAATGCCGCAACGCGTTACGACAATCTGGAGCCCACGACCGGAATCGAACCGGTGACCTCGTCCTTACCAAGGACGTGCTCTGCCGACTGAGCTACGTGGGCCCTGTAATTTGCAGTACTTCGGCTCATGCCGATGCTCACGTACACAGCACCAAAATCTCTGCAACCACAAACCAGTCAATGGAGCGGGTGATGGGAATCGAACCCACACCATCAGCTTGGAAGGCTGAGGTTCTACCATTGAACTACACCCGCAACTTGCGCAAAACCAACAGAAAGAGCACTTTACTCATTCCGCTACTTGAACGCGAACAGCCATGGTGGAGGGGGTAGGATTCGAACCTACGTAGGCATAAGCCAGCAGATTTACAGTCTGCCCTCGTTGGCCGCTTGAGTACCCCTCCCGCGGACGTAAGAGCCGGGCATTCTCTTTATCTGAAGCACCTGTGTCAACCGATTATTCGCTTTAAAGCCATGATAGATCGAATTATTCGGCTGCACACAGCAAAGCCAGAAGAAAACTCGATAGATTTTGCGGTTTGGGTGTTACAAATCGGTTAAGCCGATATCAATGAGCTCCACCAATTCAGGCGAAATGTGCTGCTCCAGAAAGTACGCCGCCACCCGGGCAAATCGCTCACGCCCATCGGTGGCCATAAACCGCACGGATTCCAACCCAGTACTGGAACGCGCAGAACACAGCAGTCCCAAAGACATCAGCAAAGACGACAACGCCGCCGCCGTAGTTTGCGCGGAATCGACAATTGTCACTTTTGACCCCACCACCGCCTGCAAAGCTGGACGAATTACCGGGAAATGGGTGCAGCCTAATAACAGCGTATCTGGCGGCTCGGGACTGGAAAATATCTCACCTAAATAGCGCTGAGCGATGGATTCGACGATGGAACCAGACACCCAACCTTCTTCAGCCAAGGCCACAAACAACGGACACGCTTTGGCAATTACTTCCGCATTCGGGCGGATGGCGGTAATTGCTCGCTGATACGCTCCGCCGCGCACGGTGCCTTCGGTAGCCACCACTGCAATTCGACCATTCACAGAGGCTTCACAGCCGGCCTGCGCCCCCGGTTGCACTACACCAATAATGGGCAATTGCGGGTATCGCTCGCGCAAAGCTTCTAACGCTGTAGATGAAGCCGTATTGCAGGCCACCACCAGACATTTCACGCCACGCTTCACCAGCACCCCCGCCGCCTGCAAGGAATACCGCACAATGGTGTCGGGACTTTTGGTGCCGTAAGGCAGGCGCGCCGTATCACCCAGATACAAATAACGCTCAGCGGGCAACTGTTGCTGCAAAGCGCGCAATACAGTTAAGCCGCCTACGCCGGAGTCAAACACCCCAATGGGTAATTCACGCTGATTTTCTAGGGATAAATTCAATTACACTGTTCTCGCTGACAACAAAAAATTCAGCCAAAATCAAAGGCGCACACCTTATCACCGAAAGCCACTAGCTGAATAATGGAAGATTAAACGCATACCCATTACATAATGAATTTTTATTTCAGCTCGGGTAATTCTCTATGCGCAAAATCCTCGGCATAATCCCAACAAGTTAAAACCCATAATCAATTGGACTAATAGACCTGTTCTCAAGAGGCCGCAATGGAGCGAAGACTGCATAACCGACATAAAGCACAGACGCTAGTGTTTGTAGCAAAACCAGGCCGTCCGCCGCGGTTGTGTCACGCAGTCAACTTAAGCGCCAATGGTGTCTTTATTGAAACCAGCAGCCTCGGTCTAAGAAAGGGCACCACCGTACAACTGACCTTTGCCATTAATCTCGGCACTGTCACGAAAATTCACCGCCGTACCGCCATCGTCGCGCACATCAGTCGTGGCGGCACCGGCCTGATGATGGAAAGCCTGACCGGCACTCGCTAGCACACTGGCTCCGCGCCCCATCCACTCACTATAGCTTTCATCAATCTGTAATAAATCTTCCATTTAACCGTCACATACTCAGACTTCAATATCCTCGCGCTCAGACTAATCCCTCTCATTGGGCGCTTTTATCAACGGCAGTGCTGGTCACTGCCGTTTTTTATTGCGCAGGGTAAGTACCGCAAGGCAAACCTATGGCTCATTGCTTTACGTTGAATCGGTATCGATAATGCCGCTCACTTATCCCTTTTTCGCCCTAGTATTCTGACCCCTATGAAACAAGCACTGCTTGTCCTCACCTGCCTATCAGCGCTGTGGCTTTCGTCCTGCTCAACGGTACACACGACCTCGAGCGGAACCATTGGCATTGAGCGCAAGCAATACATGATGGTGTCAGAACAAGAAGTAGAAAAAGGCGCGATTGAGTCTTACCAAAAAGAATTGGCAGCGGCAGAAAAAAAGAAAGCCCTCAATGTAGATGAACAACAAGTTGCTCGCGTGCGCACGATTGCCAATCGCTTAATTCCACAAACCACGGTATTTCGCGCCGATGCTAAAGATTGGAAATGGGAAATCAACGTACAAAAGACCGATGAACTAAACGCCTATTGCATGCCTGGCGGCAAAATCATGGTGTACTCAGGCATTATTGAAAAACTCAAACTCACCGATGATGAGTTAGCCGCAATTGTGGGCCACGAAATCGCTCACGCCTTACGCGAACATACGCGCGAACGTGTATCTCATGCATATGCAGAACAATTAGGACTCAGTGTACTAGCTGTCGTGACTGGCGCAGGCAATGAAGCAATGAAAATGGCTTCGACCATTACTCAGGTCACGTTTGGATTACCTCACAATCGCGAACAAGAAACCGAATCTGATCGCATTGGCTTAGAACTGATGGCACGCGCCGGTTACAACCCAAGCGCTGCAGTAACACTGTGGCAAAAAATGAACGCCCAAGCTGGTAGTCGCAGTCCAGAATTTTTAAGCACTCACCCGAGCAGCAATAGCCGCATTAGTGATCTACAAGCCAATTTGCCGAAAGTGATGCCGCTATATGAAGCAGCTGTTATAAAGTAATTATCTATAGAAGATCAATCTTCCGGCGCCACCGTCACTTTCAAACCATCATAGGCCGGCGTCATCACAATCTGACAACTCAAACGCGAACTCGCTTTACGATCCGGCACCTCATCAAGCACTGCTGTTTCATCGGACTGCGCTGCAGGTAACTTAGCCGCCCACGCGCCATCGACATACACATGACAAGTTGCGCATGAACACATGCCACCACACAGCGCTGCCACGCCCATATCTTGATCGCGCAAAACTTCCATCAAGGTAGAACCGGGCGCTGCTTTTAGCTGATGCTCTGCGCCGTCTCGATCTGTAACAACAATATTGACCATGGTCGCGTGAATTCCCAGTGCAGTAAATTGATTAGCCATTGTGCCACGCGATTCATCACCGCAGAAGCACTTTAGACTCACGCCCTGCTAATTCGTTGTTGAAAAAGTTGCAACCAGCTTTGCTAGTATCATGCCCCAGCGAACAAACAATGCCACTGAGGGTATAGCTCATCTTGATCGACATAGATTGCGCAGTGATCGGTGCGGGAGTAGTCGGCCTTGCCATCGCACGCGCCTGCGCCAGAAGCGGTCGCTCCACGGTCTTGATTGAACAACATGCCACCTTTGGTACTGAAACATCATCGCGCAATTCGTCGGTGATTCATTCGGGTATTTATTACCCGCCCACCTCGCTTAAATCACGTACCTGCATCAAAGGCCGCCACTTACTCTACGAATTTTGCACTCAGTACGCAGTCCCGCATCAGCAATGCGGCAAGTTGATTGTTGCCACCAATGCAAATGAAGAAGCGCGGCTTGAGCAGCTGTTCAATAATGCACTTCAAGTCGGTTTGACTGACATACAGCGACTAGATAAACACCAAGTACAGCTGCGCGAACCTGAGTTATCTGCCACTGCTGCACTATGGATTCCCAGCACTGGAATTGTAGATAGCCATGCTTTCATGACAGCGCTACTAGGTGATCTTGAACAACACACAGGCATCTTTGCTACACGCACTACGGTGAAAAAAATCAATCGCGATGATACTGGCTTTGAACTGCATTTACTGAATGAAGCAATCCCTTTACGCGCACGATACGTAATTAACTCGGCAGGCTTGCAGGCCACACAACTAGCCTCGCGCATTGAAGGACTAAATACCACGCATATACCGCAGATGCATTTAGCTAAAGGCCATTACTTTGAATACAGCGGTAAAGCTCCGTTCAAGCATTTGATTTATCCAGTACCCGTCGACGGCGGACTGGGCGTGCATGTGACGTTAGATATGGCAGGTCGGATGAAATTTGGCCCCGACGTGGAATGGGTGAATGAAATCAACTATAAGTCTTCACCCGAACGTGCAATGAGCTTTTACCCGAGCATTCGTCGCTATTGGCCTGCACTACCTGACGGCAGCCTACAGCCCGCTTACACCGGCATACGTCCAAAACTTTCAGGACCGGGTGAAGCGGCAGCAGATTTTTATATTCAAGATGCAAAGACTCATCAGGTACCGGGACTCATTTGCCTGTATGGCATTGAATCACCGGGACTGACAGCATCGCTCGCCCTTGCTGAGGAAGTAGCTGACCTACTCGTTTAATACGTGTTAATAAAAGGCGAGCGCCTCAATACCTTCGCCGCCATCATAAGTCGTCACTGGCTTGCCAGTAGCGAGATTCACACGAGTAAGCAAAGCACTGTCATGACTGGACACAATTACGCTTTTACCATCGGGATCAAACGCCACGCCCTGCGGACCTTTGGCCACAGCCAATAATTTTTGCTTACGGTAGTCCGCAGCATCAATGACCCACGCTTGTCCTGCACCATAAGAAGTAGCGACCAAGGTTTTTCCATCAGGCGAGAACATCAGCTTGATTAGGCGCGTCTTTTTAGGGCT
>CANGFV010000093.1 GCA_947453225.1 Pseudomonadota bacterium
CATGGTGGCGGTATGTCTGGTCAAAGAGATAGAGCAACCAACGGCGATCATGTAGGTGGTGGTATGCGTTCTGGTGCGGAGGGCAGTGATTCTTCGGGCTCAGGCGCGGGTGGCGGTATGTCTGGCCGAGACAGAAGTTTAGCGGGTGACTCTGGTGCCAATGGTGGTGGCGGTATGTCTGGACGCGATAGAGGTCAGGGTGCTGATGCCACTGGTAGTGGGACCTCGTCAGGATCTAATGGCGGCGGTATGTCTGGTGCTAGAGATATGGACCAAGGTCCTGGTCATGGTGGTAGTAGCAGTCGTACTATTCGCACTGCGATATGGATGGTGAACGCTGAGGGTAAAGCCTATCGCGTACCTGTTCGTGTTTTGGGTAGTGACTTAACCAGCTCTGCAGTTCAGCCAATTCAGGCCGATGGCCTCAAAGAAGGCGATGAAATCGTCACGCGCGTCATTAACCCTAATAGCTCAAGTTCTGCCAGTACTTCAAGTCGTAGTGCTCTTCAAGGCTTTGGTGCCACCGGCTTTGGTGGTAGCGGTGGAAGTGGTGGCGGCAGTGGTATGGGTGGCGGTAGTCGATAAGTCTAGGGGCACACATGTCCAATGCGTTGAAACAAGTGGCCGAAGCTGGGTTGCCCCTGCTTCGTGTCCGCGGCCTGACCAAGATGTATCACTTGGGTGAGGACTTTTGGGCCTTACGTGGCGTTGATATTGATATTCATGAAGGCGAGTTGGTGTCTATCATCGGCCAATCAGGCTCGGGTAAATCAACGCTGCTGAATATCTTGGGTTGTCTTGATCGTCCAACGGGCGGTGATTACTGGTTGGCTGGTAATCACATCAACAAAATGAGTTCGGATGATCTGGCTGCAGTGCGTAATCAAGTGTTGGGCTTTGTGTTTCAGAGCTTTCATTTGTTGCCACGATTAACTGCACTTGAAAATGTGATGTTGCCACTAGGTTACGATCATTTGCGTAAGCATCCCAATATGCGTGATGCTGCAATTGAGGCATTACAGCGCACAGGCTTGGGTGATAAGTTGAATAATCGACCCACTCAAATGTCAGGCGGTCAGCAACAACGCGTAGCTATTGCTCGCGCCTTGGTGAATAAGCCATCGCTTTTGATGGCGGATGAACCCACTGGTAATCTGGATAGTAATACTGCGCGTGACATCTTAAATTTGTTCAAGGAACTGAATCGTCAGGGCACGACTGTCATGATCATTACTCACGATCCTAGTATTGCTGCCAACACCAACCGCAAGATTGAAGTTCGTGATGGTTTGGTCATTGGCGATCAAAAGATTGAGTATCCAGAGGTGGCAGCATGACGTACTGGTTATTGCTCAAGACAGCCATTCAAAGTATTCGTCTGAATTGGTTGCGTACGTTACTGACCTTGCTAGGTATTGTGATTGGTGTAGGTTCAGTGATTGCCATGACGGCCGTGGGTCAGGGTGCGCAAGATTCAGTGGTCGCCCGGATTTCTGCAATGGGTAGTAATTTACTGATTGTGAATTCCAGTTCCAGTCGTTCAGGCGGCGTGAGTTCTGGTCGTGGTTCTTCGGGTTCGCGAAGCACACTATCTATTACCGACGTGGACTACTTACGCAAGACGTTATCTAGTTCTAGTGGTTTAACGCCAATCGTGAACGCCACAGGCCAGTTGATTTGGGGTGCCTCCAACTACGCCAGTAGCGTCAATGGCGTCAGTGTGGATTATATGGATGTACGCAATCGACAAATTGAAACTGGCGTCATGTTTACTGAAGCTGAGCAGCAAAATCGCGCCACTGTGGCTGTTGTTGGTCAGACTGTAGTGACTGAATTATTTCTCGGTGAGGATCCGATTGGTCAGCAGATTCGCATCGGCCGCATTCCTTTTACGATTATTGGCACTTTGAAAGCCTCAGGTTCTGGCTTTGGTGGCGATAATGATGACTTGGTATTGATTCCGTATACCACAGCGCAAGCCCGTCTTTCTGGCACGCAATATGTCAGTCAGATCTGGATTAAGGCCGTTGATAAAGAAAGCATGACGCCGCTTGAAGAGGAGCTCATTCAGCAGTTGCGTACTGCGCATCGTTTGGCTGACAGTGCTGAAGATGATTTCACCGTGCGCAATCAGGCAGACATGATTAGCTTGGTATCAGAGTCGACAGATACATTCACCTTATTGCTGGGTGCTATTGCCGGTATCAGTTTGCTGGTGGGTGGTATTGGCATTATGAATATGATGTTGGTTGCTGTTACTGAGCGCACTAAAGAGATTGGTTTGCGTATTGCTGTGGGCGCACGTGGAAGCGATATTTTGCTGCAGTTTCTTGCTGAATCCGTTTTGATTTGTGTGATGGGTGGTTTATTGGGCTTGTTGTTTGGTGTTGGTGGCGCTTATGTGCTGCAACATTTCTTTGGTGTGAATACTTCATTATCCACGAACACCATGATCATTTCAGTGGGCTTTGCTGCGTTCGTTGGCGTGGCTTTTGGTTTATATCCTGCCTATCGCGCATCCAAGCTAGATCCGATCGAGGCGCTACGTTATAGCTAATAGAACCCTGAAGTGCCCGCTAATAGTGTTGGCGGGCCAAGTTGTTCTGGCTCATTACGTTTCTAGTATGTGGCTCGATTCATGACGCACTGTGCGCAGCGTTGATGCTGTAGGCAAACGGAGCTTTCTGTGGCGGTGGTTAAAGATGTTCCTAGATCAAACCGCTCATCATCATCTGTAAATGCGCAGGCATAAACCCTCAGTTGACCCTTGTTTTTAATCAACATCCGGCTCTGCGTGCACATTAAGTGCGCTGTTGGTTTGGGTATTGGTAATGGCGTGCTCAGTTCTGGATTGGTGCCTAGCTTACCTAGTTCTGGCAAAGCAATAATCTGCGTGTCTGCTGGCAATCGAGCTCTGCGTAGTAGCTGTCTAAAATCTTCGGTAACTTTATTAATATTCTCATTCGTGGTCACTTGTCGTGCGATTGAGATTTCAAAGCCTTGTTCATGCAGTAACTGTAGTGCTTCCACCGCACGTTGAAAATTTCCCCAGCCGCGTCCTGAGTCGTGAAGATGTTGGTCTGGATGATCAATGCTGATGCGAAAAGATAGTGGATGTTTCTGTTGTTTGAGTAGTTGTAGTTGATGTAGTCGCTTTAATAGTGGGGCGGTGCCATTGCTCAGGACTAAGCAGGGCTTGAGCGTCAGTGCATATTCCAAAATCTTGACAATGTCTTTAACGATTAAAGGTTCACCACCAGTGAAGCAAAAGCGCTTTACGCTTAGGCTGACGGCTTCATCAAGATAGGGCTTGATCTCGTTCAGCTTAATGCGTTCAAGTCTGGTATCGCCGGGGCGCGAGCCCTCAAGACAAAACGGGCACTCCAGATTGCAGGCGGTTCCCGTGTGTATCCATAGTTCGTTGAGATGTTTGAGGCTTATTTGAAGCATAAGTCGGGTAATCAATAACCAAATTATTTAGGCTGATTATCCTTTCTAATGGGTTTTGATGGCCAGATAAAACTGACCTTGGGCAACACGGCTTGATCGCTTTGTGCGGTTGAGGAATCTGATTTTGACGCTGCTGTTGCGCGTAATTTGTCTTTTTTGCTCTTTCTTTTGCCTTTGATGCCGCCATCTTGGTCCGTAGGTATACCAGCTGCTGTCACCGCGCTAGGTTCGAATCCGACAATCTGTTCGCGTGCGAGGCGAATTTTTTGGCGTTTTTCAATTAATCTGAAATGAGCTTCGCTTTCGTTGCTAATGAAATTTACAACAATGCCACTGGCTCCAGCGCGAGCAGTGCGCCCTATACGGTGCACGTAATCATCGGTAGACCTTGGCAGGTCGTAATTGACGACCACTGGGAGTTGTTCAATGTCGATACCACGACCAGCTAAATCAGTGGCAACGAGTACTTGTATTTGACCCAACTTAAAATCTGATAACGCTTGAGTTCTTGCGCCTTGGCTGAGTTCGCCGTGTAGTGCGGCAGCACTAATATGATTGCGCCGCAATTTGTCGGCCACATGTTCGGTGGCGTACTTAGTTGCCACAAAAACCAAGGCTCTTGACCAATGTTCAGAGTGTAATAAGTGCCTGAGTAGTGGTGTGCGTTTCGCTTCATCAACGACGATTGCTCTCTGCTGTATAGAAGGTGCCTGCGTATTGTCTTGTGCAAGTTGGATCAGTATCGGTTGGTGTAATAGTTGTGCACTTAGCTTCTGAATTTCTTCAGGGAAGGTCGCAGAAAACAGCAGATTTTGTCGTTGTTTTGGGAGCAAGGTCAGTACGCGCTGTAGCTCATCTGCGAAACCCAAGTCCAGCATCCGGTCTGCTTCATCTAGCACTAGTGTGTTTACTGCAGAGAGTTTTATTGCGTTGTGCTCAACCAGATCTAGTAGCCGGCCTGGGGTAGCGATCGCCACATGAACGCTGCCTCGCAGGGAGAGCATTTGTGGATTGATTGAAACACCGCCTGTGGCAGTGACGATCTTGATTGGTTGGGGGATGGTGCGTGAAAAAGATCGGAACACCTCACCGATTTGTGTGGCCAGTTCTCTAGTGGGAGCTAAGACCACTACTTCTGGTGAGCGTGCAGATAGAGTGCTTGTGAGAAGCCGTTGTAAAAGCGGTAATGCAAATGCGGCAGTCTTGCCCGAGCCTGTATGCGCAGCAGCTTGCACATCGCCGCCATTCAAAATAGCGGGAATGGACTGTACTTGAACTGGTGTAGGCGCTGTAAAGCCCTGCTCTGCAATGGCGTGCAATAGTGCAGAATCTAAACCAAGAGAGGCAAATGACATCTAGAAACCCGCGGTAAATTGAGTCGCCATGATAAACGCTTAGACGGGTTTAGTGCTGATACTCCATCGTGAGAATTGCTTTACGAACAAGTAGTGCTGTCTGTGATCGACGCTGTTAAACTGAGCTCCTCTATAAAGCGCCCGTAGCTCAGTTGGATAGAGCACTTGGCTTCGAACCAAGGGGTCGGGAGTTCGAGTCTCTCCGGGCGCGCCATTTGTCTGTTGATAAAAGTTAAATGGCTACTGCGGATAGCGAAATAAAAAGGTGATGCCGCATTCATAGTCCTAATGTCTTCCA
>CANGFV010000094.1 GCA_947453225.1 Pseudomonadota bacterium
GTGGGCCGCCTCGGACTCGAACCGAGAACCAAGAGATTAAGAGTCTCCTGCTCTACCAATTGAGCTAACGGCCCAGCGTTGCGCTGAGATGGGGTGGACGATGGGACTCGAACCCACGACGGCCGGAATCACAATCCGGGGCTCTACCAACTGAGCTACGTCCACCAAAACGTAGAACTGCCTGCCGCACCGATGGCGCGCCCGGCAGGATTCGAACCTGCGACCCCCGGCTTAGAAGGCCGGTGCTCTATCCAACTGAGCTACAGGCGCTCGGATTCGGCACCCCCAACATGTGATTGTCACTAGAATGGTCGGGGCAGCAGGATTTGAACCTACGACCCTCTGCTCCCAAAGCAGATGCGCTACCAGACTGCGCCATACCCCGCCAGAATTGTGACTGTCACACGCGTGCAGGTGACCCCGCACGGGACGCGGAATCATACGGATCGACCTCGTTACCGTCAACGCAAATTGCGGTAAAAATCGCCCGATAAAACAAATAATTCGGCCAGTTAGCTGGCGAATTAGCGCCGGCGCCAGGTCGTACCCTGCGCCCCGTCTTCTAACAAGATGCCGTGCGCTGACATCTCATCGCGAATACGGTCGGACTCTTTCCAATCCTTAGATTTACGCGCGGTAATACGCAGGGCAATCAATTCGTCGATTTGGGCATCGGTCAGCTCAGCGCCCTCGGTTTGCGCCGCAGTGCGCGCTGCCTTGGTCATATAGGCCTCTGGACCACGCTTCGGGGCAGCTTTGCGCAAGAACAGATCAGGAATCTGTTGCGCAATACCCAATACGGAGGCCAGCGACACCAATTCACCGGCCAGTGCGATGGCCTGCGCGTTACGACCCTCGCTCTTGGCAATGTTGATTTCCTTAGCCAACTGCTGCAATTCAGAAATGGCCAATGGCGTATTGAAATCATCATCCATCGCCGCAGCAAAACGATCGCTAGCTGCCGAGCGCGTCAATTGCGCAGGTAACTCCAAGCCACGCAGCGCAAGGTAAATACGCTCAAGACCGGCATCGGCCATATCCAGATTATCTACCGAGTAATTGATTGGTCCGCGGTAATGACTAGAGAGCATGAAGTAGCGGATCACTTCGGGATCACGCACCCACGCCAACACTTCGCGAATGGTAAAAAAGTTACCCAGCGACTTGGACATTTTTTCGTTATCGACACGCACAAAACCGTTGTGCATCCAATAATTTACAAATGGGGCATCGCAAGCGCAGCAAGATTGGGCGATTTCGTTTTCATGATGCGGGAACATCAAATCCATACCGCCGCCGTGAATATCAAAATGCGAGCCGAGCAACTGCGTGGACATTACAGAACATTCAATATGCCAGCCAGGACGACCCTGCCCCCATGGCGAATCCCAAGAGGGTTCGCCAGGCTTGGATGCCTTCCACAACACAAAATCCAGCGGATCTTGCTTCGCTTCATTCACTTCGACGCGCGCACCGACGCGTAAGTCTTCTAGCTTCTTGCCAGATAACTTGCCGTATTCCGAAAACTTAGCTACCGAGAAATACACATCGCCATTGTCGGCCGCATAGGCATAACCCTTACGCACCAAGCGATTGACCATCGAGACAATAGCCGGCACATATTCAGTAGCACGCGGTTCATGATCGCCACGCTCGACTCCCAGCGCTGCGTAGTCATCCCACATGGCGCGAATAAATCGAGCGGTTAGATCAGAAATGGGCTCATTATTTTCAGCGGCGCGAACAATAATTTTGTCGTCAATATCGGTGATGTTACGCACGAAGGTGACGTGATAACCCAGCGAGCGCAGGTACTTACGCACCATATCGAACACAATCAGCATGCGCGCATGGCCAAGGTGGCAGTAGTCGTACACCGTGATGCCGCAGGCATACATGCGCACAGTACCCGGCACTAATGGCTTAAAGGTTTCTTTTTGGCCGCTGAGCGTATTGAAAATCTGCAACATGCTGGAAAGTTCGGTGATGGGCAGGCAGGAATTTAAAGGTGAATGTTAACGAAAAAGCAGCAGACTTGCGCAGGACTTACGACAATTATCTCGCCCTAAGCAAGCCCACCCTGCCCTCTATGACCTTCAGCAGGTAAACTGACCGAGTGAACACCCTATTCGTCTCCGACATCCACCTGAATAGCGCACAGCCGGACATTACCGAGCAGTTCTGCGCTTTTCTGCGTGGGCCCGCGCGTCAGGCGGAAAAACTCTACATTCTTGGGGATTTGTTCGAATTTTGGATTGGTGATGATGACCCAGATGCTACATACGCCCAAATTCAAACGGAACTCAAAGCACTGACCGACAGCGGCGTGCCCTGCGTTGTACTGCACGGTAATCGCGACTTCCTACTTGGCGAGAAGTTTTGTAAGCGAACTGGCTGCCAACTACTCCCCGACGGCAGTCTCATTGAGCTTTATGGTCAGCGCGTTGTGCTGTGTCATGGCGACATCCTCTGTACCGATGATCACGCTTACCAACGACTACGACGCATTTTTCGCAACCCCATCATTCAGGGCTTATTGCGCCTACTACCGCTCAAACAACGGCAGCGACTCGCTGAACGTATGCGTCAGGCCAGTCGTAATCACATTAAAAACTCCATGAATGAAATTATGGATGTGAATCAACAGTCAGTGATTGAGTACATGCACAAGGCTAATGTTCAATGTCTCGTGCATGGTCACACACATCGACCTGCCATTCACATGCATGCACTGAGTTCAACCTCAGGGACACGTATCGTGCTGGGAGACTGGTATGAACACGGCAGTGTTTTAAGCTGGTCAACTCAAGGATATGAATTGCTTACGCTGACACGCTCATAGGCAATTCTGGGACTCCAGAATGAAAGCGAAATTGCGGATCAGCAGTGGTAATTAAATCAGCCTCTACTGCGCGCAAGTATTCTAAACGCGACTGCCATTGGCCTGAGTACCGCTGCTCAGCCAATCGTAAATACAGCAAGTGATGCCGTGCTTCCGAAGCAGCCAATCCCGCATAAAAACCACTTAGGGGTTCATTTAAGCGCGGAATCAATCCCATAAAACGCTCACAAGAACGCGCCTCGATTAAGGCACCACACAACAAAATATCTAACAGTCGTGCAGGCTCTTCTCGATGAATCACTTTACGCAAAGACTCCCCATAGCGCGACGGCGCCAGCCTTACAAACGGAACATTTAATTGCTGCATCAAACGTTGCACTTGCTCAAAGTGTCGCAATTCCTCACGCGCCAAACGCGATAAGCGCTCAGTCAGATCCATATCTTCTGGATAAGTAAAAATAAGCGAGAGCGCAGTAGAAGCCGCCTTCTTCTCGCAATTGGCATGATCGACAAGCAACTCTTGCCAGCGAGAAGCGGCATGATCAAACCATGCTTGAGGCGTTGATACCAACAAGGTTTCAGCAAATTGAGACGGCAGTGACATGCGTTAAATTAAATCTATTGATGGCTATTTAACTAATTAAGCTTTATTTTTCAGCACACTTATCGCCGCAATGAGTTCATCCGCCGACTGATAACGATGCTGTGGATTCTTGGCCATCAAACGGTCTATTAGAGGCTGCAGCCATGCCAAATGTACCGGGAAAATTGGCAACGGCAGGTATTTATGCATATAAATCAGATTCATGATCGTATCTGCAATATAAGGTCGCTTTAGCATCAATAATTCATACAGCATCACCCCAAGACTGTACAAATCACTACGCGCATCCACATGCTCTCCATAACCTTGTTCCGGGCTCATGTAATAAGGGGTACCAATAATGTTACCCAGCTTTGCATCTTTCATCGTTGACTGCATCTGCAATGCAACGCCAAAATCAATCAGCACCACCGAACCGTCATTACGCACCATGATATTGCCCGGCTTAATATCGCGATGCAGTATACCCACACGATGCACGACTGCTAAGGCGCCGGCAATCTGCTCAATATAATTCAGTGCTTCTAGAACACTGATTGGCTGCTGCATCCGCTTCCTTAAATCACCTTGACGGAAATACTCCATGACAATAAATGCATGATCATCGGCAACCCCAAAGTCGTAAATTTGGACAATATTTGGATGAGAGATGTTGGCGAGCAACTGATATTCCCGCATGAATCGTTCGTATTTTTCAGCAGAGTCTGACTGATCTTGTGAGTGCGAAAATACTTTTAACGCAACAATTGCTCCTTCTTTTTCGCTTTCAGCTAAATACACCTTAGAAGCTGAATTACTACCAATCGATTGAATTAAACGATGGCCGCGAATGAGTACGCCATCAAACCTTGATAAATCTTGTGATGCTTGCTGCAAAGATAATGATGCTTTCAAGCGCCGACGCTGTTCAATTAATTCGCGTAGCTCAGCAGCAAATTCACGATGATTAACTCTAACTCTAGAAAAACCGGCTTTCGCACCAAGCACAAGCGCTTGATCCAGCTCATCCTTGCTTAGAGCAAAATAAACAATCGGTGCAAATGATTTACGACTGACCAGATCGGCCAACCCTTGCAGCGCTAAACCATTATTTGCAGCTCCATCTAGCAGCACTAGGTCATATCCAGTCGCGATGAAGTCTTCATGCAGCCACGATTGCGCTAATGGCGAATAATGCACACACATCACGTTGGAGAGGAAAGCTTCCAACTGATGTTCGATCCATCGCTTAAACTCAAGCTGATCAGTAATACAAAGCACTCTAACGGGCTGCTGACCTTTTCCAGTCAAGATGGCCTTTTGAGTCAGCATGACACTGAGCGCTAGACAGCTCGAATGGCCTTTACATCATTCTTATTTGCTTGACGGCGTCTGGCCTTGGCCGCATCAGAACGCTCTGTTTGTAAC
>CANGFV010000095.1 GCA_947453225.1 Pseudomonadota bacterium
CAGACGAATTGCTCGATGACTGTATCCGAAGACTTCCGCAATGCCGGGCTTGAATGATTTAGGCTGGGCGCTGCCGAGGGTGTGACGCAATTGGATAACCGTAAGGGATGTTTATGGTGATTCAGGAGGTGTGGGGTAGAAAATTATGTAAGGTATGATTTAATTGTACTCATGGAGTCTGTCAGTATGTGCATTAATGGAGGTCATGGATTAATTGCCTTTGGGGTTTAATCACATGGTCTTAACACAATGAACGATTTAAGTAAAAAGACAGATCAACAATCTTCCCAAGCGGGCACTAAAAGCTCCGCCCAGGCTGACTTCTCGTGGCCTGAGACGGATAAACGTAGTCCCTATGACACTAGCGAAATTTCTCAGGAGTTGAGAAAGCTTGGGGCAGCTGACCTAGAGTTACGGGAAGAAGTAGACCAATCAAAACTCAAGGGCTCAACCTTGGGCCATGAAGACCAAATAAAAAGCGTTGATCACGATTGGAATAGGATGGGTATGAATCCGTACGACTCAAGTGGAGCGCCTCAGACTAAGGTGCCTGGCTATATTCATCCTGCCTTGGTGAGTAAAGTTGCCACCAGTCGCAAGATTGATCACTCGCTAGTGTCTAAATATGGACATACCAAGAAAAAGAAACCCGGTCTGTTAGCCGGCTTGCTGATCGCAATGGGTGTGATGAAAGAGAAATAGTTTTAGCCTAGCGGATAGGCAGTTCTATTTCTGTAAATAGCGCATCGACTTCTTCTTGAGATTGCATATTGCTCGCGCGGTCAATTAGCCGCTTATTCAGGTGTGGTGCGAGTAACTGCATGAAGTCATACATATAGCGGCGTAAGACCCCATCTCTTGAAAAACCAATCCAAGTGGTATGAATGGGAAATAAATGCGAAGCGTCAATCGATACCAAATCGCGATCTTCTTTAGGATCAACCGCAACATCCGCCACAATGCCAATGCCAAAGCCGAGACGAACATAAGTTTTGATGACGTCGGCATCGCGTGCGGTCAGTGCTACATTCGGTGAAAGCCCTGCCTTAGAAAAAATTTGTTGCAGCGAGGAAGGGCCGGTGAAGCTAAATACATAGGTCACAATCGGATATTGTGCAATTTGTTTCAAGGTAGGTTTTTTGATTTGTGCCAGTGGATGTCCAACCGGTACAACAATACGTCGATACCACTGATAGCACGGCAGTAACGCATATTTTCTGAACTGTTCATGTGAGCCAGTGGCAATGGCAAAGTCGATATGATCTAGGGCTGCCATCTCGGCGATTTGTTCTGAGGTCCCTTGGTGAAGGTGTAAATCCACATTTGGATATTTGGCGCGGAACTGCTGAATGACAGTAGGAAGGACATATCTAGCCTGAGTATGCGTAGTACCGATGGATAATGAGCCGCGGTCTTCGTCCTTCAAGTCGGCCGAAATGTTTTTGATGTTGTACACCTCGCGCAAAATATTCAGCGTACGTTCAATGACTTTCTGACCAGCAGGAGTGATTTTGGTTAGTGTGCGTCCACTGCGTACGAAAATATTAAAGCCAAGCTCATCTTCTAATAATTTGAGTTGTTTACTGACCGCGGGTTGCGAGGTATGCAGCTTTTCAGCCGCAGCCGTAATGTTCAGGCCATTTTGTGCGACTGAGGCAAGATAGCGGAGCTGTTGTAGTTTCATCGGTGTGCGTCCACAGTAAACCAGCGAATTACTATAGATTTTGACACAAACGCGAGTTGACGTCGCAAATGACGTTTAGCCGTGGCAGAAGCAGTCATGGAGGAGGCTGAGCATTTTTCGCGTGTTGCCGGCGGGTACCGAGTAGTAAACGGTTTGGGCGCGCTTTTCTGTTGCCACAAGGTTCTTTTCTCTTAATACCGCTAGATGTTGCGATAGCGCAGACTGGCTTAGGTGCACATATTCATTGATATCGCCCACCGATTTTGGACTGTCCAGTAAGCAACACAGAATCACTAGCCGCTGATCGTTGGCGAGTGCTTTAAGAAAGTCGGCAGCCTCCCCGGCATGGCCGAGCATGACCTCCACGTTCATTTCATTGGAAGTTGGTTTAGGTTTTTTCACGTTGGGGCGAGAGGCCATTGCTACTTTCCCGTATGTCTTGTGGGCTGGATTATATTTTAGAATTGACTAAATTAGCAAACACTAATATATAATATTTGCAGTGGGTCGAAACCTAGGTTCGACGCTCTAACTAACAGGCGAAAGTTCTCAGGAGTGGTTATGACAATAGATCAAGCGGTGATGCGATTTGCTGGTGCAATGGTGCTCATTACTCTGGCGTTCGGTCATTTTCTCAGTCCAAATTGGTACTGGGTAACCGCCTTTGTTGGGGCTAATCTAATACAGTCCTCAATGACTGGATTTTGTCCGCTGGTTTTTGTGTTAAAGAAAATGGGCGTAAAGCAAGGCAGTGCTTTCTAACATTTGTTTTGTTTCCTCGTAAATTTTCAAGGATTAAGCGCATGCCTAAGCTCAAAGTATCACAAGCCCTGTGCTGGGCATCGTTTTGCCTGTCATTGGCGGGGTGTTCAGCGGGCGATCACCCTCAGCCGGTAATAGATGCTAAAAAGGAATTAAAAATCTATGAGATGGTTTTGGAAAAAATGCCACTCGAACGTAAGGTGGATGGCACGATCGAAGCCATTAACCAAGCCACGGTATCGGCGCAGACTTCAGGGCGAGTGACAGAGCTGTTTTATGATGTGAATGATTTTGTGCCAGCCGGTGCGGTCATTATGCGGTTGCGTGCTACTGAGCAACGTGCCGGAATGCAGCAGGCTCAAGCCGTCTTGCAAGAAGCGATGACCCGTGATGCTGAGGCAAAACAGCAATTTTCTCGTATAGAAGGTTTGTACAAAGAAAAAGTCGCCACCAAACAAGAATTTGATAATGCTTTGGCTAATCGCGATGCAGTGAGTGCAAAGCTAGAAGCTGCGCGGGCAGCAATTGCGATGGCACGTGAAGGTGTGGCGTACACAGAAGTGCGTGCGCCCTATGCAGGTATTGTGACCAAGCGTCTAGTACAGGTAGGGGAAACGGTGCAGCCAGGCACACCTTTAATGAGCGGAGTATCGCTGCAGTATTTGCGCGTAAATCTCGATCTTCCACAAAGCATTGTCGAAAAAGTTAGAACGATAAAAAAAGCAGCAATTTATGTGGGTGATAAGCGAGTTGAAGCCAATAGCCTTACTCTCTTTCCTGAGGCCGACCTTAATACACACACTTTTCATGCCCGCGCTAATTTGCCTGCAGATGCCACCGACTTACATCCAGGTATGTTTGTCAAAGTTGGCTTGATGGTGGGTGAGAGTGAGCGCTTATTAATTCCTGAATCGGCGCTGGTTACGCGTAGCGAGGTTGTGGGTGCTTATGTGCTAGATAAATCTGGACAACGTCATTTGCGACAGTTGCGCGTTGGTGAGCAAGTCGGTAATCGCGTTGAAGTATTGGCTGGGCTCAGTTCTGGAGACAAGGTGGTGCTTAATCCAGTGGCAGAATTGCAATCAGCGGGACAGTGATGAACGACTCACCTCGTGTTCTAGGGTTTAGTGGCCGTGTCGCTAAGCTATTTATTGAAAATCAACTGACGCCGCTGATTGCCTTGGCGTCGATGCTATTGGGCGTGTTTGCCGTTCTAGTCACGCCAAGAGAAGAAGAGCCACAGATTGATGTCACTATGGCAAATGTGATTGTTGCCGCACCGGGCGCGAGCGCCTCACAAGTTGAAAATCTTGTGGCTTCTCCCATGGAGCAGGTGCTTGGTGAAATAGAGGGCGTCGAGCATTTGTATTCAGTGTCTCGCCCTGGCGTGGCTATATTAACAGTGCAATACAAGGTGGGTGTTGCGCGCAATGAAGCCATCGTGCGTTTGTACAATGCGGTGTACTCACATCGTGACTGGCGTCCGCAGGGCTTGGGCGTAATGGAACCAATGATTAAGCCGATGGGCATTGATGATGTGCCTATTGTTGGGCTGACCTTATGGACCAAGAATCAAAAAATAGGTGCATATGAGTTAAAACAAGTTGCACACGCTATTGAATCGGAAATCAAGCGGGTGCCTGGCACTAGAAATGTGAGCACGATTGGTGGGCCTGACGATACGGTACATGTATTACTTGATCCAGCGCGGTTAGCGGGTTTCGGTTTGACTCCGCTTGAGTTACAGAGTGCTTTGGTAGCAGCAAATATGGTGCTAGATGTCGGGGCAATTACTGGCAGTAACCGAACCACGCCTGTTCATGCTGGCGAGTTTCTTGCTCGTGCAGATGAAGTGTCCAATTTAATTGTCGGGATGAACCAAGGTAAACCAGTGTATTTACAGGATGTTGCCGAGGTAAGGCGTGGGTCTGCTCATCCAGAGCAGTACGTGAGGTTTGCTACCGGATTAGCAGCCACTAAATCATCAGGCGGTGAGTCGCCGGCCGTGACAATTGCTATTTCTAAACAGCCTGGACGTAATGCGAGTGACGTTGCCGATGGGGTGTTGACGCGCGTGAATTTGCTGCGTAACAACTTTATTCCTGATGACGTACAGCTGACAGTAACACGTAACTATGGACAGACCGCTGATGACAAGGCGCAAAAGTTAATTCAAAAGCTAATGTTCGCAACGTTCTCGGTAATTCTATTGGTGTTGGTGGCTATGGGGTGGCGAGAAGCGCTGACGGTAGGGATTGCTGTGTTGGTTACGCTGGCAGC
>CANGFV010000096.1 GCA_947453225.1 Pseudomonadota bacterium
CGACTGACTGCAAATTCAGCAAGATTAATTAGTGATTGTTTGTAGTCTGACTGAGGCAATACAGAAATCGCTTGAAGTGCTAAGTCGGTCTGTTGTCGTGCTTGCAGGGCGGTATATTTCAGCCCTCCCGTGGCTTCGATAATTTCAGTCACTGCTGTTATTGATTCAAGTCCACCATCTTCAATGGCTGTGCGAATGACTTGTTGTTGCTGAGTATTGCCATTGCGCAACGCATAAATTAGCGGCAAGGTCGGTTTGCCCTCAGCGAGATCATCGCCTAAGTTTTTACCCATTTCTTCAGCGCTAGCGCGATAGTCCAAGACATCATCGACTAATTGAAAAGCAGTGCCTAAATATTTGCCGTATTCAGCTAAGGCGCGTTCATGCTCAGTACTTGCATTGGCAATGATGGCGGCAATTTGTGCGCCAGATTCAAATAGCTTGGCAGTCTTGCGATAGATGACATCAAGGTAGCGAGCTTCGGTGGTGTCCGGATCGTGTGCGTTCATCAGTTGCAGCACTTCACCTTCAGCAATTTTATTGGTGGCGCTGGCCATGACATCCATGACGCGCATGCTGCCTAGTTCCACCATCATTTCAAAAGCGCGCGAGTACAAGTAATCACCCACTAAGACGCTGGCTTGATTGCCCCAGACGGCGTTGGCGGTATCTTGTCCACGACGTAACTCCGAGCTGTCGACCACATCATCGTGTAGCAAGGTGGCGGTGTGGATGAATTCGACAATGGCAGCGGTACTGGCTAATTGGTCCAGCGCACTGGGTGAGGGCTGTTGGATGCAGGCATTACCCGCGAGGACGGCAATCAGCGGTCTGACGCGTTTACCGCCCGACTGAATGATGTATTCCGAGACCTGATTCACCAGAACGACATCGCTGGCTAGACGGGTGCGAATGATCTGATCTACGGCCAGAAGCTGGTTCAGAACGGAGTATTTAATCGAATCGAGAGTCATGAATGCGCTGTTACGCCAAAATGGGCGGCAATAGTAGCCGATGATTGGGTATTTGGTGGCATTTGCTTGTTTTGCTCACGAAAATATAGGTCGATATTTAGACGGCGTGCCACTGGGTTAGATTGGGCTAATAGGGCTGGGCGGTTTTGTTAGGGAATGGACGTGAATCAGCAGTTGATTCTCTTTGTTTTATCTCGACAATTTGTAGAAAAAACCTTGCTCCGACGGGCGCTTATCCGTAAACTTCGCGACCTTTCGCCGGGCATGGACCGGTAATTCAACCTGTTCTGTCTTTTGTAGATGGCTACTAGGTTTTTTGGAGTGAGTTCAAATATGTACGCTGTGATCGCCACTGGTGGCAAACAGTACCGCGTTAGTGAAGGCACGGTTCTGCGTATTGAAAAGTTGGAAGTCGAGGCCGGTGCTCCGGTTGAGTTCGACCAAGTATTGCTTGTGGCCAATGGCGACAAGATTGCCGTGGGTGCGCCGCTGGTAGCTGGCAGCAAAGTGACTGCTACCGTGCAAAAGCATGGTCAGGGTGACAAAGTGTCATTCGTGAAGTTCCGTCGTCGCAAACACTACATGCGTCGCGGTGGTCATCGTCAGCAGTACACCGAAATCAAGGTGACCGGTATTACCGGCGCTTAATTTTAGAGGGCTTAAGCAATGGCACATAAAAAAGCAGGCGGCAGTACTAAGAACGGTCGCGATTCAGAATCCAAACGACTAGGTTTGAAGAAGTTCGGCGGCGAAGCTGTGATCGCTGGCAACATCATCATCCGTCAGCGTGGCACTCAATTCTGGGCCGGTGAAAATGTGGGTATGGGCACTGACCATACTTTGTTTGCTACCGCCAATGGTCGCGTTGAATTCCGTAAGCGCGGTCCAGCTCAGCACACCTATGTGAACGTGGTTGCTGAATAAGATATCCACCTTCGGGTATGAAAAACCCCAGCTAGGCTGGGGTTTTTTTTGTCCGATAGATTTGCTCGTATTTTCTACTGATAAGTGACAAATAGTTATTAATTAGTGGGTCTGTCGCGTAATAATGCCGACAGTCTTTACAGCGTTCCAAACTTGGCTGTGTTCCATGAAATTCGTCGACGAAGCAATTATTAAGGTTCAGGGGGGTAATGGCGGCAGGGGTGCTGTCAGTTTCCGTCGCGAAAAATTTATCCCCTTTGGTGGTCCCGATGGTGGCGATGGCGGTCAGGGCGCCAATATTTATCTAGAAGCGATGGCAGGCATTAATACGCTGGCCGATTTCCGCTACAACCGATCTTATCGTGCACCTCATGGCACGGCAGGCAGCGGTAATGATTGTACGGGTGCTGGCGGCGAAGATCTGATCGTGCATGTGCCGGTGGGTACGGTTATTTTCGATACCGAGACCGAAGAACAGTTGGGCGATCTGACTGATGTGGGTCAGCGTGTGCTGGTGGTGAAGGGCGGCAAGGGCGGCTGGGGTAACGCACGCTTTAAGAGCAGCACTAATCGCACGCCTCGTAAGGCGATGCCAGGGTTGCCCGGTGAAAAGCGTGAGTTACGCCTCGAGATGCGTGTGATCGCTGATGTGGGTTTGTTGGGGTTGCCCAATGCGGGTAAGTCGACACTGATTCGTGCCGTGTCTGCCGCAAAGCCTAAAGTTGCGGATTATCCGTTTACCACCTTGCATCCTAACCTTGGGGTGGTTTCAGTAGGCGTACATCGCAGCTTTGTCATGGCCGATATTCCCGGCGTGATTGAAGGCGCGGCCGAAGGTGCGGGTTTGGGGTTGCGTTTCTTAAAGCACCTGCAACGCACTCGCGTGTTATTGCACTTGGTCGACATCATGCCGCCTGACCCTGAAGCTGATCCGGTCAAGGATGTGCGAGTCATTGCTGCTGAGTTGAAAAAATACAGCCCTGAGCTGGCTAAAAAACCGCGCTGGCTGGTGCTGAATAAAATCGATGCGCTACCTGAAGAAGAAGCCGAAGAGCGCTGCAAGGACATTGTGCGTCGTTTGCGCTGGAAAGGTCCTGTGTACCGTATTTCTGGCTTGGCGCATGTGGGTACCGATCGTTTATGTCAGGACATCATGAAGCTCATTGAAGAGATGGCTGAGCAAGAACGTCAGGCTGCTCTAGATGAGGAGGCGTCGATATAGCAGACGCGTAGACGGTTGCGTGCTGCAGGCGCATTGCATCATGCAAAGTTATCTTTACAGGTTGAGAGCTAGGGAATTTGGAGAGTCTCGCCACAGGGTGGGTGGCGAATAAGGCCAGACGGTAGATGGTCTGGCCTTAGGCTTGAGCTTGGATTAGCCCAGAGCTTTTACGCGTGCATTCAGCTGGCTCTTATGGCGAGCAGCTTTATTGCGATGAATGATGCCTTTGTTCACCATGGAATCAATCACCGGCACGGCAATCTTCAGGTTATTGACCGCAGCTTCTTTATCGCCAGCAGCGGCAGAATTCAGTACATTCTTAATCGCTGTACGCAGGTGTGAGCGGGCAGCCATATTGGCAGAGCGACGCACAATCGTCTGACGGGCACGCTTAATTGCAGATTTAATATTCGCCACGGGCGCAGAGACTCCAAAAAGGGGACGCAAAACGAGGCGCGAATTCTGCCGATGCTACCGCCCAAAGGCAAGGGGTAGGCGGCTGTTTTCTCAGGTTTTATTCACAAAAGGGCTCATTTAGGGCTATCGGGGTCGGCACGCTCCCGATACCATTGCCGGTCTTTGTGGTTAGGGTTGTATTGGGCACGCATGAGCCGACGTATTTTTCGCAGCATGAGCGTCTTTGGGGTGATGACGCTGCTGTCACGGATTACCGGTCTGTGGCGTGACGTGGTGTATGCCAGTGCCTTTTCCGTGTTGGTCACCGATGCGTGGTTGACCGCTTACCAAATTCCCAATTTTCTCCGCCGTTTATTTGCCGAAGGCGCTTTTTCTCAAGCCTTCGTGCCAGTCGTTTCTGAATATCGCACCCGTAATACCACAGAGCAAACCCGCGAGTTGGTGGACAGTGTTGCCGGCACGCTAGGTGGTTTTTTATTGGTGATTTCGCTGATTGGTTCATTGGCTTCGCCGGTGCTGATTTGGTGTATGGCGCGCGGCTTCCCCGTAGAAAGTGAGAAATTCACCATCGCCGTTGAAATGCTGCGCTGGACGTTCCCTTACTTGTTTTTTGTGTCCATGACGGCGCTAGCTGGTGGCGTGCTCAACAGCTACGGTAATTTTGCAATTCCTGCGTTCAGCTCAGTGCTGCTTAATGTAGTGATGATTGTGGCGGCCTTGTGGGTATCGCCACAGTTAGAAAAGCCCTACATGGCTTTGGCCATGGGTGTGTTTGTTGCGGGCATTGCACAAGTGCTTATTCACTTGCCCGTATTGTTGAAGTTGAAGTTATTGCGTAGACCGCGCTGGAATTTCAATCATGAAGGTGTGCGACGCATTGGTAAGTTGATGGTACCGGCCATTGTCGGTTCATCCATGGGGCAGATCAGTGTGATGATTAGTGCAGCCATTGCGACGGGGTTGGCCGAAGGTAGCGTGACTTGGTTGTATTTAGCCGATCGTATTGTTGAATTTCCATTGGGAATTTTCAGTATCGGCTTGGCTACGGTGATTTTGCCGAGTTTGTCTGCACATCATGCAGCGGAATCTCCAGATAAATTTAATGCTACGTTGGATTGGTCATTGCGGTTAATTTTCATCATTGTGGTGCC
>CANGFV010000097.1 GCA_947453225.1 Pseudomonadota bacterium
AACTATGGACAGACCGCTGATGACAAGGCGCAAAAGTTAATTCAAAAGCTAATGTTCGCAACGTTCTCGGTAATTCTATTGGTGTTGGTGGCTATGGGGTGGCGAGAAGCGCTGACGGTAGGGATTGCTGTGTTGGTTACGCTGGCAGCGACGTTGTTTGCTTCATGGATGTGGGGGTTTACGATAAATCGCGTGTCGCTATTTGCGTTGATTTTTTCTATTGGCATTTTGGTGGACGATGCTATCGTGATTGTCGAGAACATTCATCGCCATTTTGCATTTGATAAATCATCACCTGTGCAACTCATTGCACGTGCGGTCGATGAGGTTGGTGGGCCTACAATTCTTGCGACATTCACCGTCATCGCCGCCTTGTTACCCATGGCGTTTGTTACGGGGCTAATGGGGCCCTATATGAGCCCGATTCCTATTAATGCCAGCATGGGTATGTTGATTTCGCTTGCTGTTGCCCTAGTGATTACACCGTGGATGGCGCGTCGGCTGCTGACTAATACCCATCAAGTAGATAGCTCGATAGCACAGAAAATAGATCTGCAAATTAATTATTTTTTTGAAAAAATGCTTCGACCCTTCCTGCAAGGTAATGAAGCTAAGAATAGGCGTCATAAATTATATGGCGGTACCTTGGCAGCGATTGTGGTGGCGCTTGCATTAGTGGGTGTAAAGCTGGTGGTGCTTAAGATGCTGCCATTTGATAACAAGTCTGAGTTTCAGATTGTTGTCAACATGCCTGAAGGCTCGTCATTAGAGCAAACCGCCGCAGTGCTTGATGAATTGACTGCAGAAGTATCGAAATTACCAGAAGTCACCGACTATCAGGTTTATGCGGGCACCTCGGCGCCTATTAATTTCAACGGTTTGGTGCGGCAATATTATTTACGCAGTGGTCCATTGGTGGGCGATATTCAAGTCAATCTTGTAGATAAACATCATCGCTCACGCAAAAGTCATGAAATTGCGCTGGCGATCAGGCCGGCGTTAGATGACATCGGTAAAACGCATCATGCGGTAGTGCAGGTTGTTGAGGTGCCACCAGGTCCACCAGTCATGGCGCCCATCGTTGCTGAAATCTATGGGCCGAATAATGCAGCACAACGTGCGCTGACAACGCAAGTCAGACAGCTCTTCGGGCGTACTGCGGATATTGTCGATATTGACGACAGTAATGAAGCAGCGGCTAAGAGATATGTCCTTGAGTTAGATCGGGAGAAGGCTGCGTTGTTCGGTGTATCACAAGCGCAAGTAGTACAAACCCTTAATATTGCTTTGCACGGTAGTGATGCTACCTTCATACGTGCGGGTCAAGAGCGTTATCCGATTCCGATACGGCTTGAATTGCCTGTGGCTGATCAAGCGGCCTTAGAGGGTTTGTTGAGTCTGCAAGTTCAGTCAAGCGCGGGCAAGCGAATCTATTTATCAGAGTTTGTCAGTGTTAAGCAGTTGCCTTGGGATGGTGCGATTTATCACAAAGATTTATTACCAGTGACCTATGTCACTGCAGATATGGCGGGTCAGTTAGATAGTCCTCTGTATGGCATGTTTGATCTGATCAGTAATATTAAATCGACATTGAAAGATACTGTGAACCAATACTTCATCGCTCAGCCGGAAGACCCTAATCTCTTTGCCATCAAATGGGATGGCGAGTGGCAAATTACTTATGAAACCTTCCGTGATATGGGGCTGGCTTATTCGGTCGGTTTGTTACTGATCTATCTATTGGTGGTCGCTCAATTCAGATCTTACGTGCTGCCGTTAATTATTATGGCGCCGATTCCGTTGACCTTGATTGGCATCATGCCCGGACATGCATTGTTGGGCGCTCAGTTTACGGCCACTTCGATGATTGGCATGATTGCACTTGCAGGCATTATTGTGCGCAATTCAATTTTACTGGTTGACTTCATTAATCTAAAAATAGCAGAGGGCAGCGCTTTACAAGAAGCTGTATTACAGGCTGCCATTGTGCGCACAAAGCCGATCGTTTTGACGGGTCTGGCTGCCATGATGGGTGCGTTATTTATCCTTGATGATCCCATTTTCAATGGGCTTGCAGTGTCTTTAATTTTTGGAATCCTCGTGTCTACTTTGCTGACGCTACTGGTGATTCCTGTGCTGTATTTCAGTTATTTAAATCGGAGAGCTACGCCCCGTTAAGGGCTGTCTAATGATCAGCAGATGATTTGTTCTCCTAGGGGGTTTTCCTAAGGTTTAGATTTATAGTTGGGCGTAAAGTTAAGGTTAATAAGTAAGTGAGGCTTTTATGCTTAAGAACGTAGGTTCAGTTGATCGCGGTATCCGTGTAGCGCTTGGGCTTGGCTTACTGAGTATTATTTTTATAAGACAGGACAGCTCGCGCTGGTTCGGTGTGGTCGGTCTCATTCCGTTGGTCACCGCTTATTTAAGTTGGTGCCCGTTGTATAGCATTCTAGGCATTAAGACCTGCGAGCAAGATCATTCAAGTAGGAGTTGATTTTTAACGCAGAGGTTTCAGCGCTTGCCTCGGACTTCATTAATTAACTCCATTTGTACTTCCTGAATTTCTACTAAGCGCTCCCATTGATGTGACAGCATGTGATCCACTTTTTGATGTAGCTGTCGAATTTCTAACTCTGCTTTTAAGTTGACTTGATAATCATGTTGCGCGCGTGCGCGATCTCGTGCTTCTTGCCGATTCTGGCTCATCATAATGAGTGGTGCTTGAATAGCCGCCAGCGCCGAGAGCACAAGGTTGAGTAGGATGTAGGGATAAGGATCAAACGGCTGGGTGACGAGCAGCCAAGAATTGAGTGCCATCCAGCTAAATAGCACTACACTGAAAAATATGATGAATGACCAACTGCCACCAAAGTCGGCGATACGATCTGCGAGACGTTGTCCAACGGTGAGGTTGGTTTCTAGGTCGGTCTCAGGGTTACGACTGAGCACTTCATGCTCCTTCAGCGCCTGCACCACTTCTTTATCTAATGTGCTGAGTTCACCCTGTTCGTCTTCCAGTAGCGAGCGAACATACTGTTGTTGGAAACGTTGCAGATCATCAATACAGATCCATTGATTTTCATCCCAGTGTCCCGTTTCACGTTGAATTAACTGGGCAATCGCCGGACGGACGATAATGCCGCGGCGCAAATACTCGCGCGCTTGCTTATGGCAAATTTGGCAAGCGGGGACTGGGCTGCTGACGGCGTTATTGGTGGGGCTACTCATGCGGCGACTTCTGGGTGTGGAGCGGGGTTACCGCCCGTATCATGCACCCAAAATCAGGGCGGGACGATACTTCTAGGCTCAGGTTATCTGCTGGCTTGACGCTTCCGCTTGGCGCGGTAATACTCAGCGCCTATGAAAACGCATCTTGCTTCACATCCAAACCGCCGTTGGTGGTGGCGCCGCTCATAACGGAGCAGGGCGCTGGGCCCGTGATTTAGCGTGATCTAACGATTTTTGACGATACCAGAACCCATCTCCGAGAACTGCCGGGGGTGGGTTTTTTGTTGCCTGCTTTTCGGCGTGGGTCGAATTGCTAGAACATCAGGAGTTTCACTTGAAACCGCCATTTGATATTGCTGCCGATTTAGATACGCCCGTATCGGCGTATTTGAAATTAAAGCCGTTCCGGCCGCGTTTCCTTTTAGAAAGCGTGGAAGGCGGCGAGCGCTTGGCGCGCTATTCGTTTATTGGGTTTGGCGATTGTCTGGAAGTGAGGTTAGATGCCAGCGGCCTCAAAATTGGCGATCAACGTTTACCGCCGCCAAAAAATCAGCAGGAATTACTCGACGCCTTGCGTGGCGCCTTAAAACAGGCGCCCTTACCTAAGCCGGATATTCCTGGGGTACCGCTGATTGGTGGCTTAGTCGGCGCGTCAGGATATGACTTGGTGCGCTATTTCGAGCGCCTGCCTTCGCGTCACGCCAATACCGAAGGCACGCCTGATGCGCATTATTTAGCGCCGCAATCCATGCTGGTGTTCGATCACCTCACGCGCAGCATGGCCTTGTTACACGCAGGGTCTGAAGCCGAACGGCAATCGCTACGCACAGAAGTGATTCGCGCCTTGCGTGGCGGCATTGTCACGGCGGCAAAGCCTGCTCGTTTCTCTGAACCGGTAGCTTCTTTGGGTGAGGCGGAATACATCCATGGCGTGAAGCGAGTCCAAGAGTACATCGCCTCGGGTGATGTTTATCAATTGGTGTTGGCTTCGCGCTTTTCAGGGCGCTGTGAATTAGATCCTTTTGAAACCTATCGCGCCTTACGACTGCTCAATCCATCGCCTTATATGTATTACTGTGATTTGGGCGATCATGTGATTGCTGGCTCTTCGCCAGAAGCGCTTGTGCGCATGACCTATGAAAAAGGTGTTGGTCACGCACAGTTGCGACCTATTGCCGGTACACGCCCTCGTGGCCAAGACGACATTCAAGATGTGGCGCTTGAAAAAGAACTGCTGGCCGATCCAAAAGAAAATGCCGAGCACGTGATGCTAGTTGATTTAGCGCGCAATGATTTGGGTCGTGTAGCTAAGGCGGGCAGTGTGCATGTTGATCCTTATCGATCCATTGAACGCTACAGTCATGTAATGCACATTGTCAGTGGTGTTAAAGGACA
>CANGFV010000098.1 GCA_947453225.1 Pseudomonadota bacterium
CAAAACGTAGGCCTGTACTGGGAATGAATTGCCAAAGCCCAGCGGCTTGTGAAGTTGACAGGGCCACTGGATTAAATGCACTTTCAACAACAGGCAGTAATGCTAATTCTAGCGGCATATGCCGTGCTTCTAATTCGCTGACAATGTAGTACAGATAACGTTCGCCACGTCGAAAGGTGCGATCTAAGAAATCGGGTTTATTTGCAAACGCGGCTTCTTCACGATCGATGGCAGAATGCTCGATAGAATCATCTAGAGAGAACCCCATACGAATACGTTCGAATAAATCCTGTTCACCTAATGAAACCACGGTAGATTCAATGGTCAGCCAATCAGGTGCAGTACTTACCTCAGGTGTGGGGGTGCTGACGGGGGGCGTGGTAGCTGAGGGCTGTGCTGGTGTAGTTTGTACTGTCTTAGGTGCAGGTGGCGTGGTTTGCGTGCTAGCAACGGGTCGAGGCAGCGATTTTGCCACTGTGGTTTTTCTAACGGCAGGCGTGGTACTGCAGGCTGTGATGAATAATGCTGTGCTTAGTAGGCCAATCAATACACTTCTAGCGCCTAGTTGAATCTTTATCTTTTGCACGATGAATAACCTAGTCAGTGATCCACTGGCCGGCGCTCATCTGCGCTGGTGATGGGGTGAAGTGATCTTTCCATGTACGCAACACAGTAAATACGTCTACTGCGCTATCTAAAGCTTTTTCAGCATGTTTTGCGGCTGCATCCTTGATGCTGGGTTGATTCAATCGCATGAAGGGATTGATCTGCAGCTCGGTTTTCAAGCTTGACGGTAGGGTAGGTTGACCCTGTGACCGTAATGCTTGTGCGTGTTGAAAATAGTGCCGTGTCGCTTGATTGTCAGGCTCAACAGTCAGCGCAAAACATAAGTTAGAAATGGTGTATTCATGAGTGCAATACACTTGCGTGTGTTCGGGTGGTGTACTTAAGCGCGCCAATGAGGCGGTCATTTGTTCTGCGGTGCCTTCAAAGAGCCGACCGCATCCGGCGCTGAATAAGGTATCGCCACAAAACAGGCTGCCGTGACCTAGATAGGCAATATGTCCTGCGGTATGTCCTGGTATGTCTAACACGTCAAATTCTAAGCCTAATTCGATCAGCGTCACTTTGTGGCCATCGGCCAAGCGCTGAGGGTGTCCTGGTATGGTCTCAGTGGCGGGGCCAAATACCGGAACGTCGTAGTGGTTCAATAATTCCAACACGCCGCCTACATGGTCGGCATGATGATGGGTGATGAAGATGCCACCCAACTGGAGTTGTTGGTCTCGTAAGGTCTTCAGCACTGGTTTTGCGTCCCCTGGATCAACCGCCACGACCCACTTTGGCAGGTTTGGGGCATGAATGAGCCAGATGTAGTTGTCGGCAAAGGCTGAAACGGGTGTCACCCGCAACCCGACTGCTGGCGGCGCGTTCCTTGGGCTGGCAGTCTGGGGTGTGACCATAGGCTGCGCATTTAACCTGCTGAAGTCAGCTGTCGCAACAAAAACATCATTAAAATTCTGATAGATAGCAGCTCGTCACGGCTGTGGTTTCCCATCACTAGGGTATGCTTCGTCTTATGACTGATCATGGGCAAGATTTGGTGGCAATGGCTCGGTCTGGTTGGTTTGACAGCCCGCTAGGACGGCGCGTGTTTGCGTTAGAGCGCAAGCTGCTTGCTGAGGCCCTGTCTCAAGTCTTTGGCTGGCAGTTATTGCAAATTGGGGAGTGGGGGCAGGCCTTGCAACTGATGGAGGCGGCGCGTACTCAGCGTCGCGTATTAGTCACTGCTGCCCAATCCACGCCTGAGCTGGCCACGCCTGAGCAACCCGCGTTGGCGATTCGTTCGCGGCTCGATAGTCTGGGTATTGCCTCCGATTCTATTGACGCTGTGTTGCTGCCACATACGCTTGAATTTGAACCCAGTCCCCATGAAGTGCTGCGCGAAGTGGCGCGAGTCTTGCTGGCTGATGGACAGTTGGTTTTGTTGGGTTTTCGTCCGTTCTCCAGTTGGGGGCTGCGGCACATGCTAGCCACTCACGGCGTACCGCCCGGTACAGAGCGTTATCTATCAGAACACCGTGTGCGTGATTGGTTGCAGTTGTTGGGTTTTGAGATCATCGAAAGTCGCCGCTATCTGTTTACTCTGCCGTTTGGTGCTGCCGAGCCGCGTACCCAGCGTTTTATGGAGAGCGCGGGTAGTAAATTATGGCCACTGTTTGCTGGGGCTTATATGTTGCGCGCCCGAAAACGCCTCTATACCCTGACGCCTATCCGTCTGCGTAAATGGGCTCGTGCTCAAGTGGTGGGTGGATTGGTTGAATCGGGTACTCGAATGCAATCGACGGATGTCGCTTCACCTGAATGACCTAAATGCGCCGCATTTCTAGAGTGTCAGCGCGGCCATAACCCCGTACACTTAGCAGTCTATATTTTTGCTTCCACAAGGTTTAGCTCCATGGATTTTATTGATTTAAAAAGTCAGTACCGTCGCATTCAGGCCAGCGTCAACACGCGTATTCAGAAAGTGTTGGAGCATGGTCAGTATGTGTTAGGGCCAGAATGTACCGAGCTTGAACAGTTATTAGCCAATTATGTGGGCACAAAACATTGCGTGGCCGCATCTAGTGGCACAGACACGCTGTTAATTGCCATGATGGCGCTCGATATTGGTCCGGGCGATGAGGTGATTACCTCGCCATTCACCTTTATTTCGACCGGTGAAATGATCGCGCTGATCGGTGCTAAACCTGTGTTTGTGGATATTGAGCCGCGTACCTTTAATTTAGATCCAGCATTGATTGAAGCTGCCATCACGCCACGCACTAAGGCCATTATGCCGGTGTCGTTATATGGACAATGCGCTGATTTCGATGCCATCAATGCCATTGCTAAAAAACACGATATCCCAGTGATTGAAGATGGCGCACAAAGTTTTGGTGCGCTGTACAAAGGTAAGCGTTCGTGTGGCCTAAGCGATATCGGCTCGACTTCGTTCTTTCCTTCCAAGCCTCTAGGGGCTTATGGTGATGCCGGTGCGTTGTTTACCAATGATGATCATCTGGCCAAGTTGATGCGTGAAATTCGCGTGCATGGACAAGATCGTCGCTACCATCATCCAAGATTGGGTATTAATGGTCGATTAGACACGCTACAGGCGGCGATTTTGCTATCAAAGATGGAAGTGTTTGAGGATGAGGTGCAAGCCCGTGCTCGATTGGGCGCGCGATATACCGAATTACTCCATGAAGCCTTCACCGGTCAGTCGATGATCAAAACGCCTATCGTTGAGGCCAATCATTTGAGTGTGTATGCGCAGTACACCATCGAAGTACCGCATGAAAATGATGGCCGTACCCAGTTTGAAAAGCGCATGAAAGAGCAGGGCATTCCGACCGCCGTGCATTATCCATTGTCATTGCATCAGCAGCCGGTGTTTGCGGGTCTAGGTTATAAAACCGGGGATTTCCCAATCTCGGAACGCATGGCGGCTCGAGTGGTCAGTTTGCCGATGCATCCTTATTTAACGGATGCCCAGCAGCAGCAAGTGGTTGTTGCAGTGCGTCGTGCGTTATTAGGCTAAGGCTGCTGTGATGCGTCAGATTATTTTCGATACCGAAACTACGGGCCTTAACCCTAAGGAAGGGCATCGTATTATTGAAGTAGGGGCCATCGAAATTATTAATCGCCGCAAGACCGGCCGAACCTTCCATCGGTATTTCAAACCTGATCGTGAAGTGGAGGCTGGTGCTTTAGAGGTTCACGGCATCACTAATGAGTTTCTCAGTGGTCAGCCAAGATTTGGCGAGGTCGTGAATGAATTATTAGAGTTTCTCGCGGGTGCGGAACTGGTTATTCACAATGCCTCGTTCGATGTGTCATTCATGGATGCTGAATTAGAACGACTGAAGCATAAAGCGCGCATGAGCGATGTCTGCCAAATTTATGACACTTTGGTGTTGGCTCGTAAGATGCATCCTGGGCAGCGTAATAGTTTGGATGCCTTGTGTAAGCGCTACGAAGTTGATAACTCAAATCGTGAATACCACGGCGCGTTATTAGATGCTGAGTTGTTGTTAGATGTTTATCTGGCCATGACAGGTGGTCAGGATAGTCTGGTGCTGGATGAAGCTCATGTTGGGCTGTCAGGAGCGGGTACAGACGGTTGGGTGAGGCCTCAAGGTCAGTTGCCGGTATTAATGGCAACTGCTGAGGAATTAACTGCGCATGAAAAAGTTCTAGAAAAACTCGATAAAGAAAGTGGTGGTAAGACAGTCTGGCGCAAACTGTCTTCCTGAGTGAGTTGAAATTATTATTGCGATAGCTATTGCAGCGCCAGCTGTTGCTTTCGAGCAATTATCTCTATTTTGCCGGATTAATCATCATGTTCATTTTCACTAGATGGGCAACCGAGCGTGCACCCATCTTGTCCATGACGTTTGAACGATGAATCTCAACCGTGCGTTCACTGATCCCTAAATCAATGGCAATTACTTTGTTGGCATGACCATCAACAATGTGACCCATTACTTCTTTCTCGCGGGG
>CANGFV010000099.1 GCA_947453225.1 Pseudomonadota bacterium
CCTACGGGTAATGGGCGACGCGAGTCTTATGCGCACATGACCTTACCGCGCATGACCAATACATATATGTTGAATGGTCCGCATGATCCGGAAGAAATTATTCGATCGGTGAAGAAAGGGTTGTATTGCCATAATTTTGGCGGCGGGCAGGTCGATATTACTTCGGGTAAGTTTGTGTTCTCCGCAAGCGAGGCTTACTTAATTGAAGACGGTAAGGTGACTGCGCCGGTGCGTGGTGCCACCTTGATTGGTAATGGCCCCGATGTGCTGACGCGAGTAGTGATGGTTGGCAATGATCTCAAACTTGATGAAGGTGTCGGCACTTGCGGCAAAGATGGACAAGATGTGCCAGTCGGCGTGGGGCAGCCGACATTGCGTGTGGATGGATTGACAGTGGGTGGTACGGCCACTACCTAGCAGGTCGCAAGTGCAAACGGCTGATAGCGCCGTCGTTTTATAAGGTAATTGAATTACTCGTGATTGGTAGGCGGCTCAGTATCAGATACTGAGTTCTCAATCTCTAATGTTTCTAGCTCAACAGTTTCCAAAAGAACCGGAATGGCGGCATCTGTATTTGAATCATCGGATTCTTCGTATTCTGTGCGCTTATCGGTATAGGTCAGTTCATGTGCACCGATATGAATCACATCGCCGTTATTGAGAATCCGTCGCTTGATACGCTTGCCCTGAAATGTAAGTCCGTTAGTGCTGTTTAGGTCTTCTATCGAGCACATTTCCCGAGTGGTGATAATTTGCGCATGTGCTTGGCTGATGAAATTGTTATCAATTTGTATTTGATTTTCTTTGGTTCTGCCAATAGTTATCCGGCCTGATTTTAAATTGTATTCGGCGGCTTTCTTTCCTTTGTAAGACAGTGTTACTGCGGCAAAAATAGTCGGGTTCGTCGTTTTGTTTCTAGTTGGAGTAATTGGTGAATTTTGCTGTGCGGCGGTTCTGGCCAATCTTGTCTGATAATCGGGCCAGCGCAGTTCCTCTATCGCTGTTTTTAGCGTATCTAGATCAATAGAGTCTTTATCTTCAGCAAAGGCCGACATCATGGCCGTATCGCACAGCGTATTAATTAATCGTGGTACGCCGCCAGTGTATTGATAAATGACATCATAAGTATCTGGTGTAAAAATCTCTCTTCCGTTAGCGCCGGCGACCTCTAGTCGATGCGTAATATAGTTTTTAATGTCTTCGTTTGAGAGTGGTGTCAGATGAAAGCGTAAGCGTACTCGCTGAGTCAGTTGCGCCATTTCAGGTCTATCTAGCTTGTCATTCAGTTCGGGTTGTCCTGCCAGAATGATGCGCATGACCTTGTCTTTTGTGGTCTCTAGTCCGGACAACAGGCGCACTTCCTCGAGCACCTTGAGTGACAGATTCTGAGCTTCATCAATAATCAGCAGTACACGTTTGCCTGCGGAGTATTGTTCGATCAGAAAGTTACACAAGGTCGACATCAGTTCGACCTTCTTCATTTGGTAGGGTTGAAAGCCAAACTGCACAAGGATTGATTGCAAGAATTCAACTGGCGATAAGATGGTCTGATTGATTTGCGCAACCACCACGTCGCTGTTCAGTTCACGCAAAAAAGTTTCAATGAGGGTTGTTTTGCCCGCGCCAATCTCACCGGTAATGATCACAAAGCCATCGGTAAACCAGATGGTTGATTCCATGTACGCCTTGGCGCGCGAGTGATTTTTGGATAGGTAAAGAAATTCTGGATCTGGTGACAGACGGAAAGGCAGTTGCGTAAGTTTGAAGAGTTCTAGATACATGTGTGCCGCAATTTTCCGTTAAGTCGACATTCAAGTTGGGTTGCCCAGTCTAATCTACTCGTTCTACGAATTTACTTTCCTATACTCATCGATGTGAATTGGTTCACTTTTTTTGAGCCTTGCTGCCCTTGGTGTTGCTGTTAGGCAATAGTTTCAACATTGCTTTGACTGCTGCATCGCGCGTTTTAACTGAGTCTGCAACTACCGTGGCGTGACCGACTTTACGGCCGGGACGGGGCTGCTTGCCGTAATCATGGAAGTGTAGGTTGCTCAGTTGCAGTGCTTGTTTGGCTGTAGGGATATCACCGACAAAATTAAGCATCACGACCTGCCCTTGTACGGCGGTGCTGCCTAGCGGTAAGCCGCAAATGGCGCGCAGATGATTTTCAAATTGGCTGGTCTTAGCGCCTTCAATCGTCCAGTGCCCCGAGTTATGTACGCGAGGGGCCATTTCATTGGCAATCAATTGCCCGCGCAGGACAAAGAACTCAACAGTGAGCACGCCCACATAATTGAACTGCTTGAATAATTTGGTGAGGTATTGCTCAGCTTGCTTTTGCAATGTCGTGTTCTTGAATGGCGCAACTGACAGATGTAGCACGCCATTTTTATGTGTGTTTTCTGTCAGTGGGTAAAACGCTGTTTCGCCCGTGCTGCTACGCACGCCAATCATCGACACTTCGCGCGTAAAGGGTACAAATGCTTCATAAATGAGTGGTACGCCACTCAGTGCCTGCCATGCGGCGGCAACGTCTTGATTACGGCGTAAGCGATACTGTCCACGGCCGTCGTAACCCAGTCGTCTGGTTTTTAAGATGCCTGGTGTGCCCAATGAATCTACCGCTGCTTGTAAATCAGCCAAGCTATCGACAGCTTTAAATTCAGGCGTGGCAATGCCTAATTTTCTGAACAGGTTTTTTTCAAGTAGTCGATCTTGTGAAGTGGCTAGCGCGCTGATCGGTGGAAAAATTTGTTGACGTTGTGCGATGGCTTGCAGGGTATCGACAGGCACATTTTCAAATTCATAGGTGATGACATCCACTTGCTTGGCAAGTTCACGTAATTTTTTGGGATCGTCATACGCGCCGACGATGTGTTCGCCGACTTGGGTGCCGCAGGCATCGACACTTGGATCAAGGAAGGTGAAGCGCAGACCGAGTGGATAGCCTGCTAATGCCAACATGCGTCCTAATTGGCCCCCGCCAATAATGCCAATTCTCATGTATGTGTTTACTTAGACAGCTGATGGCGCGGATCGGGTTGCGCCAATACTTTTTCTGTTTGTGTACTGCGAAATGCAGCGATAGTCTCATGGATTGCTGGATATTTATTACCCAACATCGCAGCAGCGAGTAGCGCAGCATTGGTTGCGCCCGCTTTACCAATGGCGAGCGTACCCACAGGGATGCCGGCGGGCATTTGTGCGATAGACAGCAGCGAATCCATGCCATTGAGGGCTTTGGATTGTACGGGCACACCCAAAACAGGCAGTGTGGTTTTTGCAGCACACATGCCCGGTAAGTGCGCCGCACCACCCGCGCCAGCAATAATCACTTCAATGCCACGCGAGCGAGCAGTTGCTGCATATTCAAACAACAAATCAGGGGTGCGATGTGCTGAGACCACGCGCACTTCATGCGCAATGCCAAGTTGCGTGAGCATGTCTGCGGCGGGTTGCATTGTCTCCCAGTCAGAGCTGGAGCCCATGATGATGCCAACGAGTGGAGTAGTCATACGCAGATTTTAGCAGTTACATCGGATAAAGCGCCCAAAATCTTGGCTAATGGGCGAGATTGTGACTGCTTTGATGCGGTTTTAGGCCGGCTCTAACAGTTCGCGCAGCAGTCGAAAGAGTTCACGGGCAGCCTTAGGCGCTTGTTGTCGGTGGCGTTCATGCTGCGCCTGATCAATCAGGCGGGAGAGTTGAGGGCGATCCGCTTCGGGGTGTTCTATCAGCAATTCGGTCAGTGCAGCATCTTTGGCTTCGAGCAGTCGATCGCGCCATTGTTCGGCGCGGCGCAGACGAAGCACGTCGGTGCGATGCGCTTGGCGTTTGGCTTCCAGTGCAGCACGAATCGGTTCAGCATCAATTTTGCGCATCAGCTTGCCGATGAATTGCTTTTGTCGATACAGCCCGCCATGCGAAGTAATGCGTTTAGCAATATCCACCGCATCACGCAGCTTTTCAGGGAGTTCTAAGGCATCGAGTTCTTGAGGTGAAAGTTCAATCAGAGATTCACCTAGCGACTGCAGTTCGGTGCTTTGTCGCTTGAGTAGGCTTTTACTGGGCCCTTCATCAAGGTCGTCATCTTCGGGCGCATGGGTGTCATAAAACCGTTTCATAGGCGACATGCTACCACCGCTGGGTCATTGGGCTGATAAACTGCGACTAATTTTTATGTTGTAGGGTGATCTGAAGATCTATGGATACCTCGCGCACGATGACTCAAGCCGATTTGCAATCCTGTGTCGAACTGGCACTGGCTGAGGCGCGCAAGTTAGGTGCTAGTGATGCCGAAGTGGGCGTGAGTACTGATGTTGGCTTGTCAGTCAC
>CANGFV010000100.1 GCA_947453225.1 Pseudomonadota bacterium
CTACATTGTCAGCGAATTAGAAGCACGGCATATGCCGCTAGAATTAGCATTACTGCCTGTTGTTGAAAGTGCATTTAATCCAGTGGCCCTGTCAACTTCACAAGCCGCTGGGCTTTGGCAATTCATTCCCAGTACAGGCCTACGTTTTGGTCTAAAACAAAACACTTACTATGATGGTCGCCGAGATATTGTCGAGTCCACGCGCGCCGCACTCGATTACCTGCAATACCTGAATAACGAATTTGATGGTGATTGGCTACTGGCCATTGCCGCCTATAACACCGGCGAAGCCAATATCGCTCGCGCCATGAAGCGCAATGAGAGCAAGGGATTACCCACTGATTTTTTCAGCTTAGATTTGGCTCGAGAGACCGAAGCTTATGTGCCTAAGTTGCTGGCCATGCGCCGTATTGTTGCCGACCCCGCCAAGCACGGACTTGCATTTGGCACACTGCAAAACGAACCTTATTTCGTCAAAGTCGATGTCGGCGGACAAATTGATTTGGCAGTGGCCGCATCGTTAGCTGAGATGTCTCAAGAAGATTTCTTAGCCATTAATCCTGGCTTCAAGCATCGATATACCGACCCTAACGGCCCACATCAATTACTCATTCCTGTAGCCAGCGAAGAAACCTTTTTACAAAAGCTCGCTGCATTGCCAAGCAGTCAACGTATCCCCGTGGTGTATTACAGAGTACGCAGTGGCGACACCATCACAAAGATTGCTCAGCGTTATGGGATGACCGTTGCTGAATTACGCGCATTAAATAACCTAAAAACCCAATCGGTTAAACCAGGCCAAGAACTCCTGTTACGCAGTTCATCTAAAACCACCTCAATTGCTTCAACAGAAAGCCGCTCGACAAGCAGCACCAAAACAACCAGCAGCAAGACTTACACAGTAGTCAAAGGCGACACTTTATGGAACATCGCTAAACGATACGGTATCGATCCGACGGTATTGGCGAGCACCAATAGCCTAAAGAAAAACGCTATTCAGGTGGGTCAGAAACTAAAGATTCCCACCCATATCGCCGCCAATAGCAATAACAGCAGTAGCAACTCCAGCAGCAAACGCATTACCTATATTGTGAAAAGCGGAGACACGCTGTCGGAAATCGCTAATCAATTTAAAGTTAGCGTCAAACAAATCATGAGCTGGAATCAACTTCGCAGCAGCACCGCAATTAAAACCGGCCAACGCCTAATCATCATGAATGACAGCCATAATTTGGGTGGATAGTCATTGGCAGCAGCGCCAATCAGCACTCATGATCTCGATGGATCAACACGATTTAATCAAGATGATCTAAACTAGCGCTTTCGTAGACTCTCACTCTGGGGAAAACTCATGGGATTTCTAACGGGCAAACGCGCCCTAATTGTTGGGCTTGCCACCGAAAGATCAATTGCTTACGGCATTGCCAGCGCCATGCATCGCGAAGGCGCAGAACTGGCATTCACTTATCAGAATGTTCGCCTTAAGGATCGCGTCAGTGACATTGCCAAAGAACTTGGCAGCCAAATCGTGTTGCCCATGGATGTCGCTTTCGACGATCAAATCGACAGTGCCTTCAATGCACTTAATCAGCACTGGGGCAATACCTTGGATTGCATCGTGCATGCTGTGGCCTACGCGCCTCGCGAAGCACTGGCGGGCAGTTACATCAACAGCACTAGTCGTGAAAGCTTCCGCATTGCCCATGACATTTCTAGCTATAGCCTTACTGCCTTAGCGCGCGCTGGCTTGCCTCTTATGCAAGGCCGCGCTGGTTCCTTGATCACGCTCTCCTACCTCGGCGCAGTTCGTTCCATTCCAAGCTATAACGTGATGGGTCTTGCCAAAGCCAGCCTTGAAGCCAATGTGCGCTTCCTCGCCGCTGACCTTGGCCCACAAGGCATCCGCGTGAACGGCATCTCCGCAGGCCCGATCAAAACACTGGCTGCAGCCGGCATTGGTGGCTTCCGTAAAATGCTTGGTCATGTTGCAGATACCGCACCGCTACGCCGCAATGTCACGATTGAAGATGTTGGTAATGCAGCCGCCTTCCTTTCATCAGATCTAGCAAGCGGCATTACCGGCGAAGTGCTCTATGTCGACGGCGGTTACAGTCACGTCGGCATGTCCTTTGGCGACGAGTCTGCTGAGTCTTAACTTTCTTCTTAACTTAGCGAAAAACAAAAAGCCCAGTTAAAAACTGGGCTTTTTTATTGATGTCATGACTCCTGAGCTAAAACTCAGTTGCAATAAGTGAATTACTGGAATGCTGCCGGATTCGTCGTCACTTTAGCCGTACGCAGCAACTCATGAATGTAGGCACTAAAATCATTTGTGCCAGCTGTTTGTTCTTGAGCTGTACGCAAGTCTGATATGCGTGCCTTAATCGCCTCTGGCGCACCCGCAGCACCACTTTGTACCGCACCTACCATCAGCACTGCAAAGTCACCGTTATCCAGCAACACACCACGAAATGCAGGCTTGTCCGCAGCTACTTCCGCCTTAGAAACAGCAAAGGCTTTCTTCAGTACCAGCGGCTGATCTACGGTCGCTGTACGCTCTAACAACTTCTTGCCTACCGGTGAAGCAGGTAAGTTTTTGCTCAAGGCAGCCCACTGCAACGACCCGGCAGCTAATTGCTCAACAGTTGATTGCCCTTGTTTTTCAGCAGCCGCTTTTGCTGATTGCTCAGTCAGTTTTGCAATCACATCGGCACGCACCGCTTCCAGTGGTTTTTGTGACGGCGTGACATGATCGGTGACACGCAGCACCAAGGCACGATCTTCGCCCAATGTCACCAGCTTGCTGTTTTCACTCTTATCCAACACAGGCTCACTGAATGCGGCTTCGATCACTTGCGAGTCATCACCAAACTCACCACCACCATTACGGGTAAAGCCAGCAACTTGTTTAACCGTTGTATTAAATTCTTTTGCAACGCTATCTAGTTCAGTCAGCTTAGCAAATGCACTGTCTTCAAGCTGTTGTGACTTATCACGGAAAATTGTACGTAACTGATCCGCCTTGTATTCGGCCTCCACTTCAGCGCGCACTTGTTCAAAGGTTTTGCTGGTACCGCCATCAACTTCTTCAAGACGAATAATGTGATAGCCAAACTCAGACTTCACAGGCTGACTTAATTCACCAGTCTTTAGGCTGAAAAGCGAGTCCTCAAAAGGCTTCACAAACTGGCCACGACCCGCCCAGCCCAGATCACCACCCTTGCTGGCAGAACCTGGATCCTTTGAGTACTGCTTAGCCAGAGCATCAAAGTCACCACCTGCTTTAAGCTTTGCCATAACTTCATCAGCTTGCTTTTTGGCAGCAGCATCGTCGACTTGTTTATCAACCGCAATCAGAATGTGACGTGCATGTCGACGCTCTTCGACGGTGTAGCGATCTTTGATTTTTTCGAAATGGTCGCGCAATGCCGCTTCATCCGCAGCGACTTGTGATGAAAAATCCGACAACTTCAATTCGACATACTGCAAATTGACAGTTTCAGTCGTCAGATATTCCGACTTATGCGCATCATACCAAGCAGTAATCTCTGCATCGCTGAGCTTTACACCAGCAACATAAGCCTTTGCGGGCAGCACGAGGTAATCAATTTCACGCTTTTCATCAAGCAAAGCTTGTGCACGAGCCATTTCCTTACTGGTCATAAATGATGTGCCGACAATACCGTTTTGCAAGTGACGAGTTTGTAGTTCGCTGCGCACATCACTTTCAAATTGCGCTTCATTCAAACCACGCTGCAACAGCGCAGTTGCGTAACGCTCTCTTGAAAACTTACCGTCGACTTGCAGCGCCTCTAGGCCACGGATAGCTTGAGCAACATCAACATTACTAGCTTTAAAACCCAAATCCTCACTGCGTTGCTGCATGAGTTTGGTGCGAATCATTTGATTGAGCAGCGCTTCTTGTTCTTGCTTCTGCTTATCTTCAGGAATTTCGCCTTTGAGTTCTTCCTGCAATTCGGTACGACGCTGCTGCCAAGCGCTTTGCACTGTGGATAGTTTGATCGAATCGCCATTCACTTCGGCAGCGGAATCGGGCGAGGAGGTAACAGAGCGAAGCTCGATACCCCAAGACACGAACATCGCGACTAGCGCGCCAAACATCACCTTTGTCCAGAAACCTGAAATCTTGTCTCTGATTGTTTGCAACATGGCGGAATGACCGATAGATAAAAAAATGGCGGAGCGGACGGGACTCGAACCCGCGACCCCCGGCGTGACAG
>CANGFV010000101.1 GCA_947453225.1 Pseudomonadota bacterium
AGCAATGATGGCTCGTTACGCGGCAGTTTTTACGTGGACTTATATGCGCGCCCTAAAAAGCGTGGCGGCGCATGGATGGATGATTGTGTTGGGCGTATGCAGTTTGGGGGTAATCATTATTCGCCGGTCGCGTACTTGGTGTGTAACTTTATGCCGCCAGTAGCAGTGGATAAGCCGGCGTTATTAACGCACTCCGAAGTGGTGACGATGTTCCATGAGTTTGGTCATGGGTTGCATCACATGTTAACGCGAGTGGATTATCCAAGTGTTGCAGGCATTAATGGTGTGCCATGGGATGCTGTGGAGCTACCCAGTCAGTTCATGGAGAATTTTGCATGGCAGCCAGAAGTGTTGCCGTTGATTTCCAAGCATGTGGACACTGGTGAGTCTCTACCCGCTGCCGACTTGCAGCGTTTATTAGAAACGCGCACTTATCAATCCGGATTACAAACGGTGCGTCAATTGGAGTTCGCTTTATTAGATCTAAGACTGCATGCCGAATACGATTCGGCGCGTGGCTCACAAGTCATGCAAATCATGCAAGAGGTTCGCTCACAAGTGGCCGTAATTAAACCCCCTGAGTTCAATCGCTTTGCGCATAGTTTTTCGCATATTTTTTCAGGCGGCTATGCAGCTGGATACTACAGTTATAAATGGGCCGAGGTGTTGGCCGCAGATGCGTTCAGTGCATTTGAAGCGCAGGGCATATTTAACCAAGAGACCGCACAGCGGTTTGCCAGTGCCATTCTTGAGCGAGGCGGTAGTCGAGATGCGATGGAAGCGTTTATAGAGTTCCGTGGCCGTAAGCCTGAAATTGAACCCTTGCTTAAGCAGTTGGGGTTAATTCGCAAAGCCGCTGCTTAGTTAACATATCAATCTGACGATATGCCTGTTTTCTCGCTGCGCATGCTGGTTGAAGTGTGCGCAGCTAAGCGCAATGTATATTCAACTTAGAAAAACACGGTTCATCGATGCGTTATCGAATGCAAAAGTCAGTGTGGTTGATTAGACTTGCGCAAGTAAAAAATTGAAAATTAATTATGTTGAATGGAGCCCGTTGTTGGTACACCAGGCGTAAATGAATTACCGGCGCAATGATTACGATGTGACAGACACAGTTCAGGTGAGTTCACCTGAGTCGGTGTCGCGCGCCATTCATGCGTTAATGACTGAGACTTGGCCGCAAAGTTCATTCGATCGTCTTGATGTAGCGTTTGCGGATTTCGAAAAACTATTCACGGGTAAATATCCGGGTTATCACGGTTGTGATACGGCCTATCACGACATGCAGCATTCGTTGGATGTGACTTTAGCTGCCGCCCGTTTATGTGTGGCACATGACCGTGTTCAACCTGAAAATTTGCGCATTGGGCCAATGCGCGCGTTGGTGTGTGTCATTTGCGCGCTATTTCATGATTCAGGGTATATCCGCGAATTACATAGCACGGTGCCTAATGGTGCGCTGCTGACAAAAAGTCATGTATCCCGCAGCGTTGAGTTTTTAACGCGCTATCTACGGGTAATTGATCTGTCGGAATGGATACCGATGATGGCGCAAATTCTGCATTTCACAGGTTATGAAGTCAGTTTCGATCTGATTCATTTAGATAATCCTTTAGATCGCACTACCGGACATTTATTAGGTACAGCAGATTTAATTGCGCAAATGGCCGACCGTTGTTATTTAGAAAAATGTCGCGATCGTTTATATCCTGAATTTGTCTTGGCGGGTATTGCCGTGCCTGAAGATACGGTACGCGGCCAAGTGAAGGTGGTCTACAGTACGGGGCTTGATGTGCTGCGTGGTACGCCGCAATTTGTCGATAAAATTCGCCGCACGCATTTAGATGGTGAGTATCAAAGCGTGTATCAGCATTTAGCGGTGTTGTTTGCTGGTCGTAATCCTTACATGGAAGCCTTAGATGCACATTTGAATTATCTAAAAGACATTATGCGTACGCAGCGCTGGCCATTGTTGCGCCGTGATCCTCCATGCTTTGCATGGGAAAATGATGCAGTTAAAAATATTCGTGTGTTAGCAAATGCGCACTTGAAAAATCTTTGGGCGCGTTACTAACTAATTTTATTGGGTCGTTCTACTCAATCGTTGAAGGTGCATCAACTGCAACAAGATAACGTTGATAGATTTCATCTAGACGTTTAAGTACCATCGATTTGCCTTCAAGGCTGCTGGCTTGCAAGGTATGACGTAACAGTTCAGGCGTTAAGGCTTGCAGCGCAGCAATGGATACCGGCGCATAACTAAAATGCCAAGGCTCGGGGCTCACGCCGCCACGATCGGTGCGATAGGGACGAAAGAATCCAAACTCAGATGCGTGCCGGTTTAGCCAAGCACTCATACGCGCAAATATGCCTTGCGCACCATATTCTTCGGGAACGAGTTGTACTTGATATCCGTCAGGCACGGCCTGCGCATCAATCAAATCGACATCCGAACCCCAATGGTGACGACTACCGCCCGGAATCGCCGACCAAATCAAAATGCTGTCTAACAGTTCTGCTTGCGTGAGTTGATCATGTTGGAGCACGTGCCCATCGCGTGAGAGCAAGGTACGTTCGCCACGCCATTTGGCATTCCAAATACTCAGTTGGGTCTCAAAGCTGCGAAAGCTGGAGCGACACTGCAAATCAATTCCGGCAAGTTGTGCGGCCTCGCGCATGGCCAGAAACGCACTGACACACTCATGATGTAACGCACACTTCGGTTGTGCGAGTTCAACAATATGGCTGCGGTCTAGGCCCGTCAGTTCGGCTGCATTCATCATTCAGCGAGTTACCCGTGGTCACGCTTTATTGAAAGTACTATCAACTGAAACAATGACAATTTATCACTAATTCAGCGATGTAGGTCTGTTCAGCCGCTACGGTGACGGGGTTTGTTTAGCTGTATTGACTGCCGTGGCTGGCGGGCAACTGTTAGACTGCGCGGCTATGCTTAATTTTTCTGACATCTCTATTCGTCGCGGCACGCGCGTGCTGTTCGAAAAAGCCACCTTCAATCTATTTCGTGGTGAAAAGGTTGGCATCACTGGCGAGAACGGCAGCGGCAAGTCGTCGCTGCTGGCCTTAGTGCGTGGTGAAATCACGCCGGAAACCGGCAACTTCGATATGCCGGGTAACTTAGCGGTGGCCCATGTCGCTCAAGAGCTGAGCGCCAGCGATGATCATGCCATCGAATTTGTGTTAGATGGCGATGCTGAGTTACGCGTCATTGAGCGGAAAATTGCTGAGGCAGAAGCCGCGGATGACGGAAACCGATTGGCTGACCTGTATGGCCACTACGATGGTATTGGTGGCTATCACGCGCGTAGTCGTGCGGCGACCTTGCTGCATGGCTTGGGCTTCAGTACCGCCGATGAAACTCGGCCAGTACGCGATTTTTCCGGCGGTTGGCGTGTGCGTTTGAATGTAGCCAAAGCATTGATGTGCCGCTCTGATTTGTTGTTGCTCGATGAGCCGACCAATCACTTGGATCTCGATGCGGTAATGTGGCTAGAGCAATGGCTGAAAGAATATCGCGGCACGTTATTGCTTATCGCCCATGATCGTGACTTCCTAGATGCTATTTGCAATCGCATCGTCAACATTGAACAAGGTCGCGCTGAAGTTTATCGCGGCAACTATTCCGACTTTGAAGAAGCGCGGGCTGCACGGCTTGCACAGAATCAGGCGTTGTATGTGCGGCAGCAACGTGAACTCAAACATATTGAATCGTTCATTGCGCGCTTTCGTGCCCAAGCCAGCAAGGCGCGTCAGGCACAAAGTCGTATCAAGGCGCTCGAGCGTATGCAGCGTATTGCGCCCGCGCATGTGGATACCGAATTTACTTTTTCGTTTTTAGAGCCACATAAATTACCGCGCCCGTTGCTAACCGTAGAAAATCAATCTACAGGCTATAACGACACTGTGTTGGTGGGTAATATTAATTTCACCATTGCTCCGGGTGCACGCATTGCTTTGCTGGGTCACAACGGCGCAGGTAAATCCACAGTTATCAAAATGTTGGCGGGTGAGTTGCCATCGCTATCAGGAGAACGCACTGAAGCGAAAGATTTGCGCATCGGCTACTTTGCGCAGCATCAGTTAGAGCAACTCAAAGAAAATGAATCGCCGATTCAGCATTTACGTGAACTCGGCGGACCTGCCGCAGCTAAAGCACCGGAACAAGATCTTCGTGATTTTCTTGGCACCTTTGGTTTTCG
>CANGFV010000102.1 GCA_947453225.1 Pseudomonadota bacterium
GCTTTTTTGTGCCGTCAGACCAACTTTATTGTTAATTGCGCGAAGCAAGGTAAGCCCGTGAATATTAAAAAGGGACAGTTTCTCTCGCCGTGGGAGATGGAGAATGTGGTTGAGAAAGCCCGAAGCACAGGCAATCAGCAGATCATGGTGTGCGAACGTGGCTTTAGTTTTGGCTACAATAATTTGATTTCCGACATGCGATCTCTGGCGGTGATGCGTAAAACAGGTGCTCCAGTGGTGTTTGATGCCACTCACTCTGTGCAACTGCCTGGCGGTAAGGGTAATGCTTCGGGTGGGCAGAGAGAGTTTGTACCTGTACTGGCTCGTGCAGCAGTGGGTGCTGGTATTTCAGGTTTATTCGTGGAAACGCATCCAAATCCTGAAAAGGCGCTATCCGATGGTCCGAATGCCTGGCCGCTAGATCGCATGGCCGCTTTGCTTGAACGTTTAAAAGAAATTGATACGGTTGTTAAATCGAAACCTTACGAGGAAGACTTGATATGACGAAGATTGTCGATATTCGTGGCCGCGAAATTATTGATTCACGTGGCAACCCAACAGTAGAAGCTGATGTTGTGCTGTCATCGGGCGTAGTGGGTCGTGCGGCGGTTCCCTCGGGGGCATCTACAGGTAGTCGTGAGGCGGTTGAACTGCGTGATGGTGATAAGCAGCGCTACCTCGGTAAGGGTGTAAAAAAAGCAGTGGCTAATGTGAATGGCGAACTGAAAGCTGCTTTGCTTGGTCACGACGTCACAGATCAGTTGGGTCTTGATCAGGTTATGCTCAAGTTGGATGGCACTGAGAATAAGTCCCGTCTAGGTGCTAACGCGTTATTAGCAATTTCATTGGCTGCCGGACATGCCGCAGCTAAATCTAAAGGTCAGAGCTTATACCGTTATCTCGGTAAGCCAGAATACGGCAAGGCCTCGCGTACTTTGCCGGTGCCTATGATGAATATCATCAATGGTGGCGCGCACGCAGATAATAGCGTTGATATTCAGGAATTTATGATTCTTCCAGTGGGCGCGCCGACATTGTCTGAAGCGTTGCGTTATGGGGCGGAAATATTCCATACGCTCAAAAAAGTATTGCATGAGCGCAAACTGGCAACATCTGTAGGGGATGAAGGTGGCTTCGCGCCAGATCTGCCTTCGAACGAAGCTGCCTTGGAAGTTATTTTGGAAGCCATTGATCGCGCCGGTTACAAAGCGGGTCGTCAGATTTTCTTAGGATTAGATGTGGCGAGTACCGAGTTCTATCACGATGGCGTTTATAACCTCGAATCAGAAGGTCGTAAATTTAATGCGGCACAGTTTGCAGATTATCTTGAAGGCTTGGTGGGTCGTTATCCAATCGTGACCATCGAAGATGGTATGGCTGAAGGCGATTGGGCTGGCTGGGCGCTGTTGACGCAGCGTCTGGGTAAGAAAGTACAGCTGGTTGGTGATGATTTGTTTGTAACCAATACCAAGATCTTGAAAGAAGGTATTGATAAAAACATCGCTAACTCCATTTTGATTAAGCCTAATCAAATTGGGACTTTGAGCGAAACGTTGGCTGCTATCGAAATGGCTGCAAATGCCGGTTATTCTGCAGTGGTGTCACATCGTTCAGGTGAGACCGAAGACTCTACTATTGCGGATATAGCTGTGGCTACACGTGCAACTCAAATTAAGACCGGTTCCATGTCACGTTCTGATCGTATTGCCAAGTACAACCAGTTGTTGCGTATAGAAGCAGAATTAGGCGCTGAAGCCCTTTATGCTGGAGTGGAGGCCTTTCCAGTTCAGTTGCCTGGGGTAAGTTGCTAACTTTATAGGCCACGCCATGAAAATCCTCATGCTGTTGTTAGTAGTAATTGTTCTAGCCTTACAGTTTCGTCTGTGGGTGAGCAGTGGCGGCATGCGTGAGGTGTGGCGATTACGTCATCAGGTGGCCGCTCAACAGGATGTGAATGAAGGCTTGAAAGAGCGTAACCGTGCGTTAGCTGGCGAGGTTCAGGACCTTAAAGATGGTAAGTCAGCCATTGAAGAACGCGCCCGAACCGATCTTGGTATGGTCGGGCCGAATGAAACTTTTTTTCAGGTGGCAACTGAGGGTAAGGTCAGTGATGAAGTGGCATCACCGGCGGTTTCCACGGATCGTGTGAATGAAAATAGCGATCAAACGGTAATCACCAAGCGTCAACCCGAGTCATCTACCGCTAAGCCCACAATCAATGCAATACAAGCGGATAGTCACTGATCTGTCAGCAGCATGACAGTGCATAATTACTGGGCAGTGATTCCCGCAGCAGGTTCAGGTGTGCGTATGGCAAGCACACTACCGAAACAATATTTACCACTATCTGGAAGAACAGTTCTCGAGTGGGCAATAGAGCCATTTTTACAGGATGCAAAGTGCCAAGGTGTCGTTGTTGTGATTGCGCCAGAGGATGATCATTGGCTCAAGTTGTCCTTAGTTCATTCGAAATTGCAGATGGCTCTTGGGGGCAGCGAACGTGCTCATTCTGTGCTGGCTGGCCTGAAGTCATTGAGCGCGGCTTCAGATCATGATTGGGTGATGGTTCATGATGCGGCGCGGCCTTGTTTGCACGCGGAAGATTTGGATAAGTTGTGCGCTGAAATAAATGAAGACAATGTTGGCGCGATCTTGGCGACGCCTTTGGCAGATACTTTGAAACAGGCTGATCATGAAGGCTGTATTGAAAAAACGCTGCCGCGTGAGCGGTTATGGCGAGCGCTAACTCCACAGTTGTCTAAATTGGGTATGTTGAAAGCTGTACTGCAATCAGCATTAGCAAAAGGATCACTAGTAACTGACGAGTCCTCTGCGCTTGAGTTAATGGGTTATCACCCAAAGCTAGTTGAGGGTCGAAGTGATAATATAAAAATTACTGTGCCTACGGATTTACAAATAGCGGCGAATATTTTGTCCCAACGTTATTCTTGTTCTTAATTTTAGCGACCACTACATTCGCGTCGAGTATGACTATGCATAGCAGCACAAGAGTTGGTCAGGGGTACGATGTTCACGCATTTGATGTGGGTGATCATGTGGTGCTAGGTGGCGAAACAATTCCTCACACGCAGGGTATTAAGGCGCATTCAGATGGAGATGTACTTTTGCATGCCGTATGCGATGCCTTGTTAGGGGCAATGGCATTAGGTGATATTGGTATGCACTTTCCAGATACTGATTCGAAGTGGCGCGGGGCTGATAGCCGTGTTTTTTTACGTCACCTCAAGCAGTTGTTAATCAAAAATCAATATCGAGTATTGAATATAGATACTACGGTTCTAGCGGATGCGCCAAGGCTTGGTCAGTATCGTGAGCGAATGCGTACAAATATTGCTGCTGATCTGAATATTAATCTAGATCAAATCAATATTAAGGCAACGACTAGTGAAGGGCTGGGCTTTATAGGAAAGCGCGAGGGGTTGGCCTGTCATGCGATTGCCTTAATTGAGAAAGTGTAATGACGCTTCGAGCCTTTTTTGGTAATGGTTTGGCGACATAATGATTAATGGTAAATAGACCTTGAAGATATTAATTAGTAATGACGATGGTTATCGCGCCGAGGGTATTCAGCAACTGGCGTTGTCACTGCAATCACTGGCCGAACTAACCATTGTTGCGCCAGAGCGCAACAAAAGCGGTGCAAGTAATTCTTTGACTCTCGAAGTGCCGTTGAGAGTGACCCAGTACGCGGAGCGTAGTTACTACATTAACGGCACACCGACCGATTGTGTACACATGGCGATTTCCGGGTTGCTCCCTACAGAGTACGACATGGTGGTTTCTGGGATTAATGATGGCGCCAATCTTGGTGACGATACGCTGTACTCCGGAACAGTAGCTGCTGCTGTTGAGGGGCGTTTTCTGGGGTTGCCTGCCATTGCGGTATCTCTGGTAAATCAGGGGGGTAATCACTTTACAACTGCCGGGCGAGTTGCAGCTGAACTTGTGATGCGTTTGCAGCATACGCCGCTAGATGCTTCGAGCATCCTTAACGTGAATGTGCCCGATCTGCCCTTTGATCA
>CANGFV010000103.1 GCA_947453225.1 Pseudomonadota bacterium
AGTAATTTTTTTCCAGCGATTTTTCTATATTCGTCTGAGTTTTCATCATGACAAATTTCCGTGCGCTTTTTACGGCATTGAATCTAGCGGTGTCGATTGCTGCCATGTCTCTACCGGTAAGCTCAGTTTCTGCGGCTGACGAGGGCAAGGTCAGCACAAAAATTGGTAAGCCGATGACCGATGCGCAGCGTGCGTTGCAAGCTAAGCAGTGGGATCAGGCGCTAGCTAGGTTGCGTGAGGCTGATGCCATTGGCGATAAGACTGCGTATGATCAATTCATGATCAATCAGTTGTATGCAGCTGCTTATCAGGGTCAAAAAAAGTACGGTGAGGCCGCTGCGGTATACGAAAAGTTACTCGAAAGCGGAAGGTTATCCGATGCGCAAAAAGATCAATACACCAAGCTGATTGCGCAGCTTTATTTGCAGGTAAAAAATAACGCTAAGGCTACTGAGTATCTTGAGCGTTGGCTTAAGGCTCATCCCAATGATCCTGAAATGACCGCGCTGTTAGCGCAGTCACAATATCAGGCGGGGCAGTTTAAGCGCGCCATGGATACGTTGACCGAACTGGTTAAATCCAGCGAGCGTGCAGGAACTCGCCCTAAAGAAGATTGGCTTAAGTTGATGTATAGCATTGCATTTAAGCTGAGCGATGACCGTCAGTCTCAGGGTATGGAGCCCGGTCGGCCCACCCAAGGGATGGGTTCTCCTTCGGGTATGGGGGGTGAAGATCACGATGATGATCATAGAAATGAGCCCAATCGATTAGATCCTATAACCATTGATGTGCTTGAGAAGCTGGTGCGGTACTACCCAAACCCAGCCTATTGGCAGTCGCTTTTGTTGTCAGGTCTCAAACAGCAACGCATGTCTGACATGTCGCGCTTCCAACTGGATCGGTTGGTGTTGTCAGTGGGTATCATGAAGAATTCAAATGATTTCATTGAGTTGGCGCAATTAGCTAGAAACTTTGGTTTACCTGGTGAGGCACAGCGTGTGCTGGAAAAGGGATATGCTGCTGGCGCGATTGGCAGTGGTGCGGGCAAGGATCGTGAGGATCGCCTCAAAGCTGCCGTTGCAAAAGAAGTTGAAAAGCAAAAATCTGAGCTATCTGGATTAGAAGGCCGTGCTCGTTCGGCGCCCACTGGCCAAGAAGATGCCATGCTAGGCGAAATTTACCTCAGCTATGGTCAGTACCCACAAGCGGTTGAAGCCCTGCAGCGGGGCATTAAGAAGGGTAATTTCAAAGATCCGGATCGCGCCAGATTTGCGTTAGGTATTGCTGAGTACAACAATAAACACGGGGATAAGGCGCGTGCTGCGTTCCGTCAGATCCCAAAATCTTCTGAATATAGCCGAATTGCTGAGCTGTGGGCCTTGCACGCCGGTGGCTAAACTGACTAGCCCAAGCTAAAACCGAAACGCCCTCATCCCTGATTGGTTCCGCCAGTCGGGGATTTTCTTTTGGTGCTTTGCATGACAGGGGAAGGCCTCCCCGTTACCATACGCACCTTCAGAAATAGCCAGCGTGAGTTGATGTGAGCAGTTTCAAAGGTATCGAGATTGTGTCTCAGGGGGGTAGGCCCCGTACGCCATTAAAGAGTGGTGAGAAATACCAAACCCCTCAAGGCTTCTCCGCAATTAAGGACGGCATTAAGGCCAGCGCAGATGCGGTTGGCTTTGTGCCCGGACAAAAACCTCGCTGGTTACGTGCGGCGATGCCCGCTGGTTCTGGTTACAACGCAGTACGTGATGTCGTACATGAGCACCGTCTTGCGACTGTTTGTGAAGAAGCCAAATGTCCAAACATTGGCGAATGTTGGAATGCCGGTACGGCTACGCTCATGTTGATGGGTGCGGTTTGTACTCGTGCCTGTCGCTTTTGTGCGGTCGATACTGGTAATCCCAAGGGTTGGTTGGATGCTGATGAGCCCGCCAATAGTGCACGCACGGTGCAGTTGATGAAGTTGAACTATGTGGTACTTACCTCAGTAAATCGTGATGACTTGCCCGATGGAGGTGCCGCTCACTTTGCTGCCTGTGTACGAGAAATTAAGAAACTCAATCCCAATACAGCCGTTGAGGCGCTTACGCCAGATTTTCAAGGCGTGATGGCAGATGTACAAACGGTGGTGGATAGCGGATTAGAAGTCTTTGCGCAAAATGTGGAAACCGTAAAGCGACTGACTCATCCGGTACGCGATCCTCGCGCCAGTTATGAACAAACGATGCAAGTATTGGCGCATGCTAAGCAGCATCGTTCTTCTGTCTTAACTAAAAGCAGTTTGATGTTGGGCTTGGGTGAAACTGATGAAGAAATAAAACAGACCATGGATGATCTGCGTGCGGCAAAGGTCGATATTCTTACCTTAGGCCAATATTTACGTCCTACGCCCAATCATCTGGAAATACAGCGCTGGGTCACTCCAGAAGAATTTGCTGAGTATCGTGAGTGGGCGTTGGAGCGCGGTTTTCTTGAGTGTGTTTCAGGACCGATGGTGCGCTCGAGTTATCGTGCAGAAAGAGCGCTGGAACGAAACAACGCAGGTTTGGCTGGTTAAGTTTGCCGCAATTCAGGCTGTTCCCGTTATTTCATGAATCTGCCGCTGTTTAAGTATCTAGAGTCGGCGCCTTATGCGCCGATCTGGCGTGCCATGCAGCAATTTACGGATGAGCGCGATGAGCAAACGCGCGATGAAATTTGGTGCTTGGAGCATCCACCTGTTTTTACTTTAGGCATGAATGGCAAACCAGAGCATGTGTTAGCTGCTGGGGATATTCCGCTAGTGCAGATTGATCGGGGTGGTCAGGTGACTTATCACGGACCAGGACAATTGGTGGTTTACACCTTGCTTGATTTGCGTCGCCACCAAAAGTCAGTCAGAGAGTTGGTGATGGCATTAGAAAGTGCGGTGATTAATACCCTAGCGCGGTGGGGGATTGCTGCATCTGCAAATCGTAGTGCACCTGGCGTGTATGTTGAGGGGCGCAAGATCGCCAGTGTTGGGTTACGTATTCGGCGTGGCTGTGCTTATCATGGCTTAGCCTTCAATGTGGCTATGAATTTAGAACCATTTCAGCGCATTAATCCCTGTGGGTATCAGGGGCTGCAAGTGGTAGATCTTGCAAGTTTAGGCATTCAATCAACCGTGATTGAAGCTGCACAACTACTCGCGTCTGAGTTACTGGCTTCACTCGGGTTGCCAGCGCAGGTGGAATGGGCGCCTACAGGGAAACCAGTACCCGCTCACAAGAAGTAAGTTCCATATAAATAGCATCTAGCTGCGCCTTGCTTGTTGCTGTGACGGTGATAGTAATACCTAGATAAGTGCCGTCACGGCTTGGGCGTTCTTCGATTCGGTTCATTTCAACATTGCCAGCATGTTTTTCAACAATGCCGATGACAATGCTGCGAAAGTCATCATTGTTGCGACCCATGACCTTCAGGGGAAAGTCACAGGGAAACTTCAACAACGTCTCGTCACGCATCAGTCAATCCTTAGTCAATGCTTAGTCAAACCACAGCTTAACGCTATCAATCATGCGTCCAGCGAATCCTGCTTCTGCGACATCTTGTAAGGGGTAGAGCGGATAGCTAGCAACCACCTTGCCGTCCTTGGATACTTTTAATTTACCTACAACCGTATCTTGTTTCAGAGGCGCGACCAAAGTTGATGGCAACTCCACACTGGCTTGGATGGCTTCTGCGCTGCCACGTTGTAGAGTGACTTGTACATCTGTTTTAGGGCCTACATTGACTTGGTCAATCTGACCTTTGCGAACTACAGCATTCTTAAGGATTTCACCTGCGCGATACAGAGACTTGGTTTCGTAAAAGCTAAAGCCATAGTTCAGTAATGCGGCAGTGCCTTCTTCACGCGCCTTGATAGACGGGGTACCGAGGACCACGCTTACGAGACG
>CANGFV010000104.1 GCA_947453225.1 Pseudomonadota bacterium
ATGGATGTGCAGCTCTATAGTTTTGTGATTCCCGCATTGATGGCCTTGTGGCATCTATCCAAGACTGAAGCTTCGTTTCTACAAAGTGTTGTACTTGCCATGTCTTCGTTGGGCGGATTGCTTGCAGGGTGGCTGGCAGATCGCATTGGTCGTGTACGCACTATGCAAATCACCATCGCTTGGTTTGCGGTCTTCTCGTTTTTATCAGGCCTTGCGCAAAACTATGAGCAACTACTCGTCTGTCGTGCGTTGATGGGGCTAGGCTTTGGTGGCGAATGGGCGGCAGGTGCGGTGTTGCTTGGAGAAACTATTCGTGCACAGCATCGCGGCAAGGCTTTGGGTTCTATGCAGGCGGGCTATGCTGTCGGTTGGGCGATGGCTTTATTTTTCAACTGGCTGATCTTTGCTTACTTAACGCTGCCTGAAGATTTAAGTTGGCGCATGATGTTCTTCGTCGGCGTGACGCCAGCGGTATTAGTATTTTTCTTGCGCCGCTTTATTGAAGAGCCTGAGGTATATCAGCGCTCTAAAGCGGAAATTGCCGCTGGTGAAAAAGCAGGTTCAATTGTCGATATTTTTCGTCCACCCTTGCTGCGCATTACGGTGCTCGGTGGGTTGTTAGGTGCTGGCGCGCAAGGCGGTTGGCAGGCGGTGATGGTATTGATGCCGTTGTATTTGAAGACTGAGCGTCATTTGACGGTGAGCGGTTCAAGCGGCTCAATTCTCGTCATGATTATCGGTTCATTCTGTGGCTATATGGCGGGCGCATATTTGTCGGATATTGTCGGTCGCCGCAATACGTTTTTGATTTTTGCGATTGGTTCGTTTATCACGGTCTTGGTTTATACCATTGCGCCTATTCCTGAAAGTGTGCTGCTCGTTATTGGAGCGCCGCTAGGGTTTTTCTCATCCGGTGTTTTTAGTGCACAAGGTGCATTCTTGACTGAACAGTTTCCCACCAAAGTCAGAGGGGTCGGTCAGGGCTTTACCTATAACTTAGGTCGAGTGATTGGTGCATTCACGCCGGTGGCGGTGGCGCTGTTGTCAGAATCAATGATGACCCTAGGCACGGCAATCGGTGTGGTGGCCGGCGTTGCTTATGCGTTGATGGCATGTGCGGCCTTCATGTTGCCTGAAACACGCGGCAAGGTACTTGAGCCTTAATTTCACTTTCGATCACATTTCATCTGTCGCGGATGTAAGTCAGAGGGGCTTAATATGTCTTTTGAACTGAATGGCATTGGCGATGTGTTGCGAGTGATGTGCGGTGCGTTTTTTCTGCCGCATTTGGCCATCAAGGTCTTTTATCCCGAGCGCCCACTCGAATTTTTTGCCGCCGCTGGATTAAAACCAGGGCGTGTCGTGTTGTACGTTGCAATGATCACTGAGGCTTTATTTGCAGCAGCGCTAATTTTCAATGTTTATACGCGTCAGGCGGCGTTTGCTGCAGCTGGATTCTTATTTGTGGCAGCGGCTGCGTTGTTAAAAGTGAATAAGGGCGAATGGTTGTGGAATCGTGGCGGGCCTGAATACGCGGTGTTTTGGTCGCTATGTTGTTTGCTGGTTGCGTTCAACAATTAATGTAAAGTTGATGAGTGCTCTAAGGCCCGTTTCGATATATCTGTAGCAGCTCGATCAGTTGCGCTTCATTTGGTCTGCGTTTTACTGCCTTTTCAAGCAAAGACAAGGCTGCTTGCTTTTGCCCTCGATCGTGTAAAGCAATTGCATAAGTATAAGTAAACTGCACATTATCAGGCTCGCGTCTATTCGCTTCAGCAAGCGCGGCTAAGGCTTGTGCATATTTGCCTTGGCGAACAAACGATAAACCCAAAGCAAATTGAATGGGGCCAATATCATCACGACCGCGACGTAAGGCTTCACGCAAAGTGTCTTCTGCATTGGTCTCATCGCCCATTGCGCGATAGCTGTCGGCGAGATTCAAATATGCCAGTGAAAACCCAGGATCAAGTTTAATTGCAGACTGTAGCGCCGCCTGTGCCCCTTGAATGTCTTGTTGTGCAAGTAGTGCGCTGCCTAAGTTAGCGCGTGCTTCAGGTCGATCCGCGTTATAGCGTTGCACGGCAATGTATTCAGCATTGGCTTTCATCCATGTGTCGAGTTCTTGTCGCATAGCTTGTGAAGCAAGCAATCTGACGCTCAGCACCGAGTCAGTGAGCAGTGGTTGAAGTACGGCTGCATTATCAATAGCCGCTTCTGCGGCCGCGCCACGCACTAGTGGATCAGCGTCTTTTGCGGCTTTCGCTAGCAACGTCGGATCAACGGTAACACCGGCAAGCGATAATCGACGCAACGCACTGGCGCGAATGATGGCGGGGAGTTCAGTGTCTTGTGCAACGGCCATTACTTGTGCTGATGCGCCGGCTTCGCCGCGCTCTAGTGCAGCAAACACAGGACCATGAGTTTGGTAGCTGGCTTTTGCTTGTGGATAGTGTTGATTAATGATCATCTGTGCCCAGTTGCTGTCACGCGTGTTGTGACAACTGGTACAGGCATTAGGCGCGCCAATTTTTGCTGAGGCGGCGGGTTGTGGAATGCGCAGCGAGTGGTCGTGACGATTATCTACACCCATGTAGGTGTGTGTCGGCATGTGACAGCTTGCGCAGCGTGCGCCATCCGATTGCTGTGGATGAAAGTGATGTTTCTCGCTCGCATATTTGCCAGACTCATGACATTGGGCGCACACCGCATCGCCGGGTGCACGCAGTTGTTGTGTGTGTGGGTTATGACAGTCGCTGCAGGTGACGCCCGCGGCATGCATACGACTTTGTAGGAATGATCCGTGGTTATAAACCTCATCGCGCATCTGTCCATCGGGGTAGTACAGACCTTGATCTAGTAATGCGACGTGAAAGCCTTGTGCTAACGGTGCTGCGGCAGTGACGTTATCGGTTAGTTGTAATCGACGTGAATGACAGCGTGCGCAAGTATCTAATTCTTTAGAAGTGGTACGAGCCATGCTGCGTTGCGGTTGATTGGTGCTCGTATTACGTATCCAAGTGACATTGGCACGTTCATCAAGGAGGTGAGCCAATCCTTTATTAGGTTGTGACTTGGGTTGACCTTGTTGTGCCCACGTTAAATGTTGTGAGGCAGGACCGTGACACGCTTCGCAGCCTACGCTGATTTCAGACCAAGTGGTGTTGAATGAATTTGAGGCAACATCATAATTCTTGCGCAAATTGGTGGAGTGGCAGTCGGCGCACATGTAATTCCAATTTTGTTGGTAGCCCGTCCAGTGCAATGGATCGCCGGCTTTGTAAGATTCATTAGGGTACAAATCAAACCAGCGTTGACCGCCTGAGGTTGCGGGTCGAGTGTCCCATGCCAAAGTGAATGCTTGTAAGCGGCCGCCGGGTAATTCAAGTAAATATTGTTGTAGTGGCGAGAGGCCAAATACGTATTTCACCGTATAGTCCGCTGGCTTGCCATCCGGACCTTCGGTATGAATAATGAATTGATTGTCACGCGTTGAGAAAGTGGTGACTTTGCCGTGATGGTTGAGTGATTCGCCAGCAAAAGGCGCGAGGACTGCAGATCGACTGACGTGTTGCATGGCCAGTTGATGTTGTGAGCCTTGCCAGGCTTTATGTTCTGCAACATGGCAACTGGCGCAGCGTTCGCTGCCCACAAAGTACGCAAGATTTTGAGTTTGCGCTGTGGTATCGCTGTTCGATTGATTGGACTTGGGTGCGCAGGCAATGGTCAGTAGCGCCAATAAAACGGCAAACAAAAAGGATGCGTTGCGCAAGAAAGTTTGTCGTCTAAGGTGGGTACGCATGGTAAGGTGAGAATCTTACCGTAGTCGGCGATATATCGAATAATTTTTAGTTTAGAGAGGGTCAGTTCCGTGCGCATCACATCAATAACGATGATTGGGCTG
>CANGFV010000105.1 GCA_947453225.1 Pseudomonadota bacterium
ACGCTCTGCGCAACAGCACAAGTCATGCTGAGCGATACAAATGCAAACCACAGAACCTGCTGTATTCTTTTTAGCACTTTATGCCTATCCCAAGCGAGCCTATCCCGGACGCACTTGACCCGAACCGCGCACTACATATTTATAGCTGGTGAGCTGCTCGACACCCACCGGGCCGCGCGCGTGAAACTTATCAGTAGAAATACCAATCTCAGCACCCATACCAAACTCACCGCCATCGGCAAATTGAGTCGAAGCATTGTGCAGCACGATGGCGCTATCCACGGAATTAAAAAAGCGTTCAGCGGTTTTTGAATTGCTAGTAACGATCGACTCGGTATGTGCTGAACCATATTTAGTGATATGCGCTGCCGCTGCATCCACTCCGTCGACGACTCGCGCTGAAATAATGGCATCTAAATATTCCGTATACCAATCTTCCTCAGTGGCTGTCTTTACTCGCTGATCCACCGCTTGAACATCTTGATCGCCGCGCACTTCACAGCCAGCATCCAGCAGCATCTTCACTACCGCATTCATTTGCGTTGTGGCGGCTTTATCAAACAACACCGTCTCTGCCGCACCGCAAATACCTGTACGCCTTAATTTCGCGTTTTTCACAATTTCACAGGCCATATTTATATCTGCATCGCGATCAACATAGACATGACAGTTACCTTCCAAGTGACCAATCACGGGCACGCGTGCATCTTGTTGTACTCGCTGAATCAAACTTTTCCCGCCACGCGGCACAATCACATCAATGTAATCGGCCATGCCAGCCAGCATATAACCCACCGCCGCGCGATCTGTAGTCGGCACCAACTGCACTGCCGCTTCAGGCAACCCCGCTACTTTCAATCCCTCAACCATGCACGCATGCACGGCGCGACTGGAGTGATAACTTTCAGAACCTGCACGCAAAATAGCTGCGTTACCGGACTTCAAACACAATGCGCCAGCATCAATGGTCACATTGGGACGGCTTTCGAAAATAATGCCAATGACACCTAGTGGCACACGCACGCGCTGAATGGTCATGCCATTCGGCCGCGTCCATTCGGCAATCAAAGTACCGATGGGATCAGCCAATTGAATAATTTCCTCAACACCCTTGGCCATCGCCTCGACTCGCTTGGCATCCAATAACAAGCGATCTAACAACGCGCCACTCAAACCACGCTCGCGAGCTGAGCTCATATCCTTAGCATTAGCCGCCAAAATTTCGGCGCTCTGGGCTCGTAGCGCGGCAGCTGTTGCAGCCAAGGCACGATTTTTGGTCGCCGCATCGGTTTGCGCCAGCACCCTCGCCGCCTCCAATGCCTTGCGCCCAATCGGCTCCATAATATGACTAATCTGCGTCAGCGCCTCGGCATGGGTGGATGAAGAAGTAGACATAGAGCATTCCCCAGATAAAGTCCGGCCATTGTAGACCCTGACAGCCATTATTCCATCCCAAAACTTAACCCACTGCCTTTACAAAACCGCCCTTGAATTGTCATCGGGCAGCCTCATAATTGACCGCGTTGGGCGTTACCATCCACCGGCATCCTTACAGGTATTCCATGAAACGCATTTTTCTATTTCTTGTCACTAACCTTGCCATCGTTTTCGTCCTGAACATCGTCCTGCATCTGTTGGGCGTAGATCGAATCGAAACCGCCAATGGTGGGCTAGACATCAATAGCCTGTTGATATTTTCAGCCGTCTTTGGTTTTGGCGGCGCACTGATCTCTCTCGCCATTTCCAAATGGTCGGCCAAACGCATGATGGGTGTAGCGGTTATCACCGAACCGCGCACTCCACGCGAAATCTGGCTGATGAACACTGTGCAGCGTTGCGCTAAAGAAGCCGGCATCGGTATGCCTGAAGTGGGTATTTTTGATTCTCCAGAGATGAACGCCTTTGCCACAGGCGCCAACCGTAACAATGCCTTGGTCGCCGTCAGCACTGGATTACTGAACAACATGTCGCAAGCTGAAGCCGAGGCCGTCATCGGTCACGAAGTCAGTCACGTGGCCAATGGCGATATGGTTACCCTCACCCTGATTCAAGGCGTAGTGAATACCTTCGTGATTTTCTTATCCCGCGTCATTGGTTATGTGGTCGATCGCATCATCCTGAAAAATGAGCGCGGCCACGGCATTGCCTACACCATGAGCATCATCATCAGTCAAATGGTGCTGGGTATTCTGGCCAGCATGATCGTCATGTGGTTCTCACGTCAGCGTGAATTTCGTGCTGATGCCGGCGGCGCCAAACTAGCCGGTCGTGCCAACATGATCGCCGCATTAGAACGCTTGATGAATCGTCACAGCGAAGCGGCATTGCCTGAAAAAATGGCCGCCTTTGGTATCTCCGGTGGCAAAGGAATCAGCCGCTTGTTCATGACTCATCCTCCGTTGGAAGAGCGCATTGCAGTCCTAAAGAACGCGCAATAACCGGCGCTATTCATTGAACGCCTTGACCTTGCAGGAAAAGAGCGGCAGTAGTTTTAGTCTACTCGCCGCTTTTTTTGTATGACGCACGCGCATGACACTGCACTGGTGTGGTTTCGCCGTGACTTACGGCTTGCCGATAATCCAGCATTAACCCATGCATTAAGTGAAGCGCGCAATGTCATCCCAGTGTTCATTCACGCCCCCGAAGAAGAAGCGCCATGGGCACCGGGCGCAGCAAGTCTATGGTGGTTACATCACAGCCTTGAAGCACTGAGCAAAGATATTTCCAAGCTGGGCGGCCGACTTATACTGCGACAAGGCGCGAGCCTTAAAACCTTACAACAACTGATTAAAGAAACTGGCGCCACACTGGTGTGTTGGAATCGCGTGTATGAACCTGCATGCATTGCGCGTGACACCGAAATTAAAAGCGCGCTGAAAGCCCAAGACATTGAATGCAGCAGCCATAACGCTGCGTTGCTGTTCGAACCGTGGCAAGTGCGCACGCAACAAGACAAGCCCTTCCGGGTATTCACGCCTTTTTGGCGACATTGCCAGACTCGCATGTCTGAGCAACCCTTGCCGCTTGTCACGCCTGACTCTTTGCCTAGCGTAAAAAAAACGCTGGCCTCAGATGATTTATCTGCGCTCGATTTATTACCACGCATCCACTGGGATGACGGCTTACGAAGTCATTGGCAGGTGGGCGAAGCCAGAGCACATGCAAGACTTCAACGCTTTATTGACGAGGCCGCCGCTGATTACGGCACCGAACGTAATCGCCCAGATAAAAGCGGCACTTCGTGTATGGGTCCTTACTTACACTTTGGCGAAATCAGCCCACGACAAATTGTCACCGCATTGCAAGATCAGCAAATCTCTGCCGAAGGTTATGTACGTGAACTCGGTTGGCGCGAGTTCTCTTATCATTTGCTGTATCACTTTCCGCACACCACCAATGCACCACTCGATACTCGCTTCGAAAAATTTCCATGGGATAACAACGCAACTACGCTGAAAGCATGGCAACGCGGGTTAACCGGCATTCCCTTAGTCGATGCAGGCATGCGCGAGCTATGGCACACCGGCTGGATGCACAATCGTGTACGCATGGTAGTCGCATCATTTCTCACCAAGAATTTGCGCATTCACTGGCTGGAAGGCGCGCGCTGGTTTTGGGATACCTTGGTGGATGCCGATTTGGCTAACAACACGCAGGGCTGGCAATGGACCGCTGGCTGTGGCGCGGATGCCGCACCGTTCTTTCGAATTTTTAATCCTACACTACAAGCTGAGCGCTTTGATCCAGACTATAAATATATTCGTCGCTGGCTGCCTGAGCTTGCTCGCCTGCCAGACAAGTGGATTACTCAACCTTGGGCCGCGCC
>CANGFV010000106.1 GCA_947453225.1 Pseudomonadota bacterium
TGACATTAGTGACATTGGCACTTAGATTACTACCTGAACCATTAGACACCACTCTACAAATCTGACCACTAGGTTGGATACCCACACTGATATTCCAACTCGTACCTTGTGCCTGTGCTGGAAAGTTAAATACACCATTAGAGGACACTGACAACGAAGTCGTGTTGTTTCTAAGCACGAACGACTTGCCAGCCGCTAAGCCTGAGACCGTACCGCCCACCGTGTAGGTCGGCGTCTGCGCTATCGCAGAATCAATTCCCCACAGGGAGGAAAAACAGAGCAACGCAAAAAAAATAAATGAAAACGAGCACAGCGATGATTTTTTCATCTTATTAATCCCCATCATCCTTTCCCCAAGATGACGGGAATGTAATTCAGTACAGTGCAAAAAACCAATATTTCAGTGTCGGATTTATTTACACCAACTTGGCTTATGTTCAATTAAACACATAACTAAACATAACGAACTCAATTAATTATTAATTAAATATGAATATTAACAGTAGGTTAATGAGGAATAGTGATTTATTTTATTACATCGTATGAGTAAACCGATCTCCACCCAATGAGCCAGCTAGAAAACTCTCGATTTTTCTTTGAGTGGCGCCTCGATCTTGTTCATTAAATTGCACACCGATCCCCGCGGTTCGTTTGCCCTGTGAACCTTTAGGGGCAATCCACACCACCTTCCCTGCCACGGGCAGTTTTTCTTCTTCACCCATCAAATTGAGGAGCATAAATACTTCATCACCGAGACGGTAGGAACTATTGGTGGGAATAAATAAGCCACCATTAATCACATAGTGCATGTAGGCGAGATACAGCGCACCCTTGTCTTTAATGGTCAACGTAAGCAAACCAGGCTTGTTCTTCGGCTGTATCATCACAAACACTCAGTTCAATTTTTCATTCAAGTAACAACAAGTTCGCAAGCGTTACGCTTTAGCTTGCATTGACTGCTGAATCCTCATCAACAGTGACATTAAAACCAACTCACGCTGCAGCGAAGTTCGACGCAATTGCTCAGTCACTTCGCGTATTTTGTCCAGCGCCCGAAACATGGCGGATAAATTGGCGCCTAGTATGGTTTCAGCATCAATAACCGGCGTGAACGAATCCACAGTTCTAAGAATTTTCTGGCGAATTGCTCCAGACAACCAATACTCCAACCAACGCAGCCGCTCCTGAACATGATCGTCTGCCCAAGCTTGGGCAACCTGAGCAATATCTGTAGAACCTTTCGTTATCGACTCTAGCCCCAAGATCATTGATTGCCTTAAATTCTCATAAGAACCTTGAGCAATCTCCAGTGCCCTCAAAGGCGCATTGCCCGCATAGCCCAATAACTCGTTAGAGACAGACTTGCCGAACTGCTGCTCAATCCAATGCTTTGTCTCTTCAACTGGTGGAACTAACATTCCCAACTGCTGGCATCGACTGCGTAAAGTGGGCAGCAAACTTCCAGACTGCGAGCTCACCATAATGATCAGCGTATTCGCACTGGGTTCTTCTAAGGTTTTAAGCAGGCTATTGGCGGCCGCTATAGTCATCTGATGCGCAGGCTCAATAATGGCAACACGATAACCATTTCTAGTGCTGGTCAGCGTTAAGGACTCATTAGCAGTACGAATTTGATCGACAGAAATTTGCGTTTTATCTTCTTCTGGCCTAACCACAATCAAATCAGGGTGTGAACCCGCTTGATTGAGCTTGCAACTTGCACATTCACCACACGGTAGCAAGGACTGTTGACGGTGCTCACAAAGCAAAGTGTGAGCCAACCATTGTGCAAAAACAAACTTGCCTAAACCCGGCACACCATGCAGCAACAATGCATGTGGAAATCGTTGCGCCTGCCAACTGCGATCCAGTTGCTGCCAAGTAGATTCATGCCATGGATACGGCAAGGTAGACATTGCGCTCTCAGACTTGCTTGGCTGCTTCATTGATTAGCCTTGCGGATAAAGTCGCGAATAACCTGACGAGTTGCCGTGCTTACAGCGTCTAAGTCTAAGCCAGCATTTACAATCTGAAAGCGATTGGGCTCAGCTTGAGCACGCTGCAAATAACCCTCACGAACACGCTCAAAGAAAGCGTTCTGCTCAATCTCAAAACGATCGCCCTCGCCGAGTCCTTGCGATTGATTGCGAAGGCGGGCTCGTTGCATTGCAATCTCTACAGATACATCCAGCAATAAGGTCAGATCAGGCTTAACGCCATCTTGCACCCATCGCTCAAGATTTTCGATCTGCGCAAGAGACAAACCGCGACCATAACCTTGATAGGCATAACTAGCATCAGTAAATCGATCGCATAACACCCAAGCCCCTCGTTTTAGCGCAGGCAGAATCAGGTTATGCAGATGCGTGGATCGAGCAGCAAACATCAATAGCAGCTCACAGGATTCAGGCATTGGCTCGGCATCACGACTCAAGAGCAACTGCCGGATCGCCTCAGCACGCGGCGTTCCTCCAGGCTCACGAGTCACGACCACTTCAATACCCGCCTGCTCTATTTCGCTTTTAATGATAGCAAGTTGAGTTGACTTACCTGCGCCCTCGCCGCCTTCAAGCGTAATAAATTTTCCGGTATAGATTGGCATAGCGCGAGATTAATGAGCTCTGATGGTTTTCAGGTAACGCCTGACTGCAGCATTATGCTCTTGTAAGGTCTTTGAGAAAACATGACTGCCATCTGGATTGCCGCTGGCGACAAAATAAATCGCGCCTGTTCTCTGCGGATGAGCGACTGCCTGTAATGAAGCTGCGCCCGGTAAAGCAATGGGCGTTGGCGGCAAGCCTTGACGGGTATAGGTGTTGAAGGGTGTATCGCGTAACAAATCTTTCTTTCTGATATTGCCATCATACTGAGCACCAAGCCCGTAAATCACCGTCGGGTCAGATTGCAGGCGAATACCCCGCTTCAATCTTTCAAGGAAGACACCGGCGATAAGCGGACGCTCAGTAGATTTTGCTGTTTCTTTTTCTACGATTGAGGCCAGTATCAATAACTCATCCGGGGACTTAACCGAGCAATTGCTTTCACATCCCTGCCAGACACGCTCAAGCTCGATTTGCATACGCTGGGAAGCCATACGCAAAATATCGACATCAGATGTGTTTTTTGCAAAGTAATAGGTATCTGGGAAGAACCTTCCTTCCAACTGATTTGAAGAAAGATTGAGTTTTCGAATCACTTCAGCATCTGACGCACCATCCAAGGTTTGTTGCACATCGTCTCGTGTTGTAAGGATGGCACGCAAATTTTGATAAGTAGACCCTTCTACGATAGTTAAGCGATGCAATAAAACTTTGCCACTACTCAATAACTGCAACATGGTCTTCGGTGAGAGATCAGGGGTCAACTGATACTCGCCCGCCCTGAGTTTGCCACTTAATCCCCGCCAACGCGCCCACAGCGACCAAAGCGTTGGATGGCGCAACCAACCCGCCGTGTTAAGCCTGGCAGCAATTTGTATCACCGACTCGCCGCGCCGTACTTCAAAAGAAATTGCTGATCGTTCAGCCACAGGTGATGTCATCCACCTGAACACATAAATACTAGACAGCGTAATTAGAACAGCGACCAGCGCTGCAACCAGACTCAACTTCAGTGATCGCTTGCTAAAACTCATGTTGATGCATTCAGAGACAACATGAGCTTCAGGGTCATTGAGCCTACAGACCAATACTGCTGATCCAATTGTTTTACCGGCTGAATACCTCTGACCGCGTTGGTTAGAAATACTTCTTCTGCAGATAGCACCTCTTCAGCACGCACTGCGCGCAACTCAACAGGGAGACCTAATTCAGCAATAA
>CANGFV010000107.1 GCA_947453225.1 Pseudomonadota bacterium
CCAGCTATAAATATGTAGTGCGCGGTTCGGGTCAAGTGCGTCCGGGATAGGCTCGCTTGGGATAGGCATAAAGTGCTAAAAAGAATACAGCAGGTTCTGTGGTTTGCATTTGTATCGCTCAGCATGACTTGTGCTGTTGCGCAGAGCGTGCCCGATAAAGACGCTTTTTTTGCGCCCTTAAATGCCGCCATGACCGAAGCTGCTGCGCTGCGTGCAGAGCTGCTTGCGCCTAAGCAATTTGCCGATGCGGCCGAGGCGTTAAAAGATCTGGAGAAATATTACAGTGGTCAGCCTAAGGTCGATCGCCTGCAAAAAGAGCGCGACGAAGTTCAGCAGGAGATTACTAAGGCGCAACAGCTTGCCGCACAAAGTAGCAAGACTTTAAGTTCCATTATCAAGGCTTACGATGATGCGGTGGTTGCGGGTGCGTCAAAGACTGAAGGCGAGGCTTGGAAAAAAGCCGAACAAAGATTTATGCAGGCCGTGGTTAAAGTTGAAGGAAATGATCTGGATGCTGCGCGCGCTAAGGGCGCTGAAGCTGAAGTTTTATTGCGTGATGTAGAGTTGCAAGCCATCAAGATCAAAATATTGGGTGAGGCTCGCAGTCTGATTGCTCAGGCTCAAGTTGCTAAAGTGCCGGACTATGCGCCGAGAAGTTTTGCGGTGGCGCAGCAGCAGTTGGCGCTGGCGGATCAACAGCTCAATCGTAATCGTTATGATTTGGAAGCGCCTAAGCGCGTAGCGGCGCAAGCTGTCTATGAAATTAAACATGCGCAATATTTGGCTGATTTGATTCAGCCTGCAGTAGCAAAAGATGGCATCAAACAGCAAGTCGCCGAAGAGCAGTGGTTGGCTTTAGAGCCTTCAGTGCGTGAGTTAGCGGCGGAGCTAAATGTGTCTGGTGCGTTTGATCAGGGCGCAGTTCCTGTTTTGCAGGCCGTGCGTAGTCGTGTGCTAGAACAGCAACAGCAGTTGTCTGCGTTGCGCAGTATTGTGGCCGATCGAGACCAGCAAATTGCTCAGCTAAAGGCGATGGTCAGTGATTTGAATGGTGCTATTACTAAGCTCGATTCAAAATTGGGGAGTGAATCTCAAGAGCGTTTGGCGCTGCTCAAGCGGCTGAGTGCGCAGGATCGTGTGCGTGAAAATATCGGCAAGATTGAAGCAATGTTTACTGCAGACGAAGGCCATGTTTATCGTCAGGCGAATCAACTGATTATGTCAGTGAATGCGATTAGTTTTCGTAGTGGCAAGAGCGCAATCGAGCCGAGTAGCTTTCCTGTGCTCGAGAAGATCGGTCGGGCACTTAAGTTATTTCCAAATGCTGGCCTCTCTGTTGAGGGTCATACCGACAGTATGGGTTCGGACTCAGCCAATCTGTTGTTATCACAAGATCGGGCGGATGCGGTACGCGAGTATTTGATTTCAACTTTGGGCGTGAGCGTCGAGAAAGTAAGTTCAGTGGGTTATGGTGAGTCCAAGCCAGTGGCTAATAACGAAACGGAAAGTGGTCGTTCGCGAAATCGTCGAATTGAAATAGTGATGAACATGGATGAGTCCATCTAAGTATCTGCATATGTAACGACCAACCGGCCGTCTTAACAAGTCGTCACCTATCTTGACAATACATCGCTCTGTCACGAGCCGTTGCTTCATTGTTGGGGCAATTCAGTCAGGCTGATAGGTGATTCCACGCATATAATAGTCAGTCACGCGTATCTGAAGATATCAATCTGGTGGGTCTGGCTGTCGGGTCTGGGATTGATCCTACATTTTATGAATGTTCTTCGAATGAGTGTTGTTACATCAATATTTAAGGTGTTGTGGTTCAAATGAGCAAGTTTATTAATAACCATTCCGTCAGGTTGTTTAGCGCTGCTGGGTTGGTGGCGGCTTTTTCCATGATTGCGTTGTCTTATACGGCAATCGCTCAAAAAGTTGATGGTGCTGGAACGATTACGCCCGCGGCACGTTGTGCGGCGATTAAAAAATCAGTTGAGGATGCGGGTTTTACATCCAGAGTGTCTGTGAATTGCGATGATCCAAAGTACGCCAAAGTGTACTCAGACACGATCGCTGACCATCCTATGATGAATGGTATTACGGGCACTAACGATCAGGTGGTGATTGCAGCCGCAGGCTATATGTCGCCAATCACGCTCTCGCCAAGTCGCAATCCAAAGCCAGTATCGATTGATGCGGGCTTGGGTGTTGCGGTGAACGGCGTGCCGATTTATGACTACACCTCGCAAGGCACTAATGCATTAGATGTATATGATGCTAAGGGCGATACTTTGCTGACGGGTGAGTTGGATTATTGTGGTGGTCATGCCGGTCGTGGTGATGATTATCACTATCATGTCGCTCCAAATTGCATGATGGCCATGATGAAGAATAAGAATGATCCTGCGGCGATTATTGGTTGGGGATTTGATGGCTACCCTATTTATGGCAACAAGAATCCAGATGGTTCAGTCATTGCTAAGGGCAAGCTAGATGTTTGTAATGGTCAGCCCGATGAAGTATTTGGTATGCGCTATCACACTTCTGTGACGCCGCCTTACATCATTCAATGTTTGGATGGCAATTTTGATATGAGTATGGCTGCGCATGTGCCGCCGCTGTCCAAGTTAGGCGGTGGTGGAAAAATTACTGGAGGCAAGCCGCGCGGTGGCGTGCAGGATTTGAAGTTGGTTTATAACGGTAACGGCACTAGCCAAATGACTTATGTGTGGCAGGGCAAAACCTACTCGTTCACCTACAAGCCAGCAGCACAAGAAAAGTGCTGGGATTTCACTGAGCAGTCCTACACTACTGAAGGCAAGGTAGTACAAAGCGTTTATTGCCGTACGGGCAGCTATGTCGGAGGACCTCCTTCGGGTATGGGCGGCGGCGGTATGGGTGCTGATGGCATGGGCGCAGACGGCATGGGGGCTGGTGGCGCTGGAATGGGCGGTGCTGGGCCGCAGTGATTACTTCTAAGCGTTCATATTTTGTTCTGTGCGCTCTGCTCTTTGCGATTCAGCTAAGAGCAACCGCAACTGCGCATACCTTAGATATGAATACTGCGCGTGTGACGCTGCGCGATGATCATATTGAAGTTGCTTTAGAAGTGGATTTGTTGGGGTTGGTCAGTGCGGTTAGTCCTAAGCATCCTGATCCAACAGCGCTGGCCGTATCGGATGATGCCACTCTAACTGCGCTTGTGCAGCGCACCAAAGATCTGCTGCAGTCTGGGAGTCGTTTAACAGTTAATGGTGTCACCGCGCCATTGGTAGTGACTGCCTTTCCTTCTGCCAGCGAAGTGAGATTTCTTGCGGCCTATGCTTCAGCAAATCAGCAAGCGCAACATGAGCTTGTCGCTCTGCGTCTTGAAACACCCAAGCCTGTCACTGGTGCTAAAAATATCGCAGTCACTTTGCCCAAGGAGGCAGGGCAGGTGCTGTTTACATTTATCCAGCCAGCAACTCGCTTGGCAGCCGCTGGAGAGCGCGTGGGATTCTCGGTATTGGTGCCGCAGTCAGTGCCAGTAACCAAGTAAATAGTATTAGCTACGGGCAATTCAATTAATTTCCTAGTGCTGTGCAATACTATGAGATCAGGCAAGGATTGCCTCTCTATAGCTAAAGTATATTTGGATGCAGAAATGAAAAATATTTTGGTATCTCTGAGTGTTTGTTTATTTGCCGCGGCTGTCACAGGCGTGGCTTTCGCCCAGCAGTCGACTAGTAATCTCAGTGTCTTTCAGGGGATTGTTGCAGCTAAAAAAGCAGA
>CANGFV010000108.1 GCA_947453225.1 Pseudomonadota bacterium
AATTTGCCTAAGCGTACTGCGCGTGCATTACTTGATATTGAAGACAGCAACTATGTGCCGGTGATTCGTGATCCAAAGCGGGGCTCAGCAGAAAGTGAAGCCGTATTTTATTTTCCGGGTTGTGGTTCTGAACGCTTGTTCTCGCAAGTAGGTTTAGCCACGCAGGCGATGTTGTGGCATGTCGGTGTACAAACAGTATTGCCGCCGGGTTACTTGTGCTGTGGTTATCCGCAGCGCGGTGCGGGTCAGTCCACTAAAGCTGACAAGATGGTGACAGATAATCGCGTGTTGTTTCATCGTGTAGCCAACACGCTGAACTATCTTGATATTCAGACCGTGGTGGTCAGTTGCGGAACCTGCTTTGATCAACTGCAGGGCTACAAGTTCGAAGAAATTTTCCCAGGATGCCGCATTATTGATATTCACGAATACCTGATGGAGAAGGGCGTGAAGTTGGAAGGCGTTACAGGTACTCGTTATATGTACCACGATCCGTGTCATACGCCGATGAAGAGCTACGATCCGCTTAAAGTAGTAAATACACTGATGAACGATAAAGTGAATGGCAAGATCGAGAAGAATGATCGTTGCTGCGGTGAGTCGGGCACGTTTGCAGTGACACGTCCCGATGTGGCCACGCAGGTGCGCTTTAGAAAGGAACAAGAAATGCGCGCCGGTGCCGACAAATTGCGTGCGGATGGATTCACGGGCGAGGTAAAGATTCTCACCTCATGTCCTTCGTGTATGCAGGGCTTGAAACGCTATAACGATGATTCAGCGACAGATGCGGATTACATTGTGGTGGAAATTGCTCGGCACGTGCTTGGCGAAAACTGGTTGGTGGACTATGTGCAGCAAGCCAACCGCGGTGGTATTGAGCGCGTATTGGTCTAAGCAGAAAGGTCACAGAAGTGCATTCAATGCCCCCAATTACTCGAACGTTGATCTATGCCAACATTGGCGTATTTCTTGTGCAGAGCTTTGTGGGTGCGGGGATTGAGTTTTCTTTTGCGCTATGGCCGTGGCGCACTCCGCTGTTTCATGTCTGGCAACTGCTGACTTATGGATTTTTGCACGCCTCGTTTTCGCATTTATTTTTCAATATGTTCGCTTTGTATATGTTTGGTTCGGATATTGAGCGCACTTTAGGGCCGCAACGCTTTCTAAATTATTACCTAGTAAGTGTAGTGGGTGCTGCGCTGATGCAATTGATGGTGACGTATCTCATGGGAGGTCCGCCGATCCCAACGGTGGGCGCCTCGGGCGGTGTGTTCGGGTTGTTGCTGGCGTTTGGTATGTTCTTTCCAAATCGACGCATCATGTTATTGATTCCGCCCATCCCTATGCGTGCCTGGGTGTTTGTCACCTTGTACGGCTTGGTGGAGTTGGCCATGGGTGTGTTTGGTACCGCGCAAGGGGTGGCACATTTCGCCCATTTAGGCGGCATGCTGGCTGGTTTTTTGTTGATTCACCATTGGCGTAGTGAGTCTGAACTTAGATAGAAATGCATGAGGCGATTACTGTCGATGCAAAGAATTGCCAATTGCCGCAAAGTACATGACAAAGCGCTTGGCTTAAGATGCAGTTGGCGTTCAAATGGCGTGAGAGTCGGCAATGAGTGATGCGGTTGGTGCGGAGTAGGGAATCAATTCGTCAGGCACAGTACAGAGTGAGTGATAAATCATGAGTAATACAACATCGGTTCTGATTGTTGATGATGATCGCGAGTTAGCGCAGATGCTGACTGAGTATCTGACGGCCGAAGGGTTTGTCGCTACTGTCGCGCACGATGGTTCGACTGCACTGAACAAGCTGGCAACCAATAAGTATGAGCTGGTTATTCTTGATGTGATGTTGCCATCGCTTAATGGCTTTGATGTGTTGCGTAACTTACGTCAAACCTTATCCGTGCCTGTGATTATGCTCACCGCGCATGGCACCGACGTGGATCGCATTGTCGGTTTAGAGCTCGGTGCAGATGATTATTTGGCCAAGCCCTTTAATCCACGTGAACTAGTGGCTCGTATTCGTGCCGTGTTACGTCGTTGTTCATCACGTGACAGTACTTCAGGTTCGCCCGCGCCGCCGGTGTCGGTGGGGCAGTTACGCTTAGATCCCGCTACTTTTGGGGTTACGCTTGAAGGAAAACAAATTCGTTTGACGGGTACTGAATTCCGCGTGTTGGAAATGTTGATGCGAACCCCTGGTCAAGTGCAATCCAGAGACTTGCTCACGGAGCGCGTGTTGGGTCGCAAGCTCACACCTTATGATCGCAGTATTGATACGCATGTGAGCAACTTGCGTCGCAAGCTGGGACTGGGCGTGCCCGGCTTACCTGAAATACGCAGTATTCGTGGTACGGGTTATGTGCTGACAGCACAGGGTGAGGAGCCCGTTTGAAAAGTTTGTTCGTCCGCATCTTTCTGTCTTTCTGGTTAGCTATGGGGCTAATCCTGATGGGCGGGGTGGGGGTGACATCAGCTTTTCTTATCAAGCGTTCGACAGAGATTCAAAGTTTAGTTCCTGGTGAGTTGGCCATCACTGCAGAGCAGCGCTTGCAGGCCGAGGGTTTAGATGGTGTTAGAGAGTGGGCAAGGGATATGCGCGAGGCGCATCCTGGGCTCGATATTTTTATTGTCGATGCCTTGGGTCGTACTATCACTAAGCAAACGCCTCCAGAATTCATTCAGCATCGCATTCAACTCTTGCAACAAGAAGGGTTGTTGAATGGCCCTTCAAGGCGCAGCCTGACTCCCGGGAGTGATTTACTCAGAACTGAACCGCAAATTACGGCGTCTAATGGCGCGGTCTACACCATTGTATTTTCTCAAGTGCCTGATTGGTCGCCTGCAGTACTGGGCACACTTGATATTCAATTGTTATTGATCTTGGTGGCGTTAAGTATCAGCGGTGTCATTTGTTGGTATGTAGCACGCACGGTGACTCGTCCCGTTGAAAAGTTACAGGTTAGTGCTCGGTCATTGGCTAGCGGTAATCTTGATGCGCGAGTGGGACCAGAGTTTTCTCACCGTAGAGATGAGTTGGCCGTATTGGCGCAGGACTTTGATCAGATGGCCGATCGCCTACGTAGCTTGATCGACTCCAAAGAAGAGCTGTTACGCGATGTATCGCATGAGTTACGTACACCGTTGGCACGACTACGTTTGGCGTTAGGGTTGGCACGTCGTGAAGGGGCGGATTTAGTTCGTGAACATGATCGTATCGAGCGTGAGGCCGAACGACTTGATGAATTGATTGGCGAAATTCTGCGTTTGTCGCGACTTAACAGCACTCATCAGCAATTAAATGTAGAGACTTTTGATTTTGCGGCGTTGGTTGCGGCTGTAGCCGAAGACGCACGTTTAGAGGCGCAGGCCCAAGACAAGCAAGTGCTCTTCAACGATATAGCCCCAGTGATGATTAAGGGTGATCAAGAGTTAGTGCGTAGTGCGATTGAAAATGTCGTACGCAATGCCGTTCGATTTACTGCGGTGAATACCGCCGTTGAAATCAGCCTAAAAGCTGAGGCTGATCATATAGCGCTGCAAATTCGTGATCATGGTCCGGGTGTTCCAGAAGAAGAATTACAACGGTTGTTTGAACCCTTTTACCGTGTTACCCAACAAGCGCGCCAGCGTGATACGGGTGGCTATGGGATCGGATTGGCCATTACTGCTCGAGTGGTGGGGTTGCATCACGGCACGGTGGCTGCGGTGAATCA
>CANGFV010000109.1 GCA_947453225.1 Pseudomonadota bacterium
GCCGCTGCACCTACATAATCATATTGTTCCAGCTTGATCACAATTAATAGTGGAGTAATTTCTGTTTTCATAGGCAAATTACCCGCAATAAATATGACTGAGCCATATTCACCAATACCGCGTGCAAACGCCATGGTGAATCCCGTTAGTAACGCAGGCAACACCGTAGGAAAAATAATGCGCCAAAATACTGTGAAACGATTGGCGCCCAAGGTCTCTGCCGCATCCTCTAGATCACGCTGCACTTCAGCCAATGCGGGCTGCACTGATCGCACTACAAACGGCATACCAATTAAAGTTAATGCAACAGTAATACCCAACCAGGTGTACACCACTTGTATACCAAAGCGTGCTAATTGCTGACCAATCCATCCGTCTTGAGCAAAGACTGCTGTAAGTGCAATACCCGAAACTGCAGTGGGCAGTGCAAACGGCATATCGATCAGTGCATCTAAAAACTTGCGGCCAGGAAAGTCATAGCGCACCAATGACCAAGCAATCATAAAACCAAACACCACATTAATGAGCGCAGCAAGTAATGAGGTACCGAAAGTCAATTTGTAAGAGGCAATCACTCTAGGATCGAATAACACATCGATAAATTCAGAGAAACTTAAACTCGAAGCTTTGAGCACCATGGCAGCCAGTGGAATCAGTACGATTGCACTAAGGAAGAATGTGGTGTATCCCACAGTCAAACCAAAGCCTGGCAATACTGAATGTTGACGTGATTCAGCCATACTCAGCTCTTAGCCACTGTATAAATATGATCAAAGCGGCCCCCATCGGCAAAGTGTTCAGCCTGTGCTTTTTGCCAACTTCCAAAGACCTGATTGATCGTAAACAAACGTAGCGTTGGAAATTCGCTCTGATGCTGACTCATGATTGATGTATTGCGAGGCCGGAAATAATGCTTTGCAACCAACTGTTGCCCATCATCACTGTACAAATAGTGCAAATAAGCTTCCGCAATCTGTCGCGTACCCTTTCGATCGACCACCGTATCAACAATAGCTACAGGAGGTTCCGCTAAAATACTGCTCGAAGGAGCAACCAGTTCTAGATGCTGATCGCCCAACTCCTTGATGGCCAACAGCGCTTCATTCTCCCAAGCAATCAGCACATCACCAATGCCACGTTGAGCAAAAGTATTTGTCGCCGCACGTGCCGCACGATCAAGCACAGGCGCATTGCGATAAACGGCACTAACAAATTGTTCCGCCTTAACTTGCGCCGCCGCCACTTCTGTAGCCGCCAGAGGATCATTGAGTTTGTTCCAATCGCCTTGTAATTCTCGTTCCATCACATAACCCCACGCGGCCAGATAATTCCAGCGAGCGCCGCCAGAGGTTTTTGGATTGGGCGTCACCACTTTGACATCGCTACGAATCAAATCATCCCAATCACGAATATTCTTTGGATTGCCTTTGCGTACTAAAAACACAATTGTCGAGGTATAGGGCGAGCTATTGTCAGGCAGGCGAGTTTGCCAGTCGGCTCCTAATTTTTTACCACGCTTGTGAATGGCATCAATGTCATATCCCAAGGCCAAAGTCACTACATCAGCACGCAGGCCTTCAATCACTGCGCGTGCTTGACTCCCTGATCCACCATGCGACTGCTTGATACTAATAAGCTGTCCTGTTTGCGCCAACCATTGCTGAGTGAAGCGCTCATTGACATCACGATAAAGCTCACGCGTTGGGTCATAGCTAACATTCAGCAATTGAATTTGATGCGCGTCATCCGCTGTACCCGAGCTACATGCACTCAGTACAGTCAGCAACATCACAGCCATGCAGTAAAAACGCTGCATTATTTTTGCTTCCTGATTGATGCTACTTCATCAGAACGGAACACCAGCAATAGAGGAGAACCAGAGGCCTGCTGTAACAACTCTTTAAAACGTTGCTTAATATCTGACTGTTCAGTGATACCCAGAATCAACATGTGGCCGCTTTGCTGCGACAACTCACGCTGCAATAACGATACGGTCTCGCCATAGTGCAACTCGGTACGCATTTCCAAACCATGTACTGCTTGCGCCTCTGAACGCGCATCTAGTAATTCGCGCATACCTTCAGGCTTACTTGTTTCGGCTTCAGGCAATATATTTAGATAGGTGGCTTCTGCAGACACATGGCGCAATACACTTGCAGCCACCGCCAAAGTGGCACGCCGCACTTCTTCGCCAGTCCAATGAATTAAGACGCGGCTTACTGACGCGTACTGCTCTGGCAATATCAGCACCTCACACGCCCCACGTTGCAACAACCATTGCAACTGGTCTACCACGTCGCTGCCGGCTGCGATTACCGCAACGCCTGCCAAGGGTGAATTCACTTTAGCAGGAACCACCTGACCAAAACGTGCATCTATATGAGTGATAACGCGAGTTTTCATGCGGGTAGCCAAATCAACCAGCAGGCTATGCTGCTTGAGCGCTTCAGCCGCAGTCGCTGAAGTGGCATACACGGTATAACTGGACAGCGGCGTGGGTAACACATGAATGCGTCGTACACCCACAGCCACACTTTGACCTACAGCCAACGGCATCTGCCGCTGTTCATGTTGTGTGCGCGTCACATCCAGTACCGCCAAATTTTCCTCGTCGGCATCCGCAGACAATGTTGCTTTATCCGCTTCTAGCATGCGCACACGTAAGCGCTCATATGCGCCAGTAAAGTTCATTGACTCCACCCGACCTGCGCCTAGATAAATAGTGTTCAGTTGATCACGCTGTTCAGCTAACGCAATTTCTTCTGGACGCAGCATCGCAACCACTTCATGTTCGCGGCGTAGCTCGGCGCGTTGATGATCGAATTTATCAAATGATGTGGCAACAGGGGTTGCACCGACTCGAATCCCTTGAGTGGTTTGACGCGCCAATAATAGGTTAGCCGCACCGAGAAATGTCGCCACAAAACGCGTCGCAGGCCGTGCATACAGCTCTTCGGGGCGCCCTACTTCAAGTAAACGCCCCAAATTCATCACGCCAATTCGATCCGCAAGTGCAAAGGCCTCTTCTTGATCGTGAGTCACTAGAATGGTAGAAATTTTCAGTTCGCGCTGCACCTCACGAATCGTGCGTCGTAGTTCTTCGCGAATCTTGGCATCAAGCGCACCGAAGGGCTCATCCATCAGTAGCACTTGAGGCTTATGTGCCAACGCTCGTGCCACTGCAACACGCTGTTGCTGTCCACCTGAAAGCTGAGTAGGTAAGCGATCATCCATACCTTCTAACGCAACGAGTCGTAATAATTCCTGACGTCGTGCACGTCGCTCGGCTGATTTCACACCGCGCACGCGTAAAGCAAATTCAATGTTATCGGCCACGCTCATGTGTTTGAACAAGGCATAGTTTTGAAACACAAAACCAACTTCGCGTTTGCGCGGTGAGACCTGCGTGACATCGCGACCATGCAATGAGATACGGCCATGATCCACGCCGGTTAGGCCCGCAATGGCGCGCAGCAAGGTGCTCTTACCACTACCGCTGGCACCGAGCAGCACAAAAAACTCACCATCAGCCACTTCCAGCGACACATCGTTGACGACCGGAGTGTTCTGGTAACGCTTGGTAATTTGATCGAGGGTAATGGACATGGGGCTAAACACCTACAAGGGTTAGCCATCCTACCCCGAGAGTGGTATCAGGGTCAGTTATAGAATGGTTATAAAGTGGTTACAAATCGATAGGTTACGCGGGTAGACAC
>CANGFV010000110.1 GCA_947453225.1 Pseudomonadota bacterium
ATACGCCGCCAGCAGCTTTGGCTTTGTCTTCAACCGATGCGATTAATTATGGTGACTTTACCAATGCGCCTGCAGGCTTTATCACGGTTGCTCCTCATCAAGCGCCGAATGTCTCATCAGGCATGGCGGGTGTTGGTGCTGCAGCGGGAATGGGTGCGCTTGGAGCTGTTGCAGAAGGTATGGGGCCTCCAGCAAATGCAGCAGGAGGAATGGGCGTGGCTGAAGGTATGGGTGGCACGCAATACAAGCAATCGGCAATGGGCTTGGCGGCGTCGACTGGATTTAAGAGAGAAGATTCGCCGAGTCAAAGCTGTATGGCGACCAACATATTCAGTGATTGGACCATGGATCAGCATGTCAATCGTATTCAGCAAACCAAGGATATGATCAAAATCGATTATGGCTTTATGGATATCAGCCGAACTATTTATCTAAATGCGAGCACTCATCCAAAAGAGATCAAGCCGAGCAGGGCGGGTCATTCTATTGGTCAGTGGGAAGGCGATGCGTTAGTGGTGGATACGGTGGGTTTTTTACCTGGCTTTTTGACCATGGGTATTAAGCACAGTGACCGTCTGCATGTGGTGGAGCGCTTTACGTTGAGCAATGGCGGCAAGACACTGACGCGCAGTTGGGTGGGTGATGATGCGCTGTATCTCACCGAATCCTTTAAAGGACAGGATGTAGTGCAGATCTCACAGGCGAGTTACGAATCGTATAACTGTAAGGATCTGACCGCGGCAACAAATTACTGAGCCTAAAAAAATCGCCCTGCTTTGTTGGCAGGGCGATTTGCGATCAACTGTTAGAAGTCATTAGAAACTATTCAAGACCGCTGGCACGGAATTGTTCGCGAGCCATGACTGACCAATCAAGATTGGCTTCACCGCGCGCAATTGCATTCTCCAAGCCTTTCTTCCAAATCGCGACGCTAGGTAGTTGAACGCCCACAGGTGCGGCGGCTTCAAGCGATAAATTGGCATCTTTCAAGCCAATCACTGCAGAGGCGCCTAAGCGTCCCCAATCATTGTTGGCAATGAGATCACCATATGCATTGTAGGCCGTGCAATTAAATAGACCGCCAACCAGTACTTGGTGGAATACCAAAGGATCTACATCATACTTGCGAACCAATGCATGACTTTCACCAATGGCTTCAATCGCGCAGCCAAGAACGAAGTTGTTGGCAATCTTAATGGCAGTGGCGGACAGTGGATTTTCACCGGCTTCAAATACGCGCTCGCCAATCACGGCAAAGACTGGACGTAGTGAATCTACTGCGGCTTTAGGGCCACCAGGCACAAGGCCAAGTTTGCCTGAAGCAGCAAGATCAGGACGACCAAGCACATGACAAGCCACCAGCGTTTGACCGGCGGCTTTATGCGCTTCAATCAGTTCAGCTAGCGCTGGCACGCCGTGAGTACCACTGACCATGTGGATTGCGCCCTTGCGAAGGTTAGCGACTAGACCATCCGCATCAACCGTTGCCGAGCGCAATATTTCATCGCTAGGCAACATGCTGATGACTACATCGCACATCGAAGCCAGATGACCAAGGCTATTAGCGACCTCAGCACCGGCTTCAGCAAGACGTGCGCTTTGTTTGACGTCAGGATCGAAGACAGCAAGTTTGAAGTTTGCTGCTAACAATCGCTGGGCCATACCTGAACCCATACGACCGAGACCAATAAATCCAATTTTCATGACGTCACTCCGCTATGCCGATTTCAGCTTACTTAAATTGGCTCTGCACCCATTCCAGTTCCATCGTTACGTAATCAACGATGTCACCGGTCTTGAGGTGTTGTGGCAACACATCCCAAGTATAGGTTTCGATTTCCAACTGTGCGCTCAGAGGGTTCGCTTTGTGGAAGGCCAAAGCTTCAGCAATAGCGAAACGCGTCGTACGCATGTTTTCGCCCAGCTTTTCCAAGAACACAGGCACGTGGAAGTGAATACGCCATTCGCGAGTGCGATTAGGATCTTTTTCCCATGCGGCAATTGCATCTTCAAGATTCAAGAAGCGAGTGATCTTGCCATCCATCTTTTCAATGGTCTGGGTTAAGTACACGGTATCAGCCCACTTGCGTAATTCAGCAATCGCCGCAGGAGTGACTGCAGGGACTTGTACCGCAGCGGCTTCTTGTAGCTTGAATACAGGAATATCGTTATCGACCAAGCTTTGCAATGACTTGCTGATGTCTTCGAACTCAACAGCCTGATGGCAAATGTCATACACGGTGCCGACGTGACGACGCAGAATTGCGCGAGCTTCTTCGCTGCTTACGCCCAAGTCTTTGCCGAGTGCGGCGAGGGATTGTTCTGAACGTAGCACCTTGGTAAAGAAGTGCACGGTTTCTTCAGTGGTTTCCAAGAAGCAGTATGGTTCTGGTTCAACAGCCAAGGTGACGGTACGGCCAGTGCGTTCACGTAGTTTGTGCAAGTGAGCAGCCAGACGACGCAGGTTGGCGGCATAGGCCTCAACTACTTCAGGGCCAGTGACGCGAGGCTTGAAGCCAAGCGGTGGGCTTTGAATGGATGGGTTAACAAATTCAGGAGCAACTTCGGCCAGAATGTCGGCCACGTTCATGGTGTAGCGAGTGCGTTCTTCACCGCGCCAATCTGGCTCGTACACTTTTTCTTTCACGAGCTGATTCTTGAACGGGCCAAACACGAAAGCGTTGACCGTGTACAGATACATGTTGTTGTCAGCCAAGAACTGTTTCAGCTTGGCGCGCTCACTAGGTGAGTTGACCAACAGTTCAGCCGAAGCATTCGACAAGCGCAAAGACACGCCGAATGGCTTGTCAGGCGATACGCGAGCTTTGACGCGTGGCACGTAATTGGTCAGGCTTTCCCACATTTCTGGCCAAGTGTCGCCAGGGTGAACGAGGGTTGAATAAGTCAGATGGCCGTATTTGCCGAGATCCATGATTAATGACTCCGGAGTTGGGGTGGTCGCTTAGGCGACCACTTCGAGTTTGTGGGATTTAGAAGAAGCAATGATGGCGTCCGTTGCAGAAACACCATTGATCATTTGAGCGAAGGTGACAGGGTAAGGTGCCCCGCCCTTAGCAGCAGTTGCAAAGGCTTCCAGTTCAGCGCGATTTACGTCGAACATCGGCACTTCCAGTGCAGTGGCATCGCCCTTGATAGGTTGAATGACGTAGCTGCCGAACAAGCCGGCGCGACGGTGTTCAGAAGATTGACCGGCCACATGTACCGAGCCGCCCAACAGCGCCATGGCCTTAGAGCCATAGACTTGGAAGCGGAAGGTGCCTGCGGTGGCCATCATGGTGCCCAAATAGGCAGACATGCCGCTCTTCATGCGGAACAACACAGAAGTAGTGTCATCATTCTCGTTAGGTACAGCGCGACGGAAGCTGTGACAGAACACGCTTTCAATGTCGCCGAATAGATCGATCAGGCCGTCTACAGCGTGTACGCCCATGGGGAACAGGCCGCCGCAAGGGGCTTGAGCACTGCTGCCGCGCCATGCGTCTTTCGCTAAGGTCAGGCCATTCGGGCCAGACATGGTGCATTCCACGTGCAGGATGGTGCCAAGTTCACCGGAGTTGATGCGATTTTTTAGGTCAACCCA
>CANGFV010000111.1 GCA_947453225.1 Pseudomonadota bacterium
AACGCAATGTACATCGAGCACATGATCGGAGTGCCTGACGATCCGATCCAGTTTTTTCTCGACATAGGCTTTAAGCGCTGGAGTAACTTCGACATGGTGTCCAGTGATACTAAGTTGCATATCTTTCTCCTAAAAATTGTCAGGCATCAACAAAATAGATGTGCAGTGTGACGGGTATACCGTGTGCAGCACATACGAAAAAATACTGGGTAAGCTTTGCTGGCAAGGCATGGGGTTGTGCTGTCACCTCGCTGTAACGCGTTTGCGTTCACTGGATGGGGGGATATTCATAGCTTCACGATACTTGGCTACGGTGCGTCGAGCAACTTTGGCGCCTTCATCCGACAACACTTCAGCAATGCGACTGTCTGAAAGAGGTTTCTCAGCATCTTCTCCACTGATGAGTTTGCGAATCTTGGCGCGAATGGCCGTTGAGGAGAGCTCTGAGCCATCAGTGCCAGACACATGACTAGAGAAAAAGAAGCGAAATTCAATGATGCCTCGTGGCGTATGCATGTACTTGTTAGTCGTCACGCGCGAGATAGTTGACTCGTGCATCTCCACGGCATCAGCAATATCTTTGAGAATCATGGGTTGCATGAATTCATCACCCTGCTCAAGAAATGCGGTTTGTCGTTGTACGATACATTTTGCTACTTTTAAAAGGGTCTCGTTACGAATTTCCAAGCTACGAATGAGCCAGCGCGCCTCTTGTAATTGCGTACGCATGGCGGAAAAGTCCGAAGAACGTCCGAGCATGCCAGCATAACTTTGGTTGACGCGTATTTTCGGTACGCTAGCAGGATTGATTTCTACTTCCCAACCGCGTTCGGTGCGACGAATAAAAACATCAGGGACAATGTAATCTGGCGTTTTGCTATGCAGATTTGCTCCCGGTCTGGGCTGACAAGCGCGGATCAAAGCCAATGCGCTGGCTAGGTCTTCTTCACTGGTGCGTAACTGCCGACGTAACACGGCGTGTTGATGTCCAGCGAGTGCATCAAGATGATCAGTCACAATAGTCAACGCAGTGGCTAACCCCAAGGTTTCTTTATCGAGCTGCTTTAACTGTAGGCTTAAACATTCGCTGACTGAGCGTGCAGCGACACCAAGAGGATCGAATTGCTGCACGACTTGCAGTACATGTTCTACTTCTTCAGGTGTAGCTGAGAGCTCGGGCAGTAGGTTGTGCGAAATTTCTTCTAAGCTTTCAGTGAGGTAACCATCTTCATTGATGGCGTCCAATATCGCCGTACCAATGCGTTGGTCACGTTCATTTAGTTTGGAAAGCCTGAGTTGCCACTGCAGATGCTCATGAAGGGTCTCACCGGTCGTATTGCTAAAGTCGTGACTGCGCTCCTCATCTTCATCATTGTTCCATAGCGAATCACCAGTACTGACACTCTGAGACTCAATCCACTCGGAGCTATCAACAATGTCGACGCGATCTTCTATGGTGCGTTCCCGCTCGGTTGCATGTTCCTGTGCAAGTTCTTCATAGGGCGTGGTTGGACTTTCAATAATATCATCACGACTTGAATAGTCAGTATCGTATGAAGATTCGTCATCGCTGGCGCCTAGTGATTCTAGAATTGAATCTTCTTCTTCAGCCTCAAGCATGACATTCGATTCTAAGGCTTCGCGAATTTGTGCTTGCAGCTCTAGTACAGGCAGTTGCAACAGGCGAATAGCCTGCTGCAGTTGTGGAGTCATGGTCAGTTGCTGACCAAGTTTGAGTTGCAACGCCGGTTTGAGCATTTATCTATAGTCTAAAGTCTTGACCTAAGTACACCTCACGTACCTGCTGATTGGCAAGGACTTCTTCGGAACTGCCGCTCGCAATGACAACTCCACCACTAATTATGTAGGCTCGTTGACAGATTCCCAGTGTTTCACGAACGTTATGGTCAGTAATGAGTACGCCAATATTGCGGGCCGCTAAGTGTTTGATGATGCGTTGAATGTCGATGACTGAAATGGGGTCGACGCCCGCAAAGGGTTCGTCTAGCAAAATAAAGCGAGGTTCGGCCGCCAATGCCCGCGCGATTTCAACACGTCGGCGCTCACCGCCCGACAGGCTTTGTCCTAAGCTGTTACGCAAATGACCGATATGCAGTTCTTCCAGCAACTGCTCAAGCTGTGTTTTGCGCTGCGTCTTGTTTAGATCTGAGCGCAGTTCAAGTACGCCTAAAATATTATCAGCCACGCTTAACTTGCGGAATACAGAGGCTTCTTGCGGCAGATACCCCAGACCTAATTTTGCGCGTGCATGAATAGGTTGTTTTGAGATGTCTTGGTCGTCAATGTAAATCTGTCCTGCATCGCAACCGACCAAGCCTACAAGCATATAGAACGCGGTAGTCTTGCCAGCACCATTGGGGCCCAAGATGCCCACCACCTCACCGCTGTTGATGGATAGCGATAAGTCTTTAATCACTGAGCGTGATTTATATTGTTTTGCTAAATGCTCGGCGCGTAATGTACTCATGGCTGTTGCGAACCAGAACTGGTGGAAGACTCTGCTTTATTTTTTGTGGCGTCGGGAGTAATGAGAATGCGCACACGCTCCCCTTCTTGCTCATTCGGGTTGGCTAAGATGCGCTGATGCGTGATGTCATATACCATGGTTCTTCCAGTGAATTCATTTTGTCCGTACTTGATCCATGCGTTATTCTGTAGACGGATGCTATTACTTTTTAAGTAGTAGTCGATATTGTCTGCATGACCCTGTGCAAGTACTTGTGTCTGTCGGTTAGAGGTATGTTGTTCAAAGGTGGCGGGGCGGCCACTGATATGTAACTCGGTAATTTTGTTTTGAACAAACTGAACCGTCGCGCGATCCGCACTAGAGCTACCTTGTGGAGTGGTGATTTTAACTTTGCCAGTAAAGATCCACTCGCTGTTGTCAAAATTAAGTCCCTTGGCCTGTCCAAGCTCTGCCTGAATCTCATAGCCTGCTTGCGAGATGTGTATTTTGGGTAGCGTCAATTGTTTAGTCACAGCATCGACTTCGGTGCCTGATGATTCCAGCTGAATCTCATCGTCTGAAGTGGTTACATCAGCAGCCAACACGCATGAGCCACACGGCAAGCTAAGTAATACTATGAATAATAGTTGAGGTAATACAGTGTTATTCATTTGAAGTAGGACGTAAGAATTTACCGTATACCTGCGAGTGTAGTCGCAGCTTCTGACGCTTGATATCGTACTCAAGCCCAACGCCAGAAATATGCTGCTGATCCATGACGAAATCTACTGCTCCTGCGGTGCTGGCTATGGATCTTTCAGTGTCAATATTAAGTGCGGCAGCATGAATTTGTGGGCGCTGTAGTTCTGTGTCTTCAGTGCGAATCAAAACATTGCCTTCAAATTGGACTGTGTTTGATTTATCAGGGACCGTGCCCTGATTTGCAGTGAGTACCCATGGCGTGCCGTCTTCACTATGAAACTTCACTTTAACTTCCTGCAAGTTAATGGTCTCA
>CANGFV010000112.1 GCA_947453225.1 Pseudomonadota bacterium
CGCCGCCACCGCCGCCGCCACCGCCGCCGCCACCGCCGCCGCCGCCGCCGCCGCCACCGCCGCCACCGCCGCCGCCACCACCGCCACCGCCCATGCCACTGGTAGAGCCGCCGCCACTCATGATGTCACTGCCGGCGGTATTAATTCCTTTGCTGAGTCCGCTTGAGCTGGTTGGGGTATCGACAAGCCGAGCGTCAGCAAGGGTGCAGACGATGCCTGTTTTTTTGATTAAAGCGGGAACTGCGCTCATGCCACTCTTGCGGGAGCTTGCGCTGATTGTCCCTGAATCAGCCGCTAAAACGACTGCAGTGCAGCATACGCTGAGCAGGGCGCTGCTTAGTAATGAAAGCGGTTTATGCATACGAGTCCCCAGATAAGTCATGTAAAAGGTGAAATAGCAATTCAGATTTGCCTGAGCCGTATTTAATGGCGACTCACGGTAGGGGTCAAGCGAACTTTGATGACTTGTGTTGCAGGGCGAAGTGACTACATTTAATGTGGCGTATCGGCTGCCTTGTTTGAAATGTGTGTAGCCTGTTAATGATTTTTATTAATTTAAGTGAGTACTTAGAATGATTCTCGAAGTGGTGTCTATCACGATTCATGCAGGTCAAGCCGCCGAATTTAGATCGGCTTTTGGCGAGGCATCAAAGGTCATCTCGCAGGCAAAAGGCTATATTTCTCACGAAATGCAGCGATCTGTAGATGTAGAGGATCATTATGTGCTGTTCGTAAAATGGCACACCAAGGAAGATCATGTCGTGGGTTTTCGTGAGTCACCCCTGTTCCCAGAGTGGCGCCGTTTGATTGGTCCTTTCTTTGCCAGCCCTCCTGCTGTTGAGCATTACGAGGTGTTGGTTTGACGCTATAAAACCAGCGCGGGATCAATACCCTACTGTCAAAAATTGTGAATCCAGTGCCGCGATGATATCGAGGCAAGTCAATAACTCAGTTTTACCAATGACTTAGCGTGCTGTTAATGCAACGTTAGCGAAACAGTTACTTACTCGCGTTACTCAAAAAATTGCTCCATAACGCTCCTGTGATCGAGACGGTAAGCGGGCCGTCTCGTTCGCTTTAAAGGTGATCTGGAGCAATTTATGTATTCTTTATTCCTGGCAGTGGCTCTTAGTAGGCAGGCCCATCGTGATATCGGGCGTGGGTTGATGATTGCCCTGATGGCCATGCCGCTGACTGGAGTTGCGCAGGTCTCACGACCTGTTGGCCAAGAATCCGCCCAAATCAACTTGGAGGAAGTCGTTGTCTTTGGTCGTGGCGAGGCGCTGATCGGTAAGGCTGCTGCGGCCAGTGAAGGCGAGGTGGGTGGCGATGATTTGCTAGTACGTCCCATGCTGCGCGTGGCGGACCTACTTGAAGCCGTGCCGGGTTTGATTGCTGCACAACATTCGGGCAGTGGTAAGGCCAATCAATATTTTCTACGCGGCTTCAATTTAGATCATGGTACCGATTTTACGTCCTACATTGATGATGTCCCATGGAACCTACGCACCCATGGACACGGTCAAGGCTATCTCGATGTGAATGGACTGATCCCAGAGGTTGTTGAGCGTATTGAGTATCGTAAGGGGCCTTATCGCGCGGATAACGGCGATTTTTCTATGGCCGGTGCATCGCTCATGACCACCATTGATGAACTGCATCGTCCGTTTGTTGCGGTTGAACGTGGTCAGTACGGTTGGGGGCGAGTTGCCGGCGGCGGCACCACCGAAGTGGGTCAAGGCCTATTGACTGCACTTGCGCAGTACAAAACCTATGATGGTCCATGGGCGCTTAAGGAAAATCTTCAGCACGAGTCGGTGTGGGGTAAATATTCTCAGCCGACCAATTACGGCATGCTGAAAATTTCCTTGTCTGGTTATCACGCCACATGGAATCCAACCGAGCAAATCCCTGAGCGTGTGATTGGTACATCCATCTGTCCTGATGAATTTTGTGCCTTAGATTCGACGGCGAAGGGTGAAACGACACGATGGATTGCTGATGCTCAATGGCTGTCAACCGATTGGCGCGCGACATTGTATGGTCAGTATTACGATTGGCGCATGGCTTCCAATCCAACCTACGACTATCAGATTGATCAGTTTGATCGTCGCTGGATTGTGGGTGGCCGTTATGAGCGCACTCTAGTCAGTGCTGATCAGTGGGAAGTGACGGCAGGTACTGAAGCTCGCTATGACCATATTGGCAATGTTGGCGTGGATCATGATGTGGACGGCGTATTCGTCGACAACATTTCACGTAATAGCGTGCGTGAAGGTTCCTTAGGTGTTTACAGTGAAGCCACATGGAGACCCACCAAAGCCTTACGATTTACCGGTGGCTTGCGCGGCGACTACTACCACTTTGATGTGGGTTTGCGCGCAGGTTCCGGTGCTATTGGCGCCGACAACGTGGGACAAAGTGATGACACCAATTTCGTGCCTAAGTTAGGTGTGGCTTACACGCTCAATGACGCAGTAGAGCTTTACGGTAATTGGGGGCAGGGCGCACATTCCAATGATGCTCGTGGTGTGCAGCGTAAGAATGACAATGTTCAAGGGCTGGCTATTGGCACCGGATATGAAGGAGGCGCAAGGTTCGAAGTAGGCGACTTCAAGATCAGTGCTGCTTATTGGTGGTTGAATCTATCTAGCGAACTGATCTTTGTTGGCGATGACAACTCAGTAGAGCCACGCGGGGCTTCAAAACGGCATGGATATGAAATGGTTGGATTCTGGCGGCCACAAAGTTGGTTAGCGATTGATGCGGTCTATACTGGCAGCAAAGCGCGATATCAGCAGTTGACTGACGGCGGCTATCATATTGAAGGTTCAGTAGAGAGCGCAGGTGAGCTGGGCGTGGCTGCGACAAAAGGCGTTTGGGAATTTAGTGGTCGCTTGCGTTACTTGGGTGGATATCCGTTATTGCCAGATAACTCGCAGCGCGCCGATGCTGAAACTATGTTGAATATACGACTGGCGCGCAAGTTCACCAACATCACGTTGTATGGTGAAATGCTGAATGTGCTAGATCACGATGGTAAGGATATTGTGTATTACTATGGCACTAACGTGAAAGGAATCGATGCTGTACCTGACCCTAATCATTTAGACGCAACGCGCGTTGACGGTCGCGTCAGTCGTGCAGAAGAGCCGCGTACAGTTCGAGTGGGCGTGAAGTACGAGTTTTAATTGACCAGATCTTAATCAAATGAGTCTTCGTTGAAGACTGAATTATTTACTTTGCGAGCCAAGCATTCGGTGTTTGGCCAATACCTGCGGATATTGTTTGCGGAAGTGAGCGACCAGCTGTTC
>CANGFV010000113.1 GCA_947453225.1 Pseudomonadota bacterium
AGGCGCTGGCCAATCCAAAGCGTCCGTTGACTGCCATTGTGGCGGGTTCAAAGGTGTCTACTAAACTCACGGTACTAGAAAGTCTGATGAGCAAAGTAGACCAACTGATTGTCGGCGGTGGCATTGCTAATACTTTTTTAGCGGCGGCCGGCTATCCTGTAGGTAAGTCGTTATATGAAGCCGATATGTTAGGCATTGCCAAAGGTTTGCTGGAAAAATCGAAACAGACTGGTGTGGGTATTCCCTTGCCTATTGATGTGGTGGTTGCAAAAGAGTTTTCTGCGACGGCCAAGGCCACTGTGAAGTTAGTGAGTGAAGTGGCAGCCGATGATTTAATTTTGGATGTGGGTCCGAAAACGGCGGCGCTATTCGATAGCCTATTACAGAAGTCTGGCAGTGTTGTTTGGAATGGCCCCGTCGGTGTGTTTGAGTTTGATGCCTTTGGAGAGGGTACCAAGGCGTTGGCGCATAGCATTGCTAAAAGTAGTGCGTTTTCCATCGCGGGCGGCGGCGATACTTTGGCCGCGATTGAGAAATATGATATCGAAAAGAATATTTCATATATCTCCACCGGCGGCGGTGCGTTCCTTGAGTTTTTGGAAGGCAAGGTGTTGCCGGCAGTAGCGGCGTTGGAAGCGCGCGCCAGTTGAGTATTTGTGCGTCATCAGCCTGTCATGTCATTGGGTTGAGATAGGCAAGCGAACACAAGTTGCGCGGCTTACACTAGATCATCGTTTTTAATTTATTGAACCGAGTTCACTATGTTGCGTCGTACCAAGATTCTTACCACGCTCGGCCCGGCCACTGATAATCCAGAAATATTAGCGGCGATGATCAGCGCCGGCGCAGATGTGGTGCGGCTGAATTTCTCGCATGGCAAAGCCGAAGATCATGTCCGTCGTGCACAAATGGCGCGCGATGCCGGCATGAAGGTCGATAAATGGGTGGGCGTATTGGGCGATCTGCAAGGACCTAAGATTCGTATTGATCGCTTTGCTGAAGGCAAGGTTCAGTTGGTGGAAGGTGATGACTTTACTCTAGATGTGTCACTCAATCCTCAGGATGGCACGGTCAAATCTGTGGGTGTGGCCTACAAAAATCTGCCTAATGATGTTAAAGCCGGTGACGTACTGTTACTCAATGATGGTCAGATCGCATTGGACGTCATCAAAGTTGATGGGCCGCGCATTCACACTAAGGTGCAAGTGGGTGGCGAATTGTCCGATCACAAAGGCATTAATCGTCAGGGTGGTGGATTGTCTGCCGATGCGCTGACTGAAAAAGATAAAGAGCACATTAAGCTTGCCGCGAGCATGGGTATTGATTACTTGGCGGTGTCATTCGTGCGCAGTGCTGCCGATGTTGAAGAGGCGCGTCGTTTGCTGCGTGAGGCGGGCGGTGAAGCGAAGATTGTCGCCAAGATCGAACGCGTGGAAGCTATCGAAAATCTTACTGAAATTATTCAGGCTTCTGATGCCATCATGGTGGCGCGTGGCGATCTAGGTGTCGAGGTGGGCTACGCCGAATTGACCAGCTTGCAAAAGCACATTATTGAAGAGTCGCGTAAACATCGTCGTATCGTGATTACAGCAACACAGATGATGGAGTCGATGATTACCAATCCGATTCCGACACGCGCTGAAGTGTCAGATGTTGCCAATGCCGTGCTCGATGGTACTGATGCCGTAATGCTGTCTGCTGAAAGTGCAACTGGTAAGTATCCGGTGAAGGCCGTTGAGGCGATGTCCAGTGTGATCAAGGGCGCTGAGAAATATGAGACTACGCATAATCATACGCGCCGCAGTGAAGACAGAAGTTTTGATCGTCCCGATGAGGCTATTTCTATGGCGGTGATGTATACCGCTAATCATCTGGATGTAAAAGCGATTGTCGCATTGACCGAGTCAGGTAATACACCGCGTTGGATGTCACGTATTCGTTCAGATATTCCGATTTATGCATTTACCCGTCATGAAAGCACCCGCCGAAGAGTGACCTTGTATCGTGGCGTGCATCCGGTTCCATTTGATATCACCCACACCAGTCCGCACTTGGTATATCCCTCTATTTTTAAGTTATTGCTTGAGAAGAAGATCGTTCAAGATGGTGATAAGGTGATTCTTACTGGTGGTGAGTTGTCAGGCGTATCTGGTAAAACCAACTCTATGACTATTCTTCAGGTGCACTTGTAATTTACACGCCTCACACCACTTGTCATGGATGTGACGATTGCTCGAGCCCATGATGACATTTAGTTACAAGCAAATTGTATCGATCGTGTGCGTGACGCTGTGTGCGGTGGTCACCCTAGGGCCATCGCTTGCTCATGCCGACACTGAAGAAAAACTCACGGTCTTAAGTTATCACGAGATAGCCACAAAAGATCAGGCATTGATTCCTGAATATGCCGTCACACCCACGATGTTTGTGCGGCAAATCGATTGGCTACGCAACAATGGTTATCGCTTTGTCAGTATTGATGATGTGCTGGCAGATGAGTCTGGTAAAAAGTCTTTACCCAATAAAGCTGTGTTAATTACGTTTGATGATGGTTATCGCTCGGTCTATGACAGCGCGTGGCCGATCTTAAAAATGTTCAAAATTCCTGCAGTGGTCGCAGTGGTATGCAGTTGGGAAGATGACAAGAAGCAAGTAAATTTTGATGGTAAAGAGATTCCGCGCAGTAAGTTGATGAGTTGGCAGCAGTTACGTGAACTGAGTGACAGTGGCTTGGTTGAAATTGGCAGTCATAGCTTTGATTTGCATAAAGGCATTCAAGGTAACCCGCAGGGCAATATGCAGCCTGCGGCCATTACGCGCCAATGGTTAACGACGAGTGCGCGTTATGAGGATTCAGTGCAGTATCTGCAACGTGTAACTGCTGATTTGAAGCGCAGCAGTACCGAGATTGCGGCGCATATTGGGCGCGCGCCGCGTGTCATTGCGTGGCCTTACGGTAGATATAACGCGCCTCTACGCGAAGCGGCAAATAAATTAGGCATGAAGGTGGGGTTAACTTTAGATGATGGTGCCAATATGCCTGACACCCCGTTATGGGGATTGAGAAGAATCTTGGTATCCAATGACATGCAACTATGGGATCTGAATCGCGAGATCACAATCCGCAATCAAAATTTGCCCGAAAATAGCTGGCCTAAAAAGATCATGCATGTTGATCTGGACTATATCTACGATGCTGATCCGGCGCAGCAGGAAAAAAATCTAGGACACTTACTAGAGCGCATTACCGCCACAGGTGTAAACACTGTCTATCTACAGGCGTTTTCTGATCCTGATGCTGATGGTTC
>CANGFV010000114.1 GCA_947453225.1 Pseudomonadota bacterium
AGGCGCGTGCTGGTTCCCCATTCGATTTCGTCACAGGCCCCAGCCGTTGATGAAGTCGTACATTCACTGAACGGACTCACCATGGGCACAAGCTGGTCAGTCAGTCTTGTCGCCAAGCCCACACGTTCTCTAGCGCACATCCAAAGCGGCATCCGACACGCGCTAGAAACCGTGGTGGCGCAAATGAGCACTTGGGAAAGCAATTCAAATTTAAGCCAATACAATCAAGCTGAAAGCGACACTTGGCACACTCTGCCCGATGAGTTTTTTTATGTATTGCAATATTCACTAGATGTAGCTCGAGAGAGCGATGGCGCGTACGATCCCACTAGTGGCGCATTAGTCAACGCATGGGGCTTCGGGCCCACAGTCAAACAAACACAACGTCCCGATCGATCTACTTTAGCTGCGGCGTTAGATAAAGTCGGCTGGCAGAAAGTATTACTGGACATCAACAATAAACGCGCACTACAGCCCGGCGGAATCTATCTAGATTTCTCCGCCATCGCCAAAGGTTTCGCAGTGGATCAAATCGCTCGTTTTCTCGCAAAATCCGGCATCGAAAGTTATCTGGTCGAGGTCGGTGGCGAAGTACGGGGCGCCGGCATTAAACCAGACGCCCTGCCATGGTGGGTCGTACTTGAACAACCGCTACCTTTCTATAATCAGCAGACCACGCTCACAGAAACCGTCATTGCTTTACACAATCTTTCGGTGGCCACTTCAGGCGATTATCGGCGTTACTTCACCGTCACTGAAGGCGATACACAGGCACACTATAGCCACACTATTGATCCACGCACTGGCGAACCAATTCAACATGGCTTGGCTGCGGTTACAGTCATTCATCGCGACTGCATCACCGCCGACGCGGTATCAACTGCACTGAATGTACTCGGAGCCGACGCGGGTCTTGCCTTTGCCACCAAACACTCCATTCCCGCATTATTTATTACACGCACCAATGATGGATTTATTGAACAGATGACGCCAGAATTCTTGGCGCTGACACAGCTCGACTAAATCAACATGACTTTTGACTACTACCAAACTCGATACTTGGCCGCAGCCCTATGCGTCACGTTATACATTGCGCTGTGTTCCAGAATCATTTATCGCGAATGGAAGAAACACCAACAAGCCGCAAAGAATGCAGCAGCATTAAACGCTTCAGCCTCGGGCGTAGATGCTTGGCTAATTGTCTACGGTAGCCAAACAGGCAATGCAGAACAGCTCGCTTGGCAAACCGCTCAAGCATTACATACCGCAAATATTCCGGCGCAAATTACTTCTCTTGCCCAGCTCAGTGCAAACACTCTACAAAGCTATAAGCGCGCACTATTCATTACCAGCACCTATGGCGAGGGAGATCCACCCGATAACGCGACGATCTTTGCCCACAAAATCATGGGTAACCACTATTCACTTAACACCTTACAGTATGCAGTACTGGCACTAGGTGACCGTCAATATAAAAACTTCTGCGGCTTTGGTCGGCAGCTTGACCAATGGCTTCAATCACAAGGCGCGCAAGCGATTTATCCACGTATCGATGTTAGTAACAGCGATCCAAAGGCATTAGCCCAGTGGCGCGAGCAACTCAGTCTTCTAACAGGCACCGAACTACTTACTGCCTGGCAAACACCCACCTATGAATCGTGGCGACTGGCAGTACGTCAACACATGAATCCCGGCAGCGCTGGCAATCCGGTGTACCACCTCGAATTAGCCCCACCGAATGAGCAATACACACCGACATGGCAAGCAGGTGACTTGGTTCAACTGCTACCACCGAGCGATCCTGAACGCCCTCGAGAATACTCGATTGCCTCCATCGCCACCGATAAGCGCATTCATCTGCTGATTCGCCAAGAGCGTCGTACAGACGGCAGCTTGGGCGTCTCATCAGGATGGTTAACCCAACATGCAGCACTGAACTCAAATGTCACTCTACGCATTCGTCCTCATCGAAATTTTCGACTAGAAGCAAATATTGATCGCCCATTAATTTTGATTGGCAATGGCACTGGCCTTGCTGGACTGCGCGCTCTATTAAAAGAGCGAGCCGCAAATCACAAGCACACCAATTGGCTGATTTTCGGCGAGCGCAATGCAGCATTTGATAATTACTATCGCGATGAACTTGTCACATGGCAGCAACAAGGCATGTTAACTACCGATTTAGTATTTTCTCGAGATACTGCGCAATGCCGTTACGTACAGGATCAACTTCGCCATAAAGCAACTCAGCTCAAGGAATGGATAGATCAAGGTGCGGCAATTTATGTGTGCGGTAGCCTTGAAGGTATGGCCAGCGGTGTTGATGCTGCACTGAAAGAAATTATTGGTGCAGAGGAAGTGCAGCGCTTAACCGAAGAAGGTCGCTATCGACGCGACGTTTACTGAGCACTACCGAGTAATTTTTGATCTAGCTGCGCTAAACGTTCTGGGGTTCCAATGTCGTGCCATTGGCCTGAATAAATTTCACCAGTAACCCTGCCCTGTTGCGCTGCAGCAAATAACAAAGCCGCCAGCTTGAACGCACCAGCAAGACAGCCTGAAAATAACTCTGGATGATAAAAACCAATACCAGAAAAGGTATAGCGTTTAGCATCGGTATCGGCCACGCGCCCATCTAGCAAACCAAAATCTCCCTTGGGGTGATGAGGCGGATTGCTCACTAAAATGAGATGCGCCAGGGCGTCAGCGCGCCATTGTGAAGGTAGTTGCGGCGAGTGAATACGCCAATCTGTCCAGACATCACCATTGACCACCAAAAACGGAGCATCGCCTAATAGGGATAATGCGTTAAAAATCCCCCCACCGGTCTCTAGCGCCGGCCAGCCCTCAGGACTGTACTGAATACTGACGCCCCAGCGGGCGCCATCACCAAGAAATGCAGGAATTTGACTACCCAGCCAACCCGTATTGATCACAATCTCTTTAAAGCCCGACGCAGCCAGATGCTCTAAGTGATATTCGATGAGCGTCTTGCCACCCACCTTTAGCAGTGGCTTCGGATGTACATCAGTCAGTGGCTTCATTCGTTCACCACGACCGGCTGCAAGAATCATTGCACGCATACTTAATGCCTTTTATGGTCTTGCATCAGAAGGTGTATCCCACTGCGGCTTGCTTGCCTTCAAGCTGATCGAATAATTTCATCAATGGCCGGAGTTCGTCGTAGCGCTCACCGACTTGCCGCACATACTGAATAAAACGCGGGGTATCCGCTA
>CANGFV010000115.1 GCA_947453225.1 Pseudomonadota bacterium
AAGCGATCGCGGCGCTCATGATCATTTTGTACTAAACGCAAAGCGGCTCTGGTTGCCGCCGCCACTGCGGGTGGAGTCGCAGTAGTGTAAATATAGGTGCGCGCTTTTTGAATCAACATTTCAATCAATGCGGTTGATCCGGCCACAAATGCACCTGACACACCAACAGCTTTTCCTAAGGTCGCCATATAGATCGGCACATCTGCGCCACTCAAGCCTGCATCATGTACTGATCCTTGACCTTGTGCCCCTAACACACCAAAGCCATGTGCATCATCAATCATTAATATAGCCTGATGCTGTTGGCATGTAGCCGCTAAAGCACGCAGCGGCGCAATATCACCATCCATGCTGAAGACACCGTCACTCATCACTAACTTACGGCGTGCTGTGCTGTCACCAAGTTGTTGTTTCAGTTCTTCTGTGTTCGTATGTGCATATCGCGTAAAGCGTGCACCACTAGCCAATCCTGCATCTAGTAATGAGGCATGATTCAAACGATCTTCAAATACTGCATCGCCGCGCGTAAGCAACGCACTCGCCACACCCAAATTCGCCATGTAACCCGTTGAGAACAGCAGCGCTCTTTCTCTACCCACAAACTCAGCCAGCTCTGCTTCTAGCGCATGATGTTCTGGGCTGTGACCGGTCACTAAGTGCGCCGCACCACTGCCTGCGCCATAACGCTGTGCAGCGTCACTCATCGCCTGTCGAACTTCTGCGTGGGCGGCTAGGCCAAGATAATCGTTGCTACAAAAATTGATGCATGCACGCCCATTTACCCGAACCTGCATCGGCACATCTGGATCGAGCACTTCAACAATGCGGCGCTGACGATAACGATCTGCCGCTGCGATGCTATCCAACTCATCGCGTAAACTCGCATCAAAATCAACCATGCGATTCTTTAGACGTGCGCAGCTTGCTCGCGAGCAGGTGCATGTGAAGCTTGGCAATTCGCTGCACATTGATTCTCAGCAGAATGATTCGCCTTATGATGATGTTGGTGATGCTCATCAGCACTTACGGTAGGCGCTTCTGGCGTGATGCCCAATCGCTTGAACAACGCCTGATCACGATCCGACTCTGGGTTATCAGTGGTCAAAAGTTTTTCGCCGTAGAAAATCGAATTGGCACCAGCTAGAAAACACAGCGCCTGCATTTCATCATTCATTTCAGTTCGCCCAGCCGATAATCGCACATGCGATTTCGGCATCAATAAGCGCGCAACAGCAATGGTGCGCACAAAATCAAACGGATCAAGCGGAGCCACGCCTTTAAGCGGTGTACCACTAACTTGTACTAGCTGATTAATGGGTACACTTTCTGGATGCTGTGGCATGTTCGCCAAGGTCAGTAGTAATTTGGCGCGGTCGCTCTCATCTTCACCCATCCCTAAGATACCGCCGCAGCACACATTGATTCCCGCGCTACGCACCGCATCCAAGGTATCGAGTCGATCTTGAAACGTACGGGTGGTAATAATTTTTTCGTAGAACTCTTCGCTGCTGTCCAAGTTATGGTTGTAGTAATCCAGTCCCGCATCTTTAAGCTCATGCGCCTGTTGTGGTGTAAGCATGCCGAGCGTGGCGCAGGTTTCCATGCCTAACGCGCGAACCCCGCGAATCATTTCTGCCACGACTTTCAGTTGCTTGTCCTTAGGGCTGCGATAGGCAGCACCCATACAAAAGCGGGTTGCGCCCTTCGCTTTGGCGGCGCGCGCGTTTTCTAACACTGCATCTACCGCCATCAACTCCTCGCGCTCTAGCCCTGTGTCATAGCGAACACTTTGTGGGCAGTAGGCGCAATCCTCCGGACATGCCCCGGTTTTAATAGACAGCAGGGTGCTGACCTGTACTTCGTTTGGCTTGAAATGGCTGCGATGCACCCGCTGAGCGTGAAACACCAAATCAGCAAAGGGCAAATTCAACAGCGTCTGAACTTCATTCAGCGTCCAGTCATGACGAAGGCTGCCGAGGGTGTCGAGATTGATCGCGGGAGTAGACATAGCCAATCCAGTAGTTAAAACTGGCGCGCAGTATTGAGACCGGCACCCCGCCTGTCAACCAAGGATGGTCATTATGGTTTACGAACCGCTTAAATCTTTTACCCGACGCTACCTGACTTACGCCCAGCAGTGGATATTGCCGCCGACCTGCATCAGCTGTGGCGGCAACGGTAATCACTCACTCAATGGTGTTGTGCTCGATCTTTGTTCTGCTTGCTACACACAACTGCCCTTCAATCGCTGTGCGTGTACGGTCTGTGGCCTACCGCTACCTGAGTCGTCGCCTGCGCTGTATTGCGGACAGTGTTTACACCATCCGCCCCCACACCATGCCGGGTTCTGTGCGTTCACTTACCGCTATCCGGTTTCAGATTTAATTCGGCCCTTCAAATATGGTCATCAATTAGCCTGTGCGCGGCTACTCGGTGAATTACTGGCACAGTATTTACAGCACAAACATGCAACACCTTGGCCTGAGTGCATTATCCCCGTGCCGCTACATCGGAAGCGCTATCACATACGCGGTTATAACCAAACCATCGAACTGGCTAGATTTCTACATCAGCGCCTGAATATCCCGGTACGACTCGATGTACTGAAACGATTGAAAAATACCCCTGAGCAGGCCGGCCTTAGCCGCGACGAGCGACTTAAAAATTTGCGGCAGGCCTTCGTGATTAACGATGTAGCCATTCCTGATCATGTGGCCATTTTGGATGATGTGATCACCACCGGCAGTACTGTTCATGAAGTGGCTGCAATACTTAATAAAGCTGGTGCTCAACGGATTGAAGTTTGGAGTGTGGCGCGTGCGTCATGATCAACTTTATTGGCCACTCACTATAGCCAACCGTGTGCCCTTCAAGTTACTGCTATGATGTTCATCACGCTGGAATCAACCGGCCCTTAATTGTGGAGCGCAACATGTTCAATCGTTCAATGACTTTGATTTTCGTGATGTGTGCATTTGGCTTTAATGTTGCCACTTGGGCGCAAAATGCTCCGACCAAGTCGGCACCGCCGCCTCCACCTGCTGAACCGAAGCCGTTCATTTCTTCTAAAGAACTATCTGAACTGCTCGCTAAAGGCGATGCATTACATCAGGC
>CANGFV010000116.1 GCA_947453225.1 Pseudomonadota bacterium
AACTCGCCACTCAACGCAAGCTCGGCTGATGCTTCTTGGTGAGTTGAATCAAGACCTAAAATCCAACGACCCTTAGCATCACCTAGCATTGCCTCAATGGCTTGTATAACCCGCTGGCACGCCTCGTCTTGCAAACGCTCAGGGACACCTAACTCCGCTAAACGAATTTGGATGCGAGAAGAATGTTTCGCTCCGCGCCATTGATCAATTTCTTGTAGTGATAGGCCGTGCAAACGCTCCAATTCGCCATGCACAACGGTACCGACATGGCGACTGGTTTCTCCGGCCCAATCAAACTCAGGCTGCTCCATATCAATTTGGACATTTATTTGCTTACCAATGATATCTGGCGCACTTACTGGGGGCTGCCAACCCAGTGGTAATCGTCTTAAAGTTTGCTGAATTGCATCGAACTCTACAGTTTCAAAGGACTGATAGCTCGCCAGCGCCCGCTCAAAGTCTTGTTTACAGGCTGGCCATAACATCATCAAAAAACTATCTTTGCTAGGTAACTTGACCTCGTTGCCGTCCTTGTTCAAATCAACACTACCAAACAAATGCAACTCACGTTTGCTTCGGGTCGTAGCAACATAAAGAAGCCGTTGACGCTCAAAAGTGGCTCTATTTTTTTCTAACTGATCGAGCCATTTGTAGATTCGATCTGCTTCATCACCTTTGGCCGCAGGCGGCGTCATGACCAAGCCATCTGCTGGTAACCCAGCAATACGCGTCCATTTAAGTAACCGCTTAGGATCGCCCGCAGATTTTCTGTGTAGCGAAGGCAAAATGACCACATCAAATTCCAATCCTTTGGACTTATGGATTGTCATGATATCTACCCGAGCACCAGCAACGGCGCCACTTTGTGCATACAGTTGCTCTAATTGAGCTTCAAGCTTAGCGATGTCTTCAAGATCACCGGCAATCTCCAATTCATCTAATCGATCCAAATAGGCTTGGGCATTATCTAAATCATTAGATGAATTTAAACAGGCTGGTCCGTTAAGCGCCAACCATGTCCGCTCTACCCAGTCATGCAATGAAAGCCGTGCCCGCTGCTCTAGTGCAGCGTTCATTACCCCCATAAACCGCTGTAGCCGCTCAAATCCCTCAGGACTTAATAGTTTTATACCTTGTTTACCCTCAGGTAGCGTCATACCACTCGATAAGCAGCTACTTGCCAAATCGTAAATGGTCGGCTTGCTATCCTCTCCTGCAATGACACACAGATCAGCCAGCGACAACCCACACCATGGTGCACGCAAACAGGATAGCCACGCCGTGCGATCTGCCAAGTGCACCAACGCACGGGTCAGTGACATCAAGTCTCGAACTAAGGGTCGGTCTTGTAACTGTTCAATATCAACCGCATTAAAACTTATACCTGCCTGCTTCAGTGATTGCGCGATCGGATCAGCATGCTTACGCGATGAAACCAGTATGGCAATTTTTTGCTGTACATCAGCAGATAAAGCCTGCTTCACAAGCGTGGCAATCTGGCTTGCTTCTTCTGCAGCGGATTGGCTAATCCCTGCGTGAACCCTAACGATACCTGCCTTTGTGGCCTGCGGAGATGCTGCACACTGGGTATAAGAAACAGCGCCCATCTCCACATCATCTGCACAGGGCATGATGTATTGAAACGTCTGATTGACCCAATCAACAATCGTCTGTGTAGAACGGAAGTTGGTTTGTAATTTTAGTGGTGTAATTCTAACGTTTTTAAGTCCTTGCCGTTGAAGCTCAAGAAATATCCCCACGTCCGCCTGCCTAAATCGGTAAATAGATTGCATAGGATCACCCACACAAAATACTGTACGACCATCACCCTCTGACCAATCTGTAGTCAATCGCTCAAGCAGTCTTTTCTGTGTAACGGACGTGTCTTGAAATTCATCAATTAAAATATGCTTAATCTGCTCATTAAGCACTAAACCTAAATCGGTCGGCTGATCTTCTGTCCCTAACGCACGTAGAGCACGTTGCGACACCTCCACATAATCAACCTGACCGCGCTCGGAGAACTCAACCCATAACATGGACACCAATTTAGGAAGCAACCGAATAACCGCTTGCAGCACCTGCCACTGCTGATCTGTAATTTCAACAGATAAATTAGCTAACCCAGCAAACTTCTCATTGAGTCTTGGAATTTCACTCATATCAGCGAGCAACTGCGTCATGCGCGCCTTTTCTGGCTTTTTATCTGCTGGGAATCCATTGGAAATAGATGGTTTTATATAAAACTCAGCCTTACTAGTCAGCAATAACTGTGCAATACCCTGCCAAGCTGTCAGACCACTGACGTCAGGCATTGGCAACTGTATAAGCGAGCGACAAGCCGTTAATAAACGCTCATCCTTTTTAGAATCTCCAGAGACCAACAAATTTGTAGCGCCAAATGCCGCAAGCTCAGCCAGTTCAGCATGCATGTCCGCTGGTAATGCTTTTAATAATTCTTGTAGTCGATGAGCAACTTCTGCTTGTAGGGTCTGCTGAATGCTCGAGCGCAGCGCCTGTGTATCATCATGATGCTGCATCATCAGTGTCAGCCACTGATCTCGACGCATCAGCAAATCACACAACATCTCAATTAAATCAGAAGTTCGATTGGCCAAATGTCGCAATAGCGTATCTAGGTGCACTGCGACCTCACCATTTTCAGCCAGACGACTGAGCAATCGCTGACAAGACGCCTCATAGAGCGGTACAGAATCTTGAGCAACTTCCATGCTTGAGCCCATGAACGACAGCAGAGGCAATCGTCTTGATAATGAAGCATTGAAAGAGTCAATAGTTTGAATTCGCAGTCGTGATGAATGCTGCTCTAATTGCCAGCCATAGCGATCATTTGCAGCTAGAGCAGCTTGCGCCAAGTCCCAATTGTTGGCTTGATGTGGAGCATTCGGTCGTGGGCCATGGGCTTCTTGTAAATACTTCAAAATACGGTTACGCATTTCATTTGCAGCTTTGCGCGTAAACGTAATGGCCAGAATTTGCTCTGGCTTTTCGACACATGCCAGCAATCGCAGATAACGCTGAGTGAGTAACTCAGTTTTACCAGAACCTGCTGGTGCCT